>JBEKYF010000013.1:0-61853 GCA_049511255.1 Terriglobales bacterium | reverse complement strand
CGCATCCTATAATGATCATTGTTCGGCTCCTTTCTCCCGGGCCTTGGTTGGTTGGCGCCACCAAAGTTTACTCGGGTGTGGGAGCCGACATTGTTATGGAATCAATTACACTCATTGACCCGCTGCGGCCAATTCTCAATGAGTGAGAACGCCTGACTACAGCCGTTACTTCTGCATACTTCCCAACCGGCGGAGAATATGCTCAGGTTGGACTGGGCAATAGAAAGCACGGAGCAACAATTGCTCCGTGGGCTGTTCAGATGCCCATGCTCGTGATTGGATGCATAGTTTTCGGCGCCAAAAGCAGCGGATGGCGCTCATTGTAGAGCAGATTGTCAACAGGCAGGTATGGCCTATTCCGAGGCTAAGATTTCAGCGGATGTTAGACGAAACCGCCACCTTTGTGCTCACGACCGGTGAGTGTGAGGGCGATATTCTGCCGACAGCCCCTGCACACAACCCGGCTCAGCCCAGCAGGTGCAAAAATCCGGGGTTGCGGAAGCCGGGAAAGACGCGCTCCGGCCTCGGATTACCCAGTTGCTGCGCCACTGTCTCGGCCATCACCTGGCGGAAGTCCGTGGTCAGCGCCAAGTCGCGCTGTTCATAAAGTTGTTCGTTGGCCAGCCCTGGCCAGCGCCCGTACACTTTACCGCCGCGCACCGCGCCGCCCATTACGAACATCACGTTGGCGTGGCCGTGGTCGGTGCCGCGGGTTCCGTTCTCCCGCGCGGTGCGGCCAAATTCGCTCATTGTCACCACCACGGTTTCTGCCGCCAGCGCTCCCAGGTCCTGCCAGAAGGCGGCCAGCGAACCGCTGAATTCCTTCAGCAGCCTTCCAAGCTGTCCCTCGCTTGCGCCTTCGTTCACATGATGGTCCCAGCCGCCGATGTCAGTGAACGCCACCTGCACGCCAAGGTTTGCCTTCACCAGTTGCGCCGTCTGCTTCAGCGCGTCTCCAAATCGCCCCTTCGGATAAACCACACCGGCCGCCGGACGATACTTCGCCGGGTCGGCGGCCTTCAGCATCTTCACCGCGTCAAAAGTTTCCTGCGCCGTGCCGTGCAGCACTGCATCCACGCTCGCGGCGTACATGGACTCAAAGGTATTTGCCAGCGGCTGCGCCTGCGGATTGCGCGGCGCCACGCCAAAGTCATTCACGTTGCCCACGGCCAGCGCCGGAGCCTGTCCGCTCAACATTCGTGGCAGGGCCGTGCCCAACGCCACGGCGCGGAACGCCGCGTCTTTCTGCGGATCGCCGGTGGCCACCAGCGCGCGATTCAGCCATCCATCCTCGGTGCTCTTCAGTCCCGGCGTGCCGCTTTCCATAAAGTCCTGCGCGTCAAAGTGCGAGCGCGTTGGGTCGGGTGATCCGGCGGCATGCACAATCGCAAGCTGCCTGGCATCCCACAAGGGTTTCAGGGCGCTCATCGCAGGATGCAGCCCGAAGAATCCGTCGAGGTCGATCACGTCGCGCTGAGGAATCGCAATCGTCGGACGCATCGTGTAGTATTCCGCCTCGCCGTGCGGCACCACGATGTTCAGCCCGTCGGCCGCGCCGCGCTGGAAGATCACTACCAGCCGCCGGTGTGGCTGTGTCGCGTCGGCGGCCATCGCCGCGCGCGCCAGGAATCCCGGCACCGCCGCCATGCCCACCACGCTCATGGCTCCGCCCTTCAGGAAAACTCGCCGCGTGATTCCCATCGCCTGTCTCCTAACGCCGTTGAAATTCCGGCGAGCCCAGAATCAGTCCAGCCACCGCGCCCTGGTTTACCGGCTTCGGCGGATCGTCCAGTTTGCGCCCCGTCACCAGCGGATCGCTCAACTGTTTGGCAATCGTCTCGTGCGTCTGCGCCGAGACCGCTCCGGCCAGCAGCGCCTGCTCCAGCGTGCGCTGCACCTCTTCGGCCTGGGTTTCGGACTGAGTTTCGGCCTGGGCTTCGTGGTTGGTCCCGTTGCCCGCCAGCTTCGCGGCGTCCACCTTCACTCCCGCCAGCTTGCCCGTGCCGAGCCGCAGCGCAAAGTTCATACGGTTCAACAGCGCCCCGGAGTTCACCCAGCTCTCCGCTCGCATCGAGTATCCCGTCGGCGGCTGTGCCCCGTAGAGCGGCATTCCCATGCGGTTCAGCGCATCGCTCACGCTCTGCGTACGCGTCAGCTCCGCGTCCGTCGCCCGCAGCGCTGACACCGTAAACTCCAGCGGCGTTTTCACCTTGGAGCGATATTCCTTGACGTCCCAGAACTCCGGCGCGCCGAGCATGGTGCCGAGCACCGCCTTGATGTCTCCATCGCTTTCGAGAAATGTCCTCGCCATCGCATCCACCAGCGCCGGAGGCGGCGTGTCGCTCACAAAGCGCTGCGCCAGTTTGGTGGAGATGAAGCGCGCTGTGGCCGGCTCATGCGCCAGCATCTTCAGCGCGTCCTCACCCTCGCGTTGCCCGTCCTCGTGCCCGTCCTCGTGGAAGACCCGCCCCAGCACTGTCTTGTCTCCCGGCTCGTGCCTCGGCTCGCGGAAGACGAAACCTCCGCCCTGCCGCGGCTCTTCCAGCGTCCACCCCGTCAGCACCCGCGCCAATTCGGTCACGTCCTTCTGCGTGTAGCCGCCGTTCACGCCCAGCGTGTGCAGCTCCATCACCTCGCGCGCATAGTTTTCGTTGAGCCCCGGCGAGGGCTTGCCGTTATTCTTGGCGCGCGCGGCGGCCTGCGAGTTGGGACCCACACTCTGCCAGTTGTCCAGGTACCACAGCATCGCCGGACTCTCCGCCGTGGCCAGCAGCAGCTCGCTGAACTTTCCCAGCGCCCGTGGACGAATCACGTCCCGCTCATACGCCGTCACCAGATACCGCTCTGCGCCCTTGCCGAGAAACACGTTGAAGTGATTGAACCAGAAGTCGGTCATCACCTCCTGCAGTTGCCGCTCGCTGTACGTCGCGCGCAGCAGCTTGCCCTGCATCAGCTCGCCGTTCACCACCGCCACCGGATTTTCCAGCGAGAGCAGCAGTTCCTTCTGTTGCGGAGTCATATCGGAGGTCAGCTTGTCGCGGTCGTCCTGCGAGAGCGCCCGCCAGAAGCCGCGCCGCTCGTCCGCGTCCATCGCCGCCAGGTTCTGCGTGCGCGACTCCGGAGCCATCTCCATCAGGTCCAGCGCCCGCGAGCGCGCATGCTCCCGCGCCTCTTGCCGCTTCTCCTTCATCTCCTGCGAAAGGTCGTCCGCTGGATTCATCTCCAGCAAGTCCGCATTCTCCACCGCCTTCGCGTTCTTCTTTGCCTGCTTCTCGTTAAAGCGCGCCACCCCCGCCGTGTAAACCGCTTTTAGCTGCGGATCTTTTGGCATCGGCATCTTTCCATCCGCAACCGCCCGCAGCACCTGCTCCGGAGGAAAGTTCTCCACCATCTCCAGGGCCGACATGCGCAGCGTGCGATACGGCGCAAGCCGCGCCTCCAGTGCCGAGTCGTCAATCTTCCCCGGCTCGAGCTGCTGCGCAATCCACTTGTCCACCCCCATGGCGAGCACCCGGTCCACATCTCCCGGCCTTGGCCCAAACGTCAGCCGGTTCAGCGCATGAATCGCCCGCTCACGCTCGTCCATCCTTTGGATGGCCGGAGCCGCTGGTAGCTTTTTGCTGTGTTTCCGGGCGAAGGCGGGCAGGGAAGTGGAGGGCAGCAAGAGCAGCAGCGCAAGGGCCGCGCCGATCAGCTTTGTCCGAGGCATTTCCACCTCCTGAGGCAAAAGCAAAGATATCCCATACCGGTTGGCAGTAGTAACCCGCTGCTGAAGAAAAAGTTCTGAATCAGATTCGGCGCCTCGGCGCTGCGTATCCCCCACTTCCGTTTGAACTCGTGACCGCGTGAAACAGGATTCCCCTCCGAGGAATCCTGAATTCAACGCTAGAACTTAACCAGGATGTCGATGTCGACCATCGACTGGTCTCTGCGCAGATCGGGGAACCACACGGCGCTGGTGCTGCCGGCGGGGCCACCGCAGTTCGTTTCCGCTTGAGTGAGGCTCTCCGTCATGGACGAATTCCCGTTCATGCAAGCGTAGAACTGAGGATATCCGTTGTTGGTGTAAGGCACCCCGCCCGAACCCGGAGGCGTAATTCCGCCGCGGCCCGTCCAATACGGCACGCTCGCGTGGCGATAGTCGTACTCCCAACGGAACGTGAGCCACTGCCTGGGCATGTAATCAAAAGAGACAATCAGAGCCGTCATCCGAACGCTGCCGCAACCACATAAAAATGAGGTAAGCAGTTCGTAAAGAAGTCATAAAGAAAAAGGGCGCCCCGGCTATTGAGTAGCTTGGGGGCGCCAGATCACTTGCGCCGGATCGGCAACTCGCAATATCATTCGCAAGGGAGTTGCGGCGACGGTCGCAATGAAGATAACCGGGCATTTGACCCGCGCTGTTTTCGACAATTACGACGTGACTGCTGACCAAGACCTCCTCGACGCGGCGGCAAGAATATGAGCAAATCGTGCACAAAATTCAAGCGTGCCACGCGTTCCGCGCAAGTCATTGATTATATGTAAGGGATTATATGTAAGGCCGGGATGGCGGAACTGGCAGACGCAGCGGACTCAAAATCCGCCGGTACTTGGTACCTTGGGGGTTCGACTCCCCCTCCCGGCACCAGCCTTAAGTTTTTGTTTTGAAGAACTTGCGAGTGCGTCGCTCGGATTGTTTCCCTGTGGAAAATTGCGACTGTAGTAAAACTGTAGTAATTTTTGGACCGCGTTGTGCTTACCTCTAGGCGATGACCCAGTTTGCTGATAATACTTCGGCCTGTTCCAGCACGGTGACAGTTGCCTTCTCTTGCTTGTCTGGAGGGTAGCCATATTTGCGGAGTATGCGCTTCACAAGAACTCTAAGATTCGCCCTCACATTCTCACGTACAGTCCAGTCGATGGTCGTATTTCGACGGACAGTATCCACAAGCTCGCGAGCGATGGTCTTGAGCGTTTCGTCGCCTAGCACCTTGACAGCACTATCGTTCACCTCTAGCGCATCGTAGAAAGCGACCTCGTCCTCGCTGAGGCCCAACGCCTCGCCCTTCGCGGTTTCCTCACGCATCTGCTTCGCAAGCCCGATCAGTTCTTCAATCACTTGGGCTGCCTGGATCGCCCGATTCTGGTACTTCCGTATGGAACCTTCCAGCAGTTCCGAGAACAGCCGTGACTTGACCACGTTCCGACGGGAGCGCGTCTTGATTTCGTTCGCCAGCAGCTTGCGGAGCATTTCCACCGCCAAGTTCTTCTGTGGGAGATGACTCACTTCGGCCAGGAACTCGTCTGACAGGATCGAGATATCAGGTTTCTTCAATCCAGCAGCGGCAAAGATGTCCACGACCTCGCCAGAGAACACCGCTCGTGAAACAATCTGGCGGATAGCATTGTCCAGCTCTTGCTCGGGACGATGCTGTTGAGTGGCTGACTTGGCTAGCACGCTGTGGACCGCCTGGAAGAAGCCCACGTCGTCGCGTATCCGGAGCGCCTCGTTATGCGGAACGGCCAGCGCGAACGCCTTTGAGAGATCCGTGACCGCCTTTATCAAACGGTTCTTCCCGTCCTCCTGCCTGAGCACGTGCTCTTGCGCGTTCGGCAGAAGGCCGAGCTTTTGTACCGGAGTTCCAGTAACCCATGCCGACCAATTGAAGCCATGGAACAGGCCACGACAAATCTCGTATTTCTCTATCATCACAGCAACCGCTTCCTCCTGCGGCAACGCGGTACTACCCTTACCGCCACTTTCGGTATACGTCGCCAACGCTAACTTCAATTCATGCGCGATGCCCAGGTAGTCCACGACCAAGCCGCCGGGCTTATCTTTGAAGACGCGATTCACGCGGGCGATGGCTTGCATCAGGCCGTGTCCCCTCATTGGCTTGTCAACGTACATGGTGTGGAGTGAGGGTACGTCAAACCCTGTCAGCCACATGTCGCGAACAATCACGACCTTAAACGGATCTTTTGCGTTCTTGAACCTTTTGCCGAGTGCCTCTCTCCGTCGCTTATCCCGTATATGTTGCTGCCACTCCGGCCCGTCGGTTGCCGAACCTGTCATCACTATCTTCATGACTCCGGTTTCGTCGTTCTCGCCCTGCCAGTCAGGACGGATTTTGATGATTTCGTTGTGCAGGTCAACACAGATTCGGCGGCTCATACAGACGATCATCGCCTTGCCGTCCATCGCCTCTAAGCGTTCTTCGAAGTGCCGCACCAAGTCCTTAGCGACGGTACCAAGCCGCTTCTCGGTTCCAACGACTGCCTCCATTGCCGCCCATTTCGTTCGGAGCCGGTCCCGCCGCTCGACTTCCTCGCCCTCGGTTGCCTCCTCGAAATCGGCGTCCAGCTTTGGCTTCTCTTCGTCCGGAAGTTCTAGTTTCGCCAGTCGGCTTTCGTAGTAAATGGGGACAGTGGCTTTGTCTTCGACGGCACGCTGAATGTCGTAGATGCTGATGTAGTCGCCGAACACGGCTCGGGTGTTCGCGTCGGTTTTCTCGATTGGTGTTCCTGTAAAGCCGATGAAGGAAGCATGTGGCAGCGCGTCCCTCATGTGCCGGGCGAAGCCGTCAATGAAGTCGTATTGGCTTCGGTGTGCCTCGTCCGCGATAACGATGATGTTGCGGCGGTCGGAAAGCTGAGGGTACTCGTTTCAATCAGCCGGTAGAGAATGTAAGCAGTGATGATCAGCGCGAGATTAGGAATCATTCAGCTCTCCTTTTGGGAAACTCCGCGATGGTAGGATTCCGGCTCTGCGGATGTCAGTGACAGATGCCCGTCTTCGATGTGAAGTATTTTCCTTATTGCCAGACTGGTTCTGATTTCGGGGTTTTTGTCGACGCGTCGCCGGACTTGACCAGATTTCCTCGGGGCGAGCTGATCACGCAGCGGCGAAACACACCGCGCTCACTATTGAAATCGCGGTAAATAGAACTGCGGGCTGTCCGTAAGCTGAACAAAACGCTATATTTATGCGAAATGTGGCTTAGGCTGGCTTGCGGAATGCCCCGCCCTTGCGTTTAGAGAGGCTACAGCGCGTCCCGGCTGTCCGGGCGGTGGTTTAGGACGGCAAAACGCTGTAACGGCATTTACCACGATTTTTGACGCAAAAGCGAAGAAATAGCGAAAAATTGAGCAGGAGGAGTAAACGCGGGGGATCTGGCCCAGCGCCCCGCAACGCAAATATCGCGATTTTTTGAATTTTGGGAGTTGGGAAGGGTCAATAAGTGTGATCGCCTGTGGGTGTTGAAAAAGTCACCATGATTTGAAGGCCTCCCCCATCCCGGCTCAACCCGGACAGGGAGTTGAACAAAATTGTCGTATTCTTACGTGAACGAAAGCAGGGGGTAGGTCAAATTCAAACAGGCTTGCCGGGAGTTGCCTCACAACTTTCCCGCCTTGGGGCATTCTGGAGACGCATATTTGAGAAGCTAATCAGACAATCCTTAGCTTGACGGCGAGATCAGCCGCACCGCCACGGGAGACGCGCCGTTGCCAAGAATCGGCTGTCCGGCAGCACCGGTTCCGCAACCGGCCAGGTTAATGACCTCCGTATGAATGTGACCACTGAAGGGGGCTGCAGCCCCAGTTGGATTTAGAAAGAGCTGCACAAAACCGATGATCTGAACCTGAGGGTAGTTGGCTGGCGGCCACGGCGAAGTGTCGATGACCGGTACGGTCACCAGCGAATCGCTCACCATCACAGCGTTGCCTGCCAGGCCCGGAATCGGATTGTCTTCTCCCGCCACAAACTGAAACGGAGGGCTCGGAGGCGCGTTAATGTCGACGCTGTCTCCCTCGCCTGCGGTCGCATGGGTCAAACCATCTACGGCAGGTCTTGTTTCGGCGTCCCGAGCAGAGTCGCTGGTCGTGTCAACGTTTATGATCTGCACTGGCGATGGCGGTGCTGAGCTATAGCAAGAAATGGGCGTTTGCACGCAGCCCGCAATACTCAACTGGTAATTTTTGAACCCAGCGCAGCCAGTGCATGTGACGGACGTCGCATTGGGCGCCGGAAAGCTGCCGGTGGCGGGATCGGTGGTGCCGGGATAGTACTGCCATGCGGTCGGAGGATTGGCGCTGGCCGGGAGGCAGTCCGGAGTGCCGCCGTTGTTGGTGGAGCATTTGGTCCGCAGCCGGATCCCCCCAAAGGGTGGAGTCTCCCACCCCAGCAGGTTCGACCCAGGGTTAATGGCGCCGGTAGTCGTGACAAAGATGGGATTGCCCCCATTGCTTGGGTCCATGTTCGGTAGCAGCCACGGTTTCACGCAAATGGGCGCGACCGGGGTCGTCGTCCCAGTCGAAGCATTTGCGCCTGAAGGATTGTAAGCTTCGGCGGTGGCCGACGCACTCACCGCGACCTGCGTGCTTCCCCAAATGCGAGCGAAGAATGTGGGCATATTGGCTTTCACCCTTATGGTGACAGTCGGGTTGGTATAAGTTCCACCAGGACCAGGAGGAAGAGTGACTTGGGGGCTGGTCAAATTCACTCCTCCCACCCGGTTCTGCTCGGCGACCTGAAGAGCGACCGTTTGGGCGAGGCCCCACGCGTATGACATCAAACCGTCGCTAAGGGCGTTCGGGTCCGAAGTCGCCCCCGAGTTGGCAAGCACCCGCGCGGCTGCCAGGGCCGCGGCATCCGCCGCCAATTGTGCTTCGCTGCGCGCGGTGTAGAACGTCACCACGTCGATCGAAAGCGCGGCCATCGCTCCCACCACAAACAACATGAAAACTGCGACCAGAGTGATAACGACGCCTTGTTCGTGGTTGAGCCGCAAGCTATGTCGCAAGTTAGTTCGATGTCGTTGCACGCATCCTCACATCTGATTATGGACAGTTGCGTTCTTGGGCACCTGCTTCATGACGCGCATTCTACCACCGCACCCGACATCACCGCTGACTCCGGGTTCGGGTTCACCCGACGCGCAAACGCACGCCTGTGGGTTGCCTGCGTTGAATTTCCGGGCATCTGACGGCAAGCCCGCTCCGCGATAGAATCCCCAAATGCCAGCCAGGAAAAAGATCAATCTGGAAAAAGTGAAGGCATCACTGGCCACGCCCTGCCCAACTGCGGATACCGGATTCCACCGGCTCGTTTCACGTTTGGAGGAACGTGGAAAGGAAAGAGAGGCTAACTTATCGCTGATAAAATGGCATGGGATGAGGCCTCAGAGCGTCGATCATAATCTGCTTTTGCACTTGCTCAGAGAGAACAAATTAAATCATCGTGAGATTGCGAAACGGGTGGGGTGTTCGTCGGAGCGGGTTCGGCAGTTGGAGCTAGAACTCTTACATAGGACGGGACACGAAGCACAACGTGAAAGGCGTCAACGAAAACTACAAGAAATTTTTGATAGGAACGAATTTGTTAAGGCCGCAAGACGACAGGGTTTAAATGTCGAACCTAAGAATGCGCTGCGCGATTGGTATAAAACAAAACTCTATGTCAATGGGAAGTTGTGTTTGTTAAGGCGAGCAGAAGAGAATGTAGGTCATAAGGGCTGGTACACCGTAATCAGAAAGCCGTTGCGGAGGGCTGACATCTGCGTCATGGAGCTGAGCCAAGGGAGATTTCTGATTATTCCAATGGAGAAAATGCCGAAGTCCACAACCACGGTTAGCTTGGACGACTCGGATTCGCAGAAGAGAGCAGGCAAATGGCAGTACCGTTGGCGCAAATACCTTAACAACTGGGCGGCGTTCTTGATCCAAAATAAGAGGGGGCCGTCAGATTTGCCACCGACAGGAAAGCAGAGAAGAGGGAGTCGAAACAGATAAAGGAAATTGCTCTGATTCGGAAAAATCGTTTCGCAAGGTCGCGATGGGAGTATAATGAACGTCATTTTAAAGTCAAAGAGGAAATTCAGGATTCTCTCCAAGTGGGAGCTTCGATGATTCGCCGTGCCGTTCTCACCTGCTTGCTAACAATCATTATTGGAACACTTCTTCTGAGTTGTTCTGGAAATTACACGCTAACATCGATCCAGGTGACTCCCGCGACGGCCACTTCGTCCTTGGGCACAACAGTGCAGTTCACGGCAACCGGGACCTACACCCATGGCTCGCACCCACCTAAAACCGAGACCATCACAAATTCGGTTACGTGGACATCGAGTAGCCCGGCCGTCGCCACAGTCAATTCTTCGGGGCTAGCTACACCTGTCAGCGCCGGGACAACGAATATAACTGCAACCACGTCCTCATACTTTGGCCCAGTGACCGGAACCGCAACCCTGGCCGTGTCAAGCACATCGAGCAGTGGTCTAATCAGCCTCACGATAATTCCCGGACTCGGGATTCAGACCGTTGCGTCGCTTGGCGAGACCGCCCAATTCTTGGCAATTGGCACCTTTAGTACTAGCCCGACAACAGTCGACTTGACGGATTCGGTAACTTGGCTGTCCAGCGATGTGGACGTTGCTACAATCAATTCGACCGGGCTGGCTACGGCGACTGGGTGCGAATCCACGAGTTGCACGACGACCATAACGGCGAGCACGACTTCAGGTCTAGGGGGTGCGGATATTGTCGGGACATCCAGTTTGACGTTTAGCCCGGGGACCGCTGGCCCCTTACTACGCGTCCAATCAATAGGCTCCGGTATGGGAACAATTGTAAGCGTTCCAGCAGGGATTAACGGCAACTGTCAAGGAGGATGTACGGCGGCTTTTCCTGCTAATTCGAGCGTCCAACTCACAGCAACGCCCAGCGCAGGTTCCACCTTTGGCGGCTGGACTGCGAACTGCCAACCGTCCACGGCACCGACGTGTAGCGTGATAGTCGATGGTGCCATTAATGTCGCCGCTATCTTTAATAATTGACGGCCTCACAGCAAATCACTGGGCAAACTGACTGACAAAGCACGACGCGCAGCGGCGCTCTACGATTCGTTACCAGCGCCCAACAATGTCGTAGTCGCCGGGGCCGGGTCCCAACCGGGTTTTACGGTCGAGTTCTTGCCATTTTTCTTGACATCCCTTTTTATAGAACTCATTGAGACGCTTCTACCTCGTCGAGGCAGAGGTCAGCGGGGTCTACGGTTTGCTCGAAACCACTGTAGTAAAACTGTAGTAGTTCTATGGTCAGAACGGTGCAGATCAGGCCATGACGGCTCGACTCGTCTGATTTGTAAGCTGTTGAAAAATAGAGTAGAGTAGAGAATTTTCCAAACGGATCAGAACCCTTCTGTGTACTCAAAATCCGCCGGACTTCGGTCCTTGGGGGTTCGACTCCCCCTCCCGGCACCACGCATTCCCTCCTGTGTTTTGAAGGACCTACAGTTCCTTTTGCCCACTTGCTTCACTGTCTGTCTCCTGATGAAAAACAGCTCGGGTTCATGAGCCGGGCGCTTCCAATGTCAAACCGTACTTACGATCCCGTCTTGGCTTCAGGCTTGGCGGGCGCCGATGATTGCTCGCTGGCAATCTCCAGCCCCGCCTTTCGGAGACCGTCGATCAGGCGCTCGACGAGTTCGGGATCGTACCATTTTTCAAATTCCTGGCGTGCCGCTGTGGCAATGTCAGGCCGAAGCGCAAGCAGTTCCTTCAATGCCTTCTGCGCTGCCTCGTGCAGACCGAGCTGCCCGTAGGCCGCCGCTGTCACGGCGTGCGTATAGAAATAGCCCGGCATGTTGATCTTGACCGCGATGCTCAGAGCGCCGCGATAGTCGCCTTTATGGTAGGCATTGAAGAAGGCGGGAAACCAGTACCAGCCGGGATGACGGGGATTGAGTCGCATGGCGGATTCCACAAGCGCGCAGCCATGTTCCCAGTCGCCCGAATAGGCTATCAGGATGCCGAGCATGGCCGCCGTGGATCCGTCCATCCGATTGAGTTCGATCGCACGTTCTGCAGCTGGACGAAAAGCAAGAATATCCTTTTGGAAAAACAGCGTGGCCGCCAGGGCTCGATGGGCGAGGTGATTGGAGGGGGCGGCGTCCACACTGCGCCGCGCGGCCGCAAGCGCACGGCCAAGCGGATCGGGTTGGAGGTTGAATCCGTGGCAGTGCTCGTCCCGGTACATATTCGACAGCATGGCCCAGGTATCGCTCTGGTCCGGTGCGTTCCGAACGGCGCGTTCCAAAATCTGTCTCACTTGCGCATGCTCTTCCGGGGTGACTCGATCGAAGTAACTGAAGGCACGGAGCACCGCCTCGTGCGGGCTTAACTGGTCGGGGGCCTTGCTGCGGAGCGCTTCGCTCATACCGCGCGGCAGAACACCGTTCATGTCGGCGACAGTGGAGACGATCCGGGGCACGAGGTCGTCCTGCAGCGCGAACACCGTTTCCGGGCTAAAGGTACGTTCATAGTTCTCAGCCCACAGATGGACACCCGTAGTCGCATCGACGAGTTGCACCGCGAGGCGTAGCTTGGTTCCTGCTTGGTGAAGAGTTCCCCCCATGACGTAGCGGGCGCCCAGTTCCTTGCCCACTGTCCGCAGATCGGTTGCCTGGTTTGCGTACCGCAGCGTCGAGCCGTGTGCGATGACGCGCAGGTAAGAGAAGCGGGAAAGCCCCGTGACGATGTCTTCAGTCACCCCCTCCGACAGAGCTGTGAGTTCGGCGTTGCCGCCGCTGTACTTGAACGGCAGCACCGCGACCCAGAAACCTTCATTGGCACGAGACGCGCCCGAGTCAGCGGCGGGCACGGCACGCGATGCCGGGCGCGTTACCGCAGCCAACTTCTGAGGCATCTGCCCGGCCAGATCGCGAAACTCGTTGCCGACGTCGCGCGCCGTCTGGATGCGATGGCGCGGATCCTTCTCCAGGCAGCGCCGGATGATGCGCGCCAGATCGCTCGGCAGATCGGGCCGAGCGTCGGTGACAGGCGGTGGAGTATCCCGCAGAATCGCGGAGAACAACTCGGCCGAAGAAGTTCCCTCGAACGGCCGTCGGCCCGTCGCCATCTCGTGCAGCACGACGCCCAGCGAGAAAATGTCTGTGCGATGGTCGAGTGGGCGGCCCGAGGTCTGTTCGGGCGACATGTAGGCTGGCGTCCCCATCACGACGCCCGCTTGCGTGTGGCTGGTCGAACTCAGCGTGGCGTCGCCGAGGGTGGCCCCGCGAGCATCTTTTGCCAGCCCGAAATCCAGCACCTTGACGCGGCCTTCGTTGGTCACCATCACATTGGAGGGTTTCAAGTCGCGATGCACGATGCCTTTCTCATGCGCCGCCGCCAGGGCTTCGGCCATTGCACTGGCAATCTCGACGATCTGTTCGACCGGGAGCCCGCCAGTAGGGATAAGGCGGTCGAGAGGCTGCCCTTCGACGAACTGCATTGTCAGAAAGTGGACGCCGTCGGATTCCTCCACCGAGTGAATCGTGACGATGTTCGGGTGGTCGAGTTGGGCAAGGGCCTTCGCCTCACGACGAAAGCGCGCAAGCCGCTCCGGATCGTGCGCCATCTCGGTGGGCAGCACCTTGAGTGCCACGTCGCGACCGAGTTTCGTATCGGTGGCGCGATACACCTCGCCCATGCCGCCCACTCCAAGAGGCGAGAGAATCTCATACTGGCTGAGTTTTGTGCCCGAGGTTAGCGCCATCCGCCCGCCATTATAGTCTCCTCGCAAGGCGTCGCCCTCTTGTCGGTAACGGATTCCAAGCGTGGAACACTGGATCATCGGTTTTCTTTTTGTCTGCCGGGTTTAGTTTAAAATGTGGGACGACAAACCGATCAGGAGCACAATCTTTTGGATTACAAACCGGAACCAATCGACACTTTGCGCTTGGCCCTCACCCCGGAGATCGCCCAATTGAGTGAGATGCTCGCTAGGAATGTTCACGAAAACTGGGCCAAGCTGCGGATCGCCGAAGGATGGCACTACGGACCGCGCCGGGATGATCGGGAAAAAGAGCATCCGAGCCTGGTCCCGTATGAGCAACTCTCCGAATCGGAAAGGCAGTACGACCGCCAGACCGCCTTGGAGTCCATCAAAGCCTTGTTGGCAATGGGCTACACGATGCAGCCCCCGGCGGGAACGCGCATTTCAGCGGAAGGGATTTCTCCGTCTTCAGGGAGGGAGCTTACCAGCACATTGCAACTGCTGAGAGATTGTTCGCAACCAGATCTCGCTTTGTTGCAAGGGCTCTGGCGTGCGCATGATCCCGAGATTTGGTCAGTCAATCCAGAACCCTACCGGCTGCTTGGCGAAAGAATACTTAAGCTGGGCGAACCATTGGTGGCCTACGACGTGGTCGCTGAAGGCATGAAGTCCTTTCCGCAGGACCTGCGTCTGCGTCAGCTTCTGGCGCTGGCCCTGGCCCGGAGTGGTGCGGCTGGGCCAGCAAACCATGTGCTTGAGCATTTGTATCAAGACGGGTACCGGGATGAGGAAACTCTCGGCCTGCTCGCCCGCACGCACAAAGATCTCGCCGGTGAAGAAGAGGATGTTTCCAAGGCAACTCAGCACTTACGCCGGGCGTACGAATTCTATTCGCAGGGGTATGAGACGAGCGGTGGCTACTGGAGCGGGATCAATGCGGCCACACTTGCCTTCTTGCTAGGAGAGCGAGACAGTGCGGCCGCCTTAGCCCGCCCAGTCGGGGACCAGTGCCGCGAGAGGCTCCGGGGAGTCGCGGAAGCGAACCGGGAACGTTACTGGCTGGTTTCTACCTTGGGACAAGCCGCACTTCTGGTAGGAGACTGGCCGGAAGCCGAAGACTGGTACCGCCAAGCCGTAGAGCTAGGACGCGGAGATTGGGGGAGCCTGCAATCTACCCGTCACACTGCTCGTTTGCTGATGCAATGTGTTGCCCCGGGTGAAGACGGGGGACGCATTGAGCGGTTGTTTCGATTTCCCAGTGTGGTGGTGTTCGCCGGCCACATGGTCGATCAGGACGACCGAACCGTACCACGATTCCCATCCCGGCTCGAACCGATGGTGAAGGACGCTATCCGGCAACGCCTACGCAAATTGAATGCCGGCTTTGGTTATGCATCCGGAGCCTGCGGCTCCGACATCCTTTTCCACGAAGTCATGGCGGAGATGAAGGGCGAAAGTTACGTGATCCTACCCTATGAAAAGGAGCGCTTTATTAAGGACAGCGTGGAGATTGTTGGAGGCGGCGATTGGGGAAAACGACTGGAGAAGGTGATCGCCCAAGCGATCGAGACCCAGGAAGTTTCAAGGCAGAGCCAGAGGGGTAACGACATCTCTTACGAATTTGCCAATCTGATGCTGCATGGATTGGCAAGCGTGCGCGCCGAACAACTCGAAACCAAACTTGTGCCTGTAGCGGTATGGGACGGTAAATCGGGAACCGGCGTCGGAGGCACTGCAGGCACAGTGAAGCGCTGGCGGCGACTTGGTCTTAACGTGGAAGTCATCGATTTGGAGGAGATTCTCCGCTGCGAGTGTCCCAACCTCTCTGGGCAGGCCGCTGCATCTCCTGCGACAGTTTCTAACCAGGCCAGTGCGGCCTCATCTGAATTTGCTCCGGAAATCCGAGCCTTACTTTTTGCCGATGCGGAAGGATTCAGTAAACTTACCGATGAAGAAGTCCCTTTATTTGCACAGCACTTTCTTGGACTTGTCGGCAGACTAGCGACCGAATCCGCCTATCGGCCCCTGACCAAGAACACCTGGGGAGACGGCCTTTACTTTGTTTTCTCGAACGTCCGGGAAGCTGGCCAATTTGCTCTCGATTTACGCGATGCAGTCCGCGACTCCGACTGGTCAAAGCGCGGTCTGCCGAGTTTGAACCTTCGCATCGGCCTGCACGCGGGACCGGTCTATTCCTGTTGCGATCCCGTGACCCAGCACACCACCTACATTGGAGCCAACGTCAGCCGGGCAGCGCGCATCGAGCCGATTACACCCACAGGTCAAGTCTATGCCAGCCAGACATTTGCCGCACTCGCGGCAGCGGAAGGTGTGAAGGAGTTTCGCTGCGATTATGTGGGCCAAACTTCGATGGCAAAAAAGTACGGAACCTTTCCAACCTATGTCGTCCTGCGTCGCAAGACGGCGACCCGGCCACGCTGACTTACGACATCGCGTCCGCCCCAATCCACCCGTCAGTTGGAAGTTACTTCTTCAAGCGGGCGAGATTTTCGCATCCCCGGTCAAGGCCCGCGTCACACGCTTTTTTGAAGAGATCGGCGGCGAGATCCAGATCCTTGGGCACGCCTTGACCTCGCAAGTACATCGAGCCCAGATTTACGCATCCTTGAGAACCTCCTGCGTCACAGGCGCGCTTGAAAAGATCGGCGGCGCGATTCAGATCTGGCGCCACTCCTTCACCGTTCTGGTACATCAAGCCAAGACCGGTGCATCCTGGCGGACCGCCTGCATCACAGGCGCGCCCGAAAAAATCGGCGGCGCGATTCAGATCTTTCACCACTCCTTCACCGTGGTGGTACATCAAGCCAAGATTGGTGCATCCGCCTGAACCTCCTGCGTCACAGGCGCGCTTGAAAAGATCGGCGGCGCGATTCAGATCTTGCGCCACTCCTTCACCGTTCTCGTACATCAAGCCAAGACTGTTGCAACCTTTTCGTTCGCCGCCATCACAAGCCCTCAGGTAAAGTTTCGCGGCCTGCGAAAACTGTTTGCCCTTGTACGAGGAAAGGCCTTGATCAAAGAGCCGCTCGGCTGAGGTTGAGGGGGTTGCAGGGGGCGCGCCTGGAGTTTCAGGCTGCGCAGGAACGCGAGCGGCATCATGGACTCCAGGTTTAGGTTCTTTTCGCGGTGCCCGCGGCGTGGCGGCCGGGGCGGCCGGTTCCGACGCTACGGCAGCGTCGCTGCTACCTGCGCTCGATATTCCGCTCGGCTGGGATGCAATCGCCGTAGGCGGGTTGCTGGCGGAAGGAGGTATCGAGTGGACCGGTGCAGGAGCAACCTGCGCGGTTTTGGATGGCTTCCGGGCGAATAACAGAACAGCAAACACGACCACGAGAACTGCCATGATACCCAACGCAGCATAGAGCCACGAAGGGCGCGCGGGGCTCGACGCAACCGATGAGGCGGGCGCGGGGCTCGACGCAACGGATGGGGCGGGCGCTGCATTTGCGGATGAATTTTTTCGTTCGATTACCGGGGCGTCTCGCGAAAGTAGCGTTTGCACGTTCTGTACCAGCCGCTCGAGATGCTGTTCGAGCGGTCGAGTGAGCGCATCGAGCCAGTGAACGCTGCCAATGAAGTAGTCGAGGGACTTGCCGGGCCTCACGTCTTCGATGCGAAACGGAATCACTGACACGCCCGCGCTGACGGCTCTTTCGATCTCCTTCGGGATGTGGGCAGAGGAGTTTGATTTTGAGGAGAAGACCAAGATCATGACGCGGCAGCCGCGAATCGCATCAATAATCGCCTCGCCGTAGGCTACGCCAGGGAGCACGTCGCGCGGAGCGATCCAACAGCGGACGCCGTGCGACTCGAGCATCCCGCAAACCGCGTCGGCGACAATTTTGTCTTCCGACGCATAACTGACGAAAACGTCATGAGCCATCGCCGGACCTCCGCTCCGGTAAACCTACTACTCTATTCCAGCTGTGGCAATAGCGGCAGGATTGGCTAGGCATGTTAGCCTACAGGGTGGTGAGGCTCGGGGCCTTTGCGGGCGTATCCATCCTCTTGTCTCTGGCGATGAGAGTTGCTCGCGGGTTTTGGGGAGGTCGTGGTGGCTTCCGGCGAAGATTTCGATCTCATCGTGATCGGCTGCGGCCCTGCGGGAGAAAAGGCTGGGGCGCAAGCTGCCTATTTTGACAAACGCGTCGCCATCATCGAGGGCGCCGAGCATGTGGGCGGAAGCTGCATCAACACCGGCACCGTCCCCAGCAAGACGCTTCGTGAATCCGCACTCTACTTTTCCGGTCTCAAGCAACGCGGTCTCTACGGCATCGACTATTCCCTTAAAGAGAATCTCACGGTCAATGATTTCATGCACCACGAGCGAGAAGTGGTTGAAATGGAACGCCAGCGGATCCTGAAGAATCTCGCCCTTCATCGCATCGAGCTCGTCCGCGGCCGGGCTTCTTTCGAAGACGCCCACAGGGTCTCCGTTTCCGGTGCGAATGGCATCCGCCAGCTGCGCGGCGATGTCATTCTCGTCTCCACCGGAAGCAAGCCGCACCGTCCGCCGGAAATTGCTTTCGACGACGTCCGGGTTTTTGATTCGGACACGTTCTTGCGGATGGATCGCATTCCACAAAGCCTGGCGGTGATCGGCGGCGGCGTTATTGGCTGCGAGTATGCGTCGATCTTCGCTGCGCTCGGCGTGAACGTCACGCTGGTGGATGGCCGGGACCGCTTGCTGCCGTTCCTCGATGCGGAGATTTCCGAGAGACTCCGCGTGCGGCTCGCCGCGATTGGCATGCGCTTCTGGTTCAACGAACGGCCGCTGAAGGTGCAAAGCATGGCGTCGGACGTGCACCTGGCGATGAAGAGCGGTAAGACGCTGCAAACTGAATCAGTGCTGTTCGCTGCCGGGCGCCGCGCCGCGGTGGACGGACTGTCTCTCGAAAAAGCGGGCTTGGCCGTCAACCAGCACGGATACATATCCGTCGATGAAAATTATCGCACCGCGGTGCCACATATCTACGCAGCGGGCGATGTCATCGGATTCCCCGCGTTGGCTTCGACGTCGATGGAACAAGGACGCGTCGCCGTGTGTCATGCTTTCGATTTCAAGTACAAGCAGCGGGTAGCCTCGATGCTGCCGATGGGAATTTATACCATCCCGGAGATCTCCGCCGCAGGCGAGACGGAGGAATCATGCAAAGAGAAGAAGATCGACTACTGTGTCGGGCGGGCGCTCTATGCCAACAACGCCCGTGGTCACATCACCGGCGACACGGCGGGAATGCTGAAACTCATCTTCGCGCGCGCCGACAAGAAACTTCTCGGAGTGAGCATCATCGGCGAGAGCGCTACCGAGCTGATTCACATCGGAATGATGGTGCTCGACCACAACCGAACCATTGACGAGTTTATCGAACAAGTCTTCAACTATCCCACGCTCAGCGAGACATATAAATACGCGGCGTACGAAGGGCTAGGCAATCTGGCTGGTCACAAGGTACGCGAAGGCTAGCCGCTTTCGCCACATGCAATCTCCGCTCTCCTTCTCCCGGGAGGGAGTTGCGTTGCCCTGACCTCCGGCTGCCACGCTAGCTGGATGGCATCACCACGGCGCCGGCCGGTCCGGCTTCGCGGCGTGCCTCGCGAATGTCTTTGGCATCGCCCATCACGATGATCGCGGCACCGGCACGGATCACCAGGGTATCCGGAGGATTCACCCACAACTTGGGAGCCAGCGGTCCTCCCGCGTTTTTCAGCGCGAGCACCAGCAGGTTGTGCTTGGCATGAATCCTGATTTCGCTTAAATGCTTACCCTCCCATGGTGAAGAAGCAGCAATTTCGATCTCCTCCACGCGCAATGTTTGCGACTGATCCTTCAACATGAGATCCAGAAAGCCCACGACGTGGGGCCGGATCAGTTCACTAGCCATTCGGAGCCCACCGATATGGTTCGGAGAAACTGTGGCCGCGGCACCCGCCCGTACCATGCGCTCGGAAAATTTCTGGTCAGCGGCGCGGGCCACAATGCGCAGATTGGGCAGGTTCTGGTGTGCGACAACGGTCACGACCAGGTTGTCCTTATCCTCGGGAAGGGCGGTAACCAGGCCTTTGGCATGTTCGAGGCCCGCTTTGCTGAGAATTTCCTCCTCGGTGGCGTCGCCGACGACGTACAGCATGTCGCGAAACAGATCCGGGTGGGTCTCGGCCACTTTCTTGATTAATTCTTCGTGGAGATCGATGACCACATAGTGCGTCCCGGTTCGATGCATCTCCTCGGCCACATACCGGCCGGTATCTCCCATGCCGCAGACGATGTAGTGCCCTCGGAGTTGGCTGATTCTTTTCTGCATTCTGCGTCTCCAAAACGGATTTGTCGTTTCGATTTCTACCAGGAAGGCGGCCACCACGGAAAACACGTAGACCGTCACGGCCACCCCGAACAGGACCACACCCATGTTGAAGACCCGGAGAGCCGGGTTGCGAGCGGTGTCCACAATTTCTCCATAACCAACTCCCGCCAGTGTGATGACCGCCATGTAGAGCGCTTGCAGAAAACTGACGGATGGTCCGCCCAGCAGGCGATAGCCGGCCACGGCCACCGTGACCAGGCTCAAGAACAGAATTCCCGCGGAAATCAGTCGTCTCCGAAGCATCAGCGGCGCCACTCGTCGATCAAGTTGGCCACAATACCCGTCCAGCCCGTCTGATGGCTTGCCCCGAGGCCTTGCCCGCTGTCACCGTGGTAATACTCGTTGAAGAGCAAGCAATCGTTCCAGCGCGGATCGTCCTGAAACTTGCGGTAGGGGCCGAAACAAGGACGGTGCCCTTGCTCATTCTGCCGGAACAAACCGATCATGCGATCGGCGATTTCCGCCGCCATGGCAAAGGGCGTGATCGGCTGGCCGTTGCTGCCGGGCGTTGTCACGGCGAAGTCGGGCCTGAGCGCACGGCTGAACTTCAATAGGGAACGAATGAACAAGTAGCTTGTCGGAAACCACAACGGGCCACGCCAGTTGGAATTTCCGCCCTTGATTCGCACCGTCGATTCCCCGGGTTCGTACCCGACACATTCTCCTCCGAAGCAGAACGGATGCTGCTCGTGATATTTGGAGAGGCTGCGGATCCCGTGCGGGGCAAGGAATTCGTTCGGGTCCCAAACATACCGCAAAATGCGGGCAAACTGGTCGGAGTCCGCGATCGAAAGCACGTAACGCTTCCCCTCAACGGAGTAGCAGGCATTCCCCACCAGGTCCGGACGATTCTTGATGAACCACTCCACATTCCCGAGAAATTCGGGATGAGGATCCAGATCTTCCCGATCGAGCACCTCGACCGCGTAGAGCGGAATCAGCCCGACCATCGAGCGCAGGCGAAATTTATTGAAGTCTCCATTGGGCAGCCGGAGAACGTCATAAAAAAAACCGTCTCGCTCGTCCCAAAGCTGATAGTCACGGCCGCCCATCTTCTTCATGGCCGCGCCGACGTAGATGAAGTGCTCAAAGAATTTGGTCGCGAGCAGCTCATACGCCCGGTCGAAGTTGGCCAGTTCGAGGGCTGCCCGCATCAGGTAAAGGCAAAAGAAGCCCATCCAGCCGGTCGCGTCAGACTGCTCGAGGATCGCGCCTCCGGGAAGTTTTTCGCTGCGGTCCACCACCGTGATGTTGTCCAGTCCCAGGAAACCGCCCTCGAAGACGTTGTTTCCGGTGCTGTCCACGCGGTTTACCCACCAGGCAAAGTTCATCAGCAGCTTGTGCAGGCACTTTTCCAGGAAAGCCGTGTCTCCTTTGCCCTTGCGCACCTTTTCGTTTTGGTAGACGCGCCACACGGCCCATGCATGAACCGGCGGATTCAGGTCGGAAAACTCCCATTCGTAGGCGGGAATCTGTCCGTTCGGATGCTGAAACTGCTCGAACAGCATGGCCAAAAGATTCTCCTTGGCAAACTCCGGATCCACCAGGGCGAGAGTGGTGCACTGGAAGGCCAAGTCCCACGAGGCAAACCAGGGGAATTCCCATTTGTCGGGCATGGTAAGCACGCGCATCGAATTCAGGTGGCGCCAATGGATATTACGTTGTTTCTTGTGGCCTTCGGGTGGGGGAATGCTATCGCCTTCCAGCCAGCGCTCAACGTCGAACAGGTAAATCTGTTTTCCCCACAACATGCCCGCGAAAGCGCGCCGTTGTATCAGTTTCTCTTCCAAGGTCGCCTCGGGAGGATGGATGGCCTCGTAGAACTCGTCCGCGTCTTTCTTTCTTGCTTCCACTACTCCGTCCACGTCACCGAGTGGATCGGCCATCTCGTGTTTGGTCAGCCGCAGATGGAAGACAATCGAACTCCCCGCCGCCACTTGGGCGCGGTAGTGTATGCAGGCCTTGGTTCCCAAGTGCAGCGGATTCACGCACGGCTCGCCGTTCACAAGGTAGCGATGAAAGGCGTCCTTCACATAAGGAGACCGGTTGACCGCAGACGGGCCATAGAGGCGTGAGGCGTTGGTCTCGTTGTCGGTAAACAGCAACTCGCCGCCTGAGGGTGCATACAAGTAGCGCCGGCCGAGCGCGTATTGCAGTTGAATGTTTTCCAGCGGCTTCGCCGTGGAATCGTCGGCCAAAAGCAGGACGTGCTGTTTCCCGGCCGCTCCACCCTGAATGGTGGGCTTACCGCTGGGCACATCGGTCCAACTCCAGGTATTGCGGAACCACAAATGCGGCAATACGTGAAGCTCAGCAGCGTCGGGACCGCGGTTGCATGCTTCCACGCGGATGCAGATATCTTCCGGCGATTCTTTGGCGTACTCGATGAAGATATCGAAGTATCGATCATCATCGAAGATGCCGGTATCCAGCAGCTCGAACTCAGCTCCGCTCCCCCGCCGGCGGTTTTCCTCGAGCAACTGCCGGTACGGATATTCCCTTTGCGGGTATTTATAGAGCATGCGCATGTAGCTGTGAGTGGGTGTGCTATCAAGGTGGAACCAGTACTCTTTCACATCCTCGCCGTGATTCCCTTCGTTGCAGGAGAGCCCGAACATGCGCTCTTTAAGAATGGGATCGCGGCCGTTCCAAAACGCCAGAGCGAACACCAGCAGTTGATAGCGGTCGCAGATCCCCGCAATGCCGTCCTCACCCCAGCGGTAGGCCTTGCTGCGCGCCTGATCATGCGTGAGAAAATCCCACGCGTTCCCGTCCGCGCTGTAGTCCTCGCGTACGCTTCCCCAGGACCGGTCGCTGACATAAGGTCCCCATCTGCGCCATTGTTGTACTGGGTCGACGTAGGGTTCGGCTAAGCGGGCATGCTCCTTGGTAAGGGCGGCGTTCTTGGTCTGGGGAGAACGTACCGCCTGCTGCTTGCGATTGACCAATTGTTCTCCTGTGCTCAAGCCTCTTTGCTTCGACGAACCATGAAAACTGCGAACAGCAAACCGTGAGGGCCAAATTGTATCTGAAGTCCTGCGAATTGATTCACCAACTTTTTCGAGGGTCTGGACTCTCTCGACTCCGGAAAAATTGGCCGGATTGCGCGCGGATGCGAGTACACTCTCAAGCTGACTCATTGGCGCGGAGGAACCCGCAACATGACGCCGAGCCCTCGCCAACAACCATCGACCAGGTTCTCCTACCGTGCCCACCCGCACTTGTACGAGATCAACACCTGGGTGTGGCTGGAAGAGCTCTCGGCCAAGCACGGCCGCTGCCTCGGTCTGCAGGACGTGCCCGACGAAGAATGGGACAACCTCGCCGGCTTGGGATTCGATTTTGTGTACCTGATGGGAGTGTGGCGGCGGAGTTTGATTGGGCGGCGAATCTTTCGCACTGACCCCAAGAGTTTTCCGAATTTCGATGCCGCGCTGCCGGGCTGGAAAGTGCGTGACGTAGTAGGTTCACCCTTCTCGATTCAGGACTACAGTCCGGACCCTCGTATCACCACCGCCGAAGGCTTGAGCGAAGTGCACAACCAGCTGCGAAGGCGCGGCATGGGGTTGATTCTCGACTTCGTGCCGAACCACACCGGTTTCGACCATGGCTGGATGGTGCACCATCCTGACCGCTATATCCAGGGTAGCGAAGAGGATTTTCGAGGCGATCCCGCGGCCTTTTACCTTGTGGAGGGGGCGGGTGATGAGAATTGGTTCGTCGCGCGAGGTCGAGATCCGTATTTTCCCCCATGGTCGGACGTTGCGCAGCTCAATTACTTCAATCCCGATTGCCGCCAAGCCATGATCGAGATACTGAATACCATCGCCCAGTATTGTGAGGGGGTGCGCTGCGATATGGCGATGCTGGTCACGAATGAAATTTTCAATCGGACCTGGGGACATTTTCTTAAATCGTGGCCCGTGCCAAAAACCGAATTTTGGCAGGACGCGACTGCGGCACTCCCGGACTTCGTGTGGCTGGCGGAAGTTTACTGGGACCTGGAATGGAGAATGCAAGAACTGGGGTTCCAGTTCACTTATGACAAGCGCCTGTACGATCGGCTGCGGGAAGCTTCGCCCGGACAGGTGCGCGCCCATCTCGGCGCTGACATACACTACCAGAGCAAGATGGCGCGCTTTCTCGAGAACCACGACGAGCCGCGCTGCGCCGCGGTTTTCCCGCGCGAACAAATCGCTTCCGTCCTCACTCTGCTTTCGACGCTGCCGGGGATGCGCTTTTACCATCACGGCCAATTGAACGGCTGGAAGACGTTCGTGCCCATGCCCCTGGCCAAGGCGCGACCCGAAACTGAAGATCGGCAGATTCGGGCATTGTACGAGCAGTCGCTGCGTTTCGCTCATGCGGAGGTCTTTCACAGCGGTGAATGGCAGCTCCTCGAGGTGCAGCCTGCAGGAGACGACACGTTTCAGGATCTCATCGCCTACTGCTGGCATCACCAGGCTGATCACCGGCTCATCGTGGTGAATCTGGGCAGTCGAACGGCGCAGGGGAAGGTCCGGAAAGCGGCAGTGGGTGTATCGCGGAAGTGCTTGTTCTGCGACCTGCTGGATGGCAGCGAGTATCCATGGGAGCGCGCGGACATCGACAGCAATGGCTTATACGTCAGGCTGGCGCCCTACCAGGCGCATGCCTTCCAGGTTCGTGAAAGCTAGCGGCCATTATCGGCCCATGATCTCGCTGACTCGCTGCATTTGAGCCGCAAACCGAGGCGCCGAATAGGCCGACGGATCTTGCAGTTGCGCGAACAGCCCGTCGAGCGCCGCGCGTACCTCGGTGCTGTTGGCCGGCTTTTCATTCTGGTTGTACGCCCGGAACAACGAGTCCAGTGTGAAGGCAGCCTGTTCGGCTGAGCGCTCGCCCTCGTTGGAGATGGCAGTGCCGTCACCAGCAACCCGCCGCATCAGGCGTAACGTCACCGCCGAGTCGTAGCCCTGAGCGTCAACCTGCTTCACCAACTGGTCCGCCAGGACCGAGGCCCGCGTCGCCGAGGCGGCGATTTGTTCCCGATTCCCGTTCAGTTGATTCATGAGGCTCGCAAGCTGCGAAACCTGATCGTCCAATTGCTTGCTGGCGTTGGGATTGATCTCTTCAACCAGATCGCGGAATACGACAACGCGAGACTCGTTCCAGGGTGTATTGCCGGGCCGGCGAGCAGCATAGCCGCGCGCTTGGCGCCAGCTATCCTCTGCACGGGTCAGACTATGGTGACAGGCAAAACAATCGAGTTCAGCGTACTCAGGCCATACCGGACTGTTCGCGCGGCGTGCCAACCGGTTGAGAGATTCGCGCAGTTGTACGGCCTGCCCGACGCCCCATGCCTGCACCTGTCGCCAGGGATTGCCCCGCTCCGGCATCCTCCAGTGGGGCGGCATGGAAAGGGTAAATAAACCCAGCTCAAAAGTGAGATCGGGGTGCCCGGCGGCGATCATTTCGTGGTCGACAAATTTCTCCGCTGTTCCCAGATGGCAGGTCAAACATTTTGCGCTGCGGCTCTCCAGGTTGCGAGTGTCATACATGCCCAGCTGAACCGACTTCTCGTGGGGCCAGTTTTTCGTCGTATGCGGACCCAGCCAGCCCGACGCCGGACCGTGACAGTTCTCGCAACTCACCCCTTCGGCAAGTTCGTAAGTCTGGGCTTGCTGTTCTGAAGACACGTAAAGCGAGTGACAGACCAGGCACTTGGGGGCTTGCGTGGGTGGTCCGATATTCAGGATCCTGCCGATGCGCTGGGAAACATTGTTCTGCAGCACACTGAACGCTCGCGCGTGTTTGTCTTGCGCGATCCAGATCGTGTATTCGTTTTGCAGAATGCGGGTGTTAGTCTTCGGTTGCACGCTGCCATGGCAACTGCTGGCCGCGCATCCACCGGGGCCGTTGTATTTGCCGGCAGAAACAGTTTTCTGATTGTAAAGCGGCGCCGCCATCGGAGGAGCTTCCATAGCATTGCCGGCGCGAGAAGCCGCGGTGTTTTCAGGTGGCTTCTCCGGGGTTGGTGCGGGGGTTGGTGCGCGCACCGGCGCTTCATTCTTCGGTGCCGCCGGCGTTGCATTCCGCGGCGCGACCGGCGTGTTTGAAGCACTGGCTGCATACATCCGCAAAATCACTTGGTTACCGCTGCCCGGCACCAATTCGTATCCACAGGTCTCCAGACAATCAATCACCACGCGGGTGGTCGGGGGCGTCCGGCCATCGGTCCCTATGCGAACCGCCTTGACCTGACCTCTGTTGACATCGACGCGGCTGTACGAAGTGGACATCACTGTGTCCGGCAGAAGCACAACCACACGAGGCGGCGAATCCAAAGTCATGAATCTCGGCGCCCACTGGCCGCTGCCCGTGATCTCCACCCGAATCGAGTTGCCATCGGGGATTACATCCACTTTTTGCAATGCAGCCTGGCCGCTCGGGCTGGGAGTCTGCGCATCGCCCACGGCCAGCAGCACGAGCGGCAACAAGGCGGCCGCTAGCAGTTGCTTTCGCATTTTGCTATTCTCTACCTCACGAGCTGGATTTTGCCTGCCTGGTGACCCCCACCAATGCGCCGGGAGTGATTTTTGTCGGGTGGTCGCTTATACGACGAATCGGCCAAGAAATCAATCAAAAGCAGCGAGCGGTCATTTCACGCTTGGCCAAAGTGAGACACTATTCAGTCAGGTCTAGACATAGAATCTGTTTTGCTATAGCATTCGCGCTCTCGCCATCTTACGCAAGGTTCGACCTCAACGCTTAATGCGGAGTGTCTGGCGTCGTGTTTGAAGAACTGAGGGCCATACAACGCGATTTCGGCTACCTGCCCGCCGACCAACTCAAGGCGCTGGCGGGAAGGATCAAGGTCCATGTAAGCCAAATTCATGCCGTTGCAAGCTTTTATCCCCACTTTCATCTCAGTCCTCCACCGCAAGTGGATGTGCGCGTCTGTGCCGACATGAGCTGCCACCTGCGTGGCGGCGACAAGGTCCGGTCCGCGCTCGACTCCGCCTTTCAAGGTGCTGACCCGAAACAAGTTTGTATCCGTGACGTTTCCTGCCTCGGCCGGTGCGACCAGGCTCCGGCGATCATGGTGAATGACAATATTTACGCCCACGTGAACAGCCGGGACGCGGTCACCATGGCACAAGATGTGCTCGCGGGCAAACCTCTCCCAGGACGACACCGTAATGCAGAACGAATGGCGGTGGTCTGTGACCCGTACCGCGGGTCGGGCCAGTATGCGGTGGTGCGCCGCTTTGTTGAAACCCGGAATTGGCAGGGGATCATTGCGGATTTGAAAGAGGCTGGCCTGCGTGGGATGGGGGGCGCCGGTTTTCCGACCTCCAGCAAGTGGGAACTGGTGCGCAACGCGCCCGGTTCGCCGAAATACATTGTGTGCAATGCCGACGAGAGCGAACCCGGCACCATCAAAGACCGCGGCATCATGGAGAATGTCCCTTATCTCGTGATTGAAGGCATGATCACCGCCGGCCTGATCACGGGTGCGCGCAAAGGGATTCTCTATATCCGGCACGAATACGAAGGGCCCAAAGAGGTTCTCCAGGAAGAGATTGATCGCTGCTACCAGCAGGGTTTATTAGGACCCCGGATCTTGGGGAGCGATTTGGCCTTTGATCTGGAGATCTTTGTCAGCCCGGGCGGCTACATCTGTGGAGAGGAAAGCGCCCTCCTCGAGGCCATCGAAGGCAAGCGTGCCGAACCGCGCAACAAGCCTCCCTTTCCCGTCACCCATGGTTTGTGGAACCAGCCCACCGTCATCAACAACGTTGAGACTTTTTGTTTGGCGACCGTGATCCTGGCTTGTGGTGTCGATTGGTATAAGGCGCAAGGCAAGAATGGATCGGTGGGAATGAAGTTCGTGGGGATCAGCGGTGACGTGCTTCGCCCCGGCATTTTTGAAGTTCCGATGGGAACCACCTATAGCGAAATGATCTATGAGAATGCCGGCGGCATCCCCGACGGCTTGGAGCTTCTCGCCTTTGCGCCTTCCGGCCCGTCCTCGGGATATTTGCCGGCTTCGATGGCCAATCTGCCGCTGGACTGGAACGCGGTCGCGGCTGCGGGATCCATGGTGGGGTCAGGAGCCATTGTGGTGTGTGCACAAGGCAGATGCATGTTAGACATGGCGCTCAATGCCACTCGCTTCTACCGCAATGAGTCCTGCGGTAAGTGCGTGCCATGCCGCGTGGGTTCGCAAAAGATGGTCGAGATGCTCAAAGGCTGGACCGCAGGGCAAAGTTCCAAAGAAGACATGCAGATTCTGGGGGAGCTTTCGACCGCCATGCGGCAGGCATCCATTTGTGGACTGGGGCAGGTGGTGCCGGTCCCCATCGCTTCGGTGCTGAAACATTTTCCGGGTACGGTCGAGGAGCACATCGTCCACCGCCGCTGTCCGGGAGGGGTTTGTTTCAATCAGTCCTGAGAAAATCATGAGCTCCAATGCAGCGGCAGGCAAACCGATCCCTGCAAAACTCGTGCAACTGACCATCGACGGCACCGCAGTGTCGGTCCCTCAGGGCACCACCATTTTTGACGCTGCCCGTGCCTACGGCATTCCGATCCCGACACTTTGCCACCAGCAGAATGAGAATCCGGTGGGGGTATGCCGGGTGTGCGTGGTGGACGTGGGCCAGAGAGTTTACGCTGCTTCGTGTATTCGCCAAGCCGAACCGGGAATGACGGTCAAGACGAACACCGAGGCTGTATTGGGCGTTCGCCGCACTCTCGCCGAACTGCTGATGTCCGATCATCCCTCTCCGTGCGCGCGGCAGCAGCGTTCCGGAGACTGCGAATTGGAGCGGATCGCCGCCCAGGCTGGAATCGGGCAGCCACGATTCCCCAGTCGCACCACGCCGCGGGGGCGCGATAACTCTTCGTTAGCCATCGAGGTAGACCACGAGGCTTGCATCCTGTGTGACCGCTGCATTCGCGGCTGCGATGACATCCGCAACAACTGGGTGCTGGCGCGGCGGGGCAAAGGATACCAGGCAGGCATTGCCTTCGATAATAACTTGCCGATGGGAGAGTCCTCGTGCGTTTCCTGCGGCGAGTGCATGGTGTCCTGTCCCACGGGAGCTTTGACGAATCGGGCCGTCGTTAAGAGCCACCTGGAAGGTGGGGCTGTCGATCCAGATTTTCTCGGTGGCCTGCCAGTCTTCGAAAACGTCTCGGGAACATTTCTGAAACTGAACCAGAATGCGATTGTGGACAGGCGCTTCAGGGCAGGAGAAATCATTTGTCGTGAGGGGGAGTTTGGAGCGACCGCTTTCTATATCGTGGATGGCACCGCGGAAGTGTATCTTGCCAGCCCGATTGCCCACGTCAAGACCGAGGGCGGTGCCCGCGGATTCCTGAGCAAGCTGAAGAGCCTGCTCACCTCTCGCGAGGAGGATGAACGCAAAGAAGAAAGCACTCGGCCCTACATACCCATCGACGCCTCGGTGGATCTCCCATATCAGAGCCCGATTGCCGAGTTAGGCCCGGGCGAACTGTTCGGCGAGATGACTTGCATGAGTTACTACCCGCGCTCGGCGACCGTGCGCGCGAAAACCGATTGCGTGATGCTCGAGATGCTGCGCAACGTTCTCGACATCATGCAGCGTAACAAGAATTTCCGCGAGCAACTTGACCGCACCTATAAGCAGCGCGCGCTCGATTCGCACCTGCGCAGCGTTCCGGTGTTGGCGCCGCTTACCGCCGATTTCATCGACCATTTGCGAGAGCATGTCGAACTGCTGCGCTTTCAACCAGGACAGGTGATCTGCACTCAGGGTGAGGTGGCCGATAGCTTCTACCTGGTGCGACTCGGGTTCGTGAAAGTATCCCAGCATCGTCCGGGCGGGGATATTGTCCTGGCTTACCTGGCGAGAGGTTCGTATTTTGGCGAAATGGCTTTCCTCGCGGGCACGCCGCGCATCGCCACGTGCACGGCACTGGACCATGTGGAGGTGGTGCGCATTCCCGGAGACGATTTCCAGCTCATGCTCGACCGCTTCCCGGAAATCCGGCGGAAGTTGGAAGCAGAGTCGGCGGAGCATGTCGAGCAGAACCGGCAAAGAGTCATGCCGGCCGCCGATGTCTCCATGGACCAATTCCTCAATCAGGGCCTGATGGAAGCGCAAAGCCTGCTCCTTCTCGACCTCGACCGTTGCACCCGCTGCGATCAGTGCGTACGCGCGTGCGCGGACGCCCATGATGGGGTGAGCCGCCTGATTCGTGAAGGACTTCGCTTCGACCGCTATCTGGTCGCCACCTCGTGCCGGCAATGCCGCGATCCGCTTTGCATGGTGGGCTGCCCCGTGGGATCGATTCGCCGCCGCAATTCGCTCGAGGTGATCATTGAGGACTGGTGTATTGGTTGTGGCCTGTGCGCAAGCAATTGTCCTTACGGCAATATCAATATGCATCCTTTCCCGGTCCAGTTGGACGATCCCTCCTATCCGGGAAGAAGGACCGCTAGCGTGAAAATGAAAGCCACATCCTGCGATCTCTGCCTGGACCACGCGGAACCGAGTTGTGTGTATGCGTGCCCGCATGATGCCGCACATCGCGTGAACCCGCCAGAATTCTTCGGCGGCCTGCTCCAGCGAGAGAAGGTAGGCAGACCACAGTAAGGAAACCAGAGTCAGCGATGTAGGACAGTGACCCTTGCGCATGGATGAGACACATCGGAAGTGGTTCATCGGCAGTCTGGCCGGACTGCTGATCGCCGCCGTGATCTATATTCCTTACAGCCGTACTACGCCGCAGGGCGCGAACGGCGGGACCGCGGCCGGCCTGGCGTATGGCAGCATCGCCTCCGCGTTTATGCTCTTTGCAGGTCTGCTCGGAGCCCGGAAGAAAGTGCCGATCTGGCGCGTCGGACGGGCACAAGCCTGGATGCGCGGCCACCTCTGGCTGGGTTTCATAAGTTTTCCACTGATCTTTTTCCATTCCGGATTCCGCTTTGGCGTGGGGTTGACGAGGGCCCTGATGTGGCTGTTTGTCGTGGTTTTCGTCAGTGGCATTGTGGGAGCTATATTGCAACATTTCATGCCGAGGCTTACCACCCAGAGGATTCCGCTGGAAACCATTTACGAACAGATTGGACGCGTGCGTTCGCTATTGGTCGCGGAAGCACAGACCCTGGTTGCGGAGGCTTCTTCCGCGCTCGCAGGAAATGTATCCCAAGCCACCGAGGAACAGCGTGCCGCATCGGCGAGCGCGGGAACCATAGGCGGCCTTACGGTCGCGTCCGGCTTGCAGGTAGACGAAGGGGCCAGCGACCAACTTCAGGAGTTCTTCCGGCGCGAGATGCAGCCATATATCGCACATAGCGGATCCATGGGCATGGCGCTGGCCGATCGCAATCGGTCCCAAAGCATGTTCCAGCAACTACGACTGCTACTGCCGCCAAACTTGCATCCATCGGTCGACGATTTGGAGAATATCTGCGAGGAAAAGCGCGAACTCGACCAACAAACTCAATATCACCGCATTCTGCACGCTTGGCTGCTCGTGCACATACCTGCTTCCTACGCGCTATTGCTGTTGGGGGCCGCGCACGCCGTGATGGCGTTGCGTTACTGAGGGGAAACGATGGCTCGGCGCGTACGCACGACCAAGAATCTCGCCAGGCGGATGGACTTGCAGTATTTCAAGCAGCCCCATCCCTTTCGCAGCTGGCGGCTCTGGCTGTCGATCCTGATTCCGGTCGTCGCCGTCGGATGGTTCGTGGCCCAGCGCGCAAGCAGCCAGAAGATTTATAGCAGCGGGCCGCTTTCAGCAGCACACGCCGTGTTGGGGCAGCGATGTAACGTTTGCCATGTAACTACCCTTGGTTTCTTCCGCGCGAAGGTCAGTGACAATGCCTGTTCGAAGTGCCACGACGCTCCGGCACACCACGCCGACAAGGTGGCTTTCGCGGTTAGCTGCGGTTCGTGCCACGTAGAGCACAGGGGTTCGCCCCGGCTGGCGAGCACAGAAGATGCCAGCTGCACCCAGTGTCATGCGAACTTACTAACCCGGAGCGGGAATCCGCGGTACGTGCGCGTGGTGAAAGACTTCGACAAGCAGCATCCAGAGTTCGCAGCGTTGCGCCCGGGCGCCCTTGATCCCGGCCAGGTCAAGCTGAATCACTACGCGCATTTGCGTCCCAATCTTGCTGGCCCGGCTGGCCCGGTGCAGATGGATTGTCAAGACTGCCATCGCTTGTCGGCAATCGACGGAGCCTGGCCGTATCCGATGTCTCAGCCGACGTCCCAGGCAACATCTCAGAAGCCTGTCGCGGCCGGCATGGGCGCGGACCTGAAGCACTCGCACTCCCGGGATTACATGTTGCCAATTCTTTACGTGAATCAGTGCGCTGGCTGTCACGTTAAGGACTTGCAATTTGACAAGCGCTTCGATCAAGCGGCGCCGCATGACAAGCCGGAAGTCGTCCAGGCATTTCTAGTTAAGAGCTACAGCGATTACTTCGCGTCGCATCCGGGAGCGCTGACCGAAGCGGTAGCGCCGGAACGGATTGTGCCGGGCAAAATGAAATTGCCAGTGCCGGTTCCGCACAATCGCCAGGAATGGATGGACCAGCAAGTCATGCTGGCCGATCGCCTGCTATTCGACAAAGGCTGCAAGCTCTGCCACGTCATGGTTAAAGGCCAAGGGACGCTGCCGATGGTGGCGAAGTCTTCCATCCCGGCACGTTGGTTCCTGCACGCCGAGTTCAACCACGATTCCCACCGCCTGTTGACCTGCACGGCCTGCCACAACCGGACGCCGGAGAGTCGCCAAACCGCCGACATCCTGCTGCCGGGTATTGCGTCGTGCCGCAGTTGCCACCAGGACAGCGGGGCGCGCCGTGATGCCGCCAACGGGCGTTGTTCGGAGTGCCATTCGTATCACGACTGGACGAAGGAACGACCCACCAACGGAAAGTTCACGATCCCACAATTGCGGGCAGCAACCTCAAAGTAGCGGCCAGCATCAGTGCGCCGGGCCGGGCGGACTGTCGGTGACCGTGTAGACTTCGCCATTGCGAAGATACATGCGCTGCATTTCCTGCTGATTGAACGGGCGCGCGCCCCGGCGTCCGAGCACCGCCACCTGATTGCCGCTCTCATCCACCCCGCGATCGCGATCGATGCCTTTGGAAACCGCCAGCGCCGGCCCGTGCGTGTGGTGAGTGGCAATCAGCCGGGGAGTGGGGCGCGGGCTGAATCCGGAAAAGTTGGGGTTGTCGGCGGGCGAAAACAACTGAATCACTCTCAGCCCGTTCTTGCCATCCGCCACGTAGGCGAACAACTCCGCCGAGACCATGCCGAGTTTGACGTCGTTCACGTCATTCATGGCGCCATCGGCGTTGAAAATCTGGTCCAGCCTGGGTTGCTCGGGATGCTCGACGTCCACCAGGGCCAAACCCTGCTTGCCCGCGGAAACGTAAGCGTAAGTGCGCGCAACATAGACGTTGCGAGCGTCTTCCAGCGGAACCTGCGCCCCCGGAACCGGAACTGGCCGGTCGAGATGAGTAATATCCAGAACCTTCAGCCCCAGACGATCCGCCACGAAGGCGTAGCGGAACTGCACCGCGATTCCTCGCGCCTCCGTTAGAAAAGGCGCGCCGATTTGGGTCACGAGTTCCGGTTTCAGCGGATTATCGAGACTCACCACGGCCAAACCGGCGTCGCAAAGGATGTAAGCATACGTGCCAACGATGGCGATCCTCCGTGCTCCCTTCAGCGCACCGTTGGGGTTGAAGGCCAAAGCGCGTTTGAGAAAGTTATTGTTGGGATTGCCGTCGAGCAAGGTGCCGACCCCGGGACTCTTGCCCTTCAAATTGGGGTCGCCGATGACCACCAGGCCCTCTTCTTTGTCAGCGACGTAGAGAAAACCGTAGATCAAGTGAATAGGTTGCTCTTCGTTCTCGGGGCGATGAGTGCGCAACGGGTCCACACCCAATGTCGTGGGAGTCGCTACCGCCATCGCATACTTCGTCGGAACATAGAATCTCTGACCGAGGGGCGAGACCGGCGCCGTGATCGTGCGTTGAGAAATGTCCTTGTCATCGACGTTGGCAATGTCGTAGATGCGCAAGCCTCCTCTTCCCATGGCGGCGTAGAGATATTCGCCGCGAGCCTGTACATCCAGAATGTCCGAGCCGGCATGCCCATAAGCCTCTTTCAGCTCACGATTATTCTTCACGTGCTTGGCGTAGTCGTCCGGATAGGCAAGCCTTTGCAGTTCACTACCAATAACGGCGGGAGGTTCGTCATGCTCGGTGACTGCAACCGCCTCGTATCCCTTGTTGCCGGTGGCTACGTAAATGTAGCGGCCCATGAAGTTCATGAAGTTCGTCCCCAGCAAAAGTAACTGAGTCATCCAGGCATTGTTATCGCCTGCCTTCGATACATGACAGTCGGTGCAACCCTTGGTTTCCTTAGCGCGCACCGTGTGGGGGACGAAGGTACTAAAGGCCTGTCCGCTGAAGCCTTCCGAGGAAATAGTCTGCTGCTGATAGTAGATCCAATCGCGGTTGTTGTTTTGGGAGCTCACTAGCACGGCACATGCCGAACGCACCGGGGCGACTCGATGCCCGGTGACCGTGCCATCAATCGCCAGGCTGTAGACGTCGTCGCGCAGAACCTGGAAATTGTAGGACGTCCAATTGCGCGTCGTCAGTCCCTCGTTGTGCAGCATGGGCATCTTCTGATTTGCCGACATCGAAAGATGACAGCCATAGCAAGTGGGGGCCCACGAGCTGTGACAGGAGTAGCACGTCATCCGGCTGTTTTCGTGCGCCAACTGCGACGAGTCGGCGTTCGCGCTTCCCCAGGTGCTGCCGTCCTTCTCGATGGTTTTGGCGAGGCGCGATTTCTCGTTGTAGTGCGGGTTTCCGGGAGTGATGGAGTCGATCACCTGCACCACTTCCCATTGCTGCTCCTTCTCTAACATCGACCGCTGAAACAGCCGATCTCCTTCCCAGCGGAAGCGGCGTTCACCAAAAGGCGTGCGGAGTTGGCCAAGCGCAGTGCCGCCGGCGGGCGCAGCGATGCCTGACGTGCGCAACGTCGCCCGTTGCCGGATCGTGCCATGACAATCCACGCAATCGACTTCAATGGCGTTGCGTGTTTCTCCATACAATTTTCCGTTGCCGTGACTGTCCTGCTCGAAATGGCAGTCAATGCAATGCATTCCCTTTTCCAGATGGATGTCCTTCAGGTGGACCGCTTTTGTGAACTTCTCCGGATCCTCGAAAGAAACCCGGTTTCCCTCGGCATCGAGAAGATTGCCCTTGCGATCGTGCTTGAAGGCCGCCCGGAAAATCCATCCGTGACTGTGGAAATCGGCGAACTGTGTGTTTTTGAGGTCTTTGTTGAATTCCGGTGTCCCCGTCTTCTCGAGGAAACCCACGTCCGACCAATAGCCGCGAATCGCGGCCCGCTCCGGATCCCGCGTCTGGACCAATTGCTGTTCCTTCGGACTGGGATGGCGTTGCTCCTTGGGATACATCTTGTCGCCATCAATCTCGTTATCCCACCAGGTGTAGCCAAAGTAAGGTGCGACCATGTTGGTACCGGGATGGATGTGGCAAACGATGCACTGACTCGACGGAATCGATCGAGTGAACTCATGTTTGATGGGATGTCCAGACTCATTCTTTGGAATGGTTGGGTCGGCAGTTGCACTCTGCCCAAGGTTGCCACCGGTCGCATAGTGTCCCGAGTGTTCCGGCGAACGATCGTTGGCGTAGATCACATGGCAAGCGCTGCATCCGCTGGCGCGAAAGTCTCCGGGTTGATCGTTGGTTCCGGGGAATGACAGCAAAGGATCGAGCAAGCGCGTTTTTTGCAAACCCAGAACCGTAGGGTCGGTACGTGTTAGTGTGCCAAAGCCGCGCTCGCCGAGTTTGACGTCGGGTTTTCCCGGCGACTCTTCGAGGCTGGGAATCCCTACTTCGGGCTTCTTTTCGCCGCCGCGCTCAAACGACCGCAACACGTTGCCCGGCTGCGACACTTCCCATCGCTCAATGGGTTCGAGGTAGGGGAGAATTCCCTTGGTGCGCGTCTCTTCGGCAGTCGGGGGCGGGAAGCTTTGCAATCTCTGCGGCGCGCCATCGGGGCTGTAGCTTTCGCCGAAGATCGGATTCTTCAACGGAATCGCGCCATTGTTGTAAAGCGCGGCTCCCCATAGCATCGCGCCGTGGGTCATCATGCTGGTGCGTACGCGCTGGACTTCCGAGGTGTGACATCCGGACCGGCCGCAGGTTTGCTCGGCTACGCGCAAATCGCCGGGGTTTATAAACTTGATGTAATCCACCTCTTCTTTCAGCCAGTGGGTGTAGGAGCGCACCGGGTTGGCGGAGGTTCGGGCGCTCTCTGCAAATCGAGGCCGCGGGTGAGCCTGTTTGGTCACTTCGAGGTATTGCTGCGATCCTTGGGCTACCCCGGCAGGCAGTGCGATCTGGGCATTTCCTCCATGACAGTCGGTGCAGCCCAAACGGACGGTGCCGGTAGTGTGCATGGTCGAGCTGTCCATCGGGTTGTGGCAACTTACACAACCGGCCGACCTCTGCTCCGCCTCCTCGAGCGAGTCGCCAAGCCCGGGGAAACCTTGTTCCGCGCCCGTTTGCGGCGACATTTCGGGGGATTGTTCCGAGGCCGCCGTTCTGCCGGAGGGGCCAAACACCGCCAGCGCTGCGCAGACCAAGGCCGCCACGCATAAGACCAGCCCCAATCGTCGCCAGAGAGAAAGCCGCATAGCCTGAGCTCAGAACACCAGCCGTATGGTTGTGAATCCGGAAATTAACACTCGCTTGTTGAAAATGTCCTCGAACCCGCCGCCCGGAACCAAGTTCGATATTCCCGACGTGATCACGATATTTTCGGTCAATGGCGGCCGGTACTGAATCCCGATTCCGGTGTCCGTACCGATGCTATGCCGGATTCTGGTTTGTGCCAGGACGAATTGTAACGGCTCAGTCCGGTCGAATTGAAGGTAGTTCGCGTTTACGAACGCCTTCAGCTTGGGTGTCAAATTGAAATCAGCGCCCACGTTGAATACATAGACCCCTGGATTTACGAAATTGGCCTGGCCTTCTTCCTTGTTGCTGCGCAAGCTGACCAGCAGGCTGCCGGGATTGGTGAGCGCGATTCCCGTGCCCGTCAGACGAATGCCTTGCTGATCGAAGAAGCTGAAGGCTCCGCCGGCAAAATTCGTTTCATCCACAATCGTGTCGAAGCCGCGCGCGGTCGGACCGCGCCCGCCGCCCGCTCCGAGTGCATCAGAGCGGTTACTGGGGTCGCCCGAAGCAAAGAATAACGACGACCGGAAGCGCACCCAATCCTTGTCCACGGACAACTCCAGCGCAGCCATCCGGGCGTCGATGTCAACGTGCCTTCCGGCGATCGGATTGAACGTGTCATGGCCCAGCGCCTGATAGAACGCGTGACTTACATTCAGACGGCCGATGTGACCGTTACTGGTCCAGCCCAGGTAATAGGCGCGAATGCCGTGCGTCAGAATGCCGTTATTCACCACCGACGCGATGGGTGATGGCCGCACCAGGAATCCATTGTCGTCGAAGTGAATGGTGGGGTCGTCGCGGTTGTAATGGAAACTGAATTCTGAGGTGTAGCCTTTGGCCAGGAAGTCCTGGATGTAAACATTCCCGATGTAAACCTGTTGATGGCGCTGGTTGAACGTATTCAGCCCGCTGTTCGTGTCCTTCTCCAGAAAATAGAAGTAGGCCAGGTTGTAGTTGATGCGGTTGGAACGCAGATTCCCGAAAAGGCGGATACCGGGCTGCTCCTCGGCGAAAATAAAGCCCCGAAAATCGCTGACGAACTGCTGGATCCCGGCGCGGACGGAGATGAAATCGAAATTCGGGCTCACGTCGTGGAGCTTGGCTTCGACAAATGCCTCTTGCACACCGGCGTGCGTATCGAATCGGTTGGTGCCGTCGCGAACGTCAATATTGACCAGTCCGCGCTCGCGGGTTTGCAGGAAGTTGAGATTGAATTCCGGGGTAAAGCGAATACGGAAATCAATGGGCCGAAAACTGGTGTCGCCTTCGAAAAGATCGAACGACAGACGGAAGCTTTGCGAGGCGAAGCCCTGTTCACCCCGGCCGAAAAAATCGGTGCTATCGCCGTTCTCGGCTGAAACGCCGCTCGGTACGGGCAGCCGGCGCACATCCAGCCCGGTGATGCTGGTTCCGGTGAAGTCAAAGAACCATTGTTGCCCGAAAATGGGCTTGTCTCCCTTCAGGCGGCTGCGATTAAATGGGTCGTACCAGTGCCCCTTGGTATAGGGGTATTCGCCGCTTTTGCCGTAGCGATCCCAGGCTGGCATGTGAACGTTCCACCGGTCGGGCTCTTTCGCGAAGTTCACGCTGTCCGGGGGCATCTGCTCGGGAGCAATGCCCAGCGGCCCGGGAGAGGACGGCGATGCGGAAGTTCGCAACCCGGGATAAGGTCCAGTCGGCGAAGGTGGTGGCGCAGGGGGCGAGGGTACAGCGCCAGGAACCCCGGATGGACCTTTCGTCGGCAGGGTCTCGCTCGCTATCGCCTCTAACGCCAGATCCTTGGTCTCAGGACCCTTGATCTGGAGACTCGGCAGGTCCAGGACCTGGTATCCTTGCTTCTCGGCCTTGAGTTCATACGTTCCCGGCGCCAAGCCGACCAAGCGGAAGATACCTTCCACGTCAGTCGATTTTTCGCTTACCACGACGCCCCCGCGGAGCAGGCTGATCTTGACTCCGGGGATGGCCAGCTTGGTTTCGGAGTCTCTCGCCGTACCTTGCAGCGATGCGGTGCTCGTGGGCGTGTGCCCGGGAATCCGCTGCACCGAAGGGGTTGGAGGAGCGCTCGGTGTCTCCTGTCCAAACATCACGCCGGCAGGCAGCGCGAGAAGGCACAGAAACACGGTCTGAGAAGTCCAAGCCTTCATAAACAGTAACGCGCTCGCCAGGTCCATTCTCATCGCCAGAACTGAAGTCGCTCCTAATAACCGGAACCGGGTGGGGCATAACTCCTATCACAACTTCTGCCCGGGAGCAAGCATTGCTTGACTTTGTCCCACGCCTAGGCATAATAGGCGTCGCGCAATAATCGGGTCCGAATCACGGCTCAGGTGAATCTGAATTGTGCTGGATTCGTGTTTGCGGGGAAGTGCCTGGCCGCTGCGGGTGAGGATTTTAAAGGGAAAGCTCGCATGAACAGAGTTCGAATTATCAGGACCAGGAACGAGAAGCATTCTCTGTTTGGCCCCTCCGGTCTCTCTCTGGTGGTCGCTGCGGCGGTTCTGCTGTGCTTGTCCTGCGGCGGAGGTGGATCTTCGTCTTCGAGCACGCCTGACCCTCCGGCCACGGCGATCCCGCTCCGCGTCTCCGACGTAACCAGCGTCGTGCAGAATGCGGTGGCGTCCGTGAACGCGCCCATGGTGGTCGCGGTTGCGGACCGCGCGGGCAACATCCTTGCCGTGTACGATACGGCCGGAGCGCCAACTACGGCGACGGGGAATTTTGGCCAGACGGTCGGGGCGGACGATCTGGCTGCCGGTTTGGCTCGCACTGCGGCTTTCTTCAGCAACGATCAGGCGCCGCTCTCTTCACGTACGGTGCGATTCATCAGCGGCATTCATTTCCCCCCCGGCGTCGCCGGCACTCCCAATGCCGATCTCTACGGAATTGAAAACACCAACCGCGGCTGTACCCTGAGCAGCAATTTCCTGCCGGGCCAGATGTTGAATCCGTCCCTGTCGATCGATGGCAGCTTCGGTCCGGGCATCATTACCGGCAAAGCAGATACGAACGACGACCAGCCGCTCGCGGTCAATCCCGGCGGCGTGCCCCTGTTCAATGGCGGAGCAGTCGGCGGGGTGGGAGTGGTGAGCACATCGCCCGAGATTGCGGAATACGCTGCGTATTCGGGTGCGATGCATTCGGGACTTTTACCCACTATTTCTCAGCTTCCGCCCCCGGGAGTCGTAATCATCGGCGGAATCGCATTGCCTTTCGTGGACCAGACCACGCAGCCGCCGGGCACGTCTCCCGGCCCCTTCGCAGGCGCGGGCTCATACGAAATATCCCCGACAGCAGGCACGCTGCCTCCGCAGGGTTACTTGGTCGGGCCGAATGCCGGCACCGCGCTGTCGCAGAATGATGTCAACGAAATCATCATGAACGCTGTAGCCACGGCAAGCATAACGCGTGCGGTGATCCGCCTTCCACCTGACTCCAAGGCTAGAATGACGATTGCGGTCTCGGACCTCGACGGCACGATTCTCGGCCTCTATCGCATGCCGGATGGAACCGTGTTCAGCACCGACGTGGCGGCCTCCAAGGCTCGCAACGTGGTCTGGTTCAGCACGGTCGGCGTGAGCGATTTGCCCGGTGTCCCGGTGGGAACCGCAGTGACCAACCGCACCATCGGCTTTGGAGCTCAGCCGCTGTTTCCGCCGGGGATCGACGGATCGGGCGATGGGCCCTTTTTCCCGTTATATCTTTACGACACGGCGAACCCTTGCACCCAGGGACTAAGTTCGGCAGCATTCCCGCCCAACACCAACAACATGAGCGGAGTTGTCTTTTTCCCCGGAAGCCTGCCGCTTTATCAAAATGGCGTACTCGTCGGCGGCTTGGGGGTCAGCGGAGATGGCGTCGACCAGGACGACTTCGTCACCGCGGGAGCGGTTGACGCCGCCTGTGGCGCGGGTGGTCCCTGTGGCGTGCCTGATTTTCAGGCGCCGGTCAACATCAGGGCCGATCAAGTCGTGATTGACAACGTGCGCCTGCCCTACCAGAAGTTCCCGCGCAACCCTACCGACTAAGCCTGAGAGCGAGCCACGATCCGCGGGCCCGGAGCGAAAACTATTTTGATTTCATCACGTAGACCCCGTCCCAGTCGGGCGCGGGCGCTTCCTCCACGAATTCAATGCAGCGCTGCAGCAGTACCTGGGTGGGGCCGTCATCCGGATACACGGCCAGCAACTCGCCGAACTTTCCGGCCGCCTCGCGCCAATTCTGGCTGCGGTATACGTTGAGCGCGGCATTGAACTGTGTCAGCAGCGCGGCGTAGACGTGGCGTTCGGAATCCTTGGCCATCAACTGGTAAATCACCACCGGCTGTTTTTTCCCCTTCACGCGGATGCGGTCGACTTCGCGCGCGACAAACTGATCTGCCACTTGGGAATACGTGCTTTCGCTGATGATCACTTGGCTGCGGTATTGTTTGGTCATGCCCTCCAGCCGCGAAGCCAGATTCACGTTGTCTCCCATCACGGTCCATGCGAGGCGCTTGTTCGATCCCATGTTGCCGACGTTCACCGGGCCGGTGTTCAGCCCGATGCCGATTGCGATCGGGCGTCGTCCCTGCGCCTCCCACTTGCGGTTCAGTTCTTCCAGACCTGCGATCATCTCCAGGGCGCAGCAACAGGCGCGATAGGCATGATCCTGCTGCGGATAAGGCGATCCCCAGAACGCCATAATGGCATCCCCGATGTATTTGTCGAGTGTGCCCAGATTGCGGAACAGAATGTCGGTCATCACGGTCAGGTATTGATTCAGCAGGTTCACGAGATCGTCCGGGGTCAGGCCCTCGGAAAGAGAGGTGAAATCGCGGATGTCGCTGAACATCACCGTCAGGTCGCGGACTTCGCCTCCGGGACGAATGTACTTTTGCGGATCCTTCTCAATCAGCGCAATCACGCCAGGGGAGAGGTATTGGGAAAATGTCTTGCGGATTTTCCGCTTCTCGCGCTCCTCGTGAATCACCCGAAAACTGGTGATGGAAGCATACGAGCCCACCAGCGTCGCCGCCGGTACCACGATACTGTACCAGCGCCCCCAGTGAACAAAGCCGAAGTAGACAAACCACAGAAATGCGCCCAGCACGGCCATGGCCGTGAGGGTTGCAATGAGGGGGCGCATGCGGCCGAACCAAAGTCCGAGCCCGACGCCGAAAAAGGCAATGAAGCCGATGTCGACGATCTCTTCGGGGAAGCCGCGGATGAGAAAAGTGCGCTGCGGCTCGGCGCTGTGCAGCAGATTATCGAGGATGTTGGCATGGATCTCGACTCCCATGTAACCGGAGCCTTGTTTTTCAAACGGCGTGTTGCGCAGGTCGCCGATGCCCAGCGCCGTGCCGCCAACAAAAACAATTTTGTCGCGAAATGTATCGGCGGGCACGACCCCACGGAGTACGTCCGCCATCGAGTAGTGCGGATAGGAATGATAGGGGCCAACATAGTTGATCAGCGCACTGCCGTTCTGCCAGGGATGCAGTTCGTGATCGCCAAACTGAATGCGCTCCATGCCTTCGGCCGAAATGTAAGCCGCGATTTGCTGGTCGGGAATGTTTTCATATTGTCGCAGGACCTGCAACGCCAGTGACGGGAAGAAATCCTGGTCCTGGTAGCGAATCACGAACAGCGCCCGCCGAATGGTGCCGTCGGCATCCGGAGCGATGTTGAAGAAACCGTACGATGCGGCGGCTTCCGCCAGTTTCGGAAGGTTGGCTTCCACGCCGGCGGCCACCGGCCCTCCACCCTGAATCCATGCCCGGCTCAGATCGAAATCGTGGTTGCCGGATTTGACTTTCAAGACCTGCGGGAAGGCCTTCGCCCATACGATGTCGAAATAGGCCTCGGCCAGCTTCGGATCGGTGAACTTGGAACGCTCGGCGCCCAGAAAAAGATGGCCGAGAACCACGTTTCCGGTGTCTTTAAGGGCGGCTGCAAACTGCGCGTCGACATCGGATTCCTGCTCGAGCTGCTGAACCTTATTTTGCAGGCCCGCCGGCGCGGAGGGTCCGATTTCCCTGCGCAAGCGTGCCAGGGCGTCAAGCGCTTCGCTGCTGGCTGCGGTGGGGAAGGTTACGTCGAAGGCGACAACCCGAGCGCCTCCGTGTTTCAACTGACGCACCAGCAGCGCGTACTGGCTTCGCGGCAGAGGGTAGGAGCCGATCGTCTGCAGCGTCTTGTCGTCAATGCCAACAATGACGATGCGGGGATCCACACCGCGCTTGCCCCGCGTGGCAAAGCGAAGATCGAGTGTGCGCTGCTCGATGTCCTGGAGAAACAGAAAGCCGGCACGCTGGTTGCCGCCGATTCCGGTGAAAGCAAAAAACGCTAATCCGAGGACAGTCATCAATACAGCAATCGCCCCATCCGCGTGACGGAGCGCAAGCTGCATTAATGCGCGGAGTTTGCTCTGGCCCTTCAAGGAGAAATGGCTACCGCCTGCATATTGTCACCGATAGACAGCACGCGAAGAAAGCATACAAGGGCCAGCCCACCGCGTTCCTCCTACTGCTGCACAACCAGGTTAAAACTGACCGTCTCCGTGATTGGCGCCCCTGTCGCCAATTGGAATGTTCCGGTCACCGTAAGCGGATACGTGCCGACTGCAGTACCGGGCGGATCGACTCCTCCTCCTCCTCCTCCTCCTCCTCCGCATGATGGCAACGTCGCAACGGTCGCGAGCAGGCACAACAAGAAAATCAACCCGTACAGGCGCCGCCCAGGTTTCACGCGACGCTTGCCCGGCAGCACTACCAACGCTGCGAACCCGGTGATCCCGGCGAGCCCAACCAGTCCGGCCACCCGGTTCCCGTTCGAATGTTCGAAGGGCGACTGCAGAAAGCCAGTCGCCCGCGTGGTGGTCGCCGTGACTTTGGCCTGCCCCGGCGTCGTCACCGGGCTCGGTACCGTGCACGTCGCTAAAGCTGGCGCGCCGCTGCAACTGAGCGCTACCGACGGGGCGAATCCATCGACTGCAGTCAGATCCACCGTGAAAATCGCTGTCTGGCCGGGAACCACCGTCAGGCTCGTGCAGGTGGTGGTTAGGATGCTCTGCGCCGTTCCGGTGAGTGCGACCGTTTGTGGGCTGCCGGTAGCGTTGTCGGTAACGCTAACCGATGCCATAGCGGCTCCAGGGGCTGTGGGTGAAAACGTGACGTTGATGGTGCAATGGGCGCCGGCCTCCAGGGTGTTGTAGGGGGGTGGAGGGCAGTTGTTGGTTTGCGCGAATTCATTCGCGTTCGTCCCGGTAATTCCAATCGAGGTGATGGTCAGCAAAGCGGTGCCGCTGTTGGTCAGGGTGACTGCCCGGGCGGCGCTGGTGGTTCCCGTTAGTTGGCTGGTGAAGGTGAGGGTTGACGGAGCAAGCGTTACAGCCGGCGCGGCTGGCGCTTGTCCCACGCCACTGAGCGCGACCGTTTGCGGGCTGCCGGCCGCATCGTCGGTAATGGTGAGCGTGTCATTCGCTGTTCCAAGAGACGTAGGCGTAAAGGTGATGTTGATCGTGCAGAACTCAGTGGCCGTCAGCGCGGTCGGCGCAACCGGACAATTGTTAGTCTGCGAAAAGCCATTAGCGTCGACTATGCTAGTGATCAGGAGATTGTCGGTTCCCGAGTTCGTAAGCGTGACTGGAATCGGCGAACTGGAAACGCCTACTGTTTGGTCGCCGAAGTTGACGCTCGTCGGAGAGAGCGTAACCGCGGGAAATGGGATGGCAAGTTCAGCGACGAAGGCGTTTGAGGAGCCGGCGCAGGAATGGCAGGACGGTTGAAAGACGCCGGCGGTCACCGGAAAATTAAGGGACGAAGTCACGCCCACGACGTAGTCGTTGCCCGCCCCGTCTTGTGCGATGTTACCGGCTCCGTCATCGCCCGAGCCTCCCAGGTATGTCGAAAAGGCCAACGTTGAAGCGTCGAGGCTGAACTTAGTAACAAAAGCGTCGCCGCATACCAACCCCGGACTGCAGGGAGAAGTCCCCCCGCCAAAGGTGGCCTGAACGGCATTTGCAGTTACGGGGAAGTTGGTCGACCCGGTTAGTCCGGCCATGTGGACGTTGCCAGCAGCGTCGAGCACTAAGCCGAGGCCGCCAATGTCATCGCCACTTCCGCCCAGATAAGTCGAATACACGAACGCGGTTCTCGCGGCATTAATTTCGGTCAGGAAGGCATCGCCACACGCTATGCCCGCATTGGTGCAGCCGTCCGAGCCGCCGCCGAAGGTTGGTTGGACTACCCCCGCCGTGGTCGGAAAATTTTTGGAGTCAGTTCCACCGGAAACATATATATTCCCTGCGGAATCCAGCGCAATTCCCAAGCCGCTGTCCTCGCCGTTGCCCCCCAGATAAGTTGAGAACAGCAAGGCGCTTCCCGTTGGATTCAGCTCGGTCACAAATGCGTCTCCGCAAATGCTGGCGTGCTGCGCGGGGCAGGTTGTTCCACCTCCACCGAAGGTGGCCTGAATGGGATTCTGCCTGGGGAAATTTTGCGAGGTTGCTCCACCGGTGATGTAGGCGTCTCCCGAACTATCAATCACAATGCTGCTGGCTGCGTCCGCAGCGTTTCCGCCGAGAAATGTGGAGTACACGAGAGCCGTACCCGTTGCATTCAACTTGGTTACGAAGGCATTCGCCGACCCTGCCAGCGTGGTTTGGAAGGCGCCGCTTGTAGTCGGAAAATCGGAGGACTGTGTTTCCCCAGTCACGTATGCGTTTCCACTGGAATCCACAGCCAGCCCGTGCAGCTTGTCTTTTACGGAGCCGCTCAAGTAGGTGGAGTACAGCAATTGCGACCCGGAAAGGTTGAGCTTGGTCACGAATCCGCCACGCGTGCTTCCAGTCGGAAGCACGGTCTGAAAGGCTCCGGCAGTGACGGGGAAATTTGTCGAAGATGTTTGCCCGCCGACGTACACTCCCGTCGAGCCGACGAAGATGGCAAAACCGACTTCGGAGCTGAGGCCGCCAAGATAGGTGGACCACAGCAATGCTGTTCCAGTCGGATTTAGCTTCGTGACAAACACGTCGCCGCATTGGAACAACGGCTCTTCGGTACAATTTCCATTATCTCCTCCCAAAGTTGTCTGGAAAACTCCGGGAGTAGTGGGAAAGTCATCTGAAGTTGTGCCTCCTGTGATATAGGCGTTGCCGGTGGAATCGACGAATAATCCGTAAGCTCCGTCGGAGCCGCTGCCCCCAAGATAGGTGGAATACGTCAGCACCGGATCAATAACCAATGATCTGCGTTTGTCGTAACTGCCAATTTGGAAACTTACTTCGTGATTTGCGGTGACGCGAAAGCGCCCCTCAATATAACGCCGGCTGTCGACGCCGTGCTGGTCCGTTTCTTGATGTACGACTTCTTGATATACAACCGGCTTCTCGAATCGGACCTCATCACCTTGGCCGGTGCGCAGAATCAGATCGCCACGGTCATCAACCACAGGGACCGCGCCCTCGAACTGCATGTGTATCGCGCCCGGATCACCGCCGGGCGACACTACGAAGTCGTATTCCAAGGCGCCTTCATGGCCGTAGTAAACGAGGTCAACCCCGGGATAAACCAACGAATAATGGACCTTGGAATATGTCGGGATATTCTCACGCCACTTACTCGCATCTTTTCCAATGAAATAGTTGACCTTGCCGGGAAGTTCATCCGAGCCCGCAACTGAGACTTTCGCGTTCGCGTCCAGTAGCTTCATGCGAAGAAATGCCCGGTTCGCCCCGGCTCGTTTCGCGCTGGGATGCAGACTCAAGACGGCATCGGTCGCAGTCAGGTACAGGGCATAGCCACCGCGGTGAGCGAAGAATTTAACATCAGGGTCCGTCTGGCCTTGATTTGCTTCGAATGCCAGCGGGAGTTTCCCGTAGCTGGTTCGCAGTTCGGGTTGGAATCCACGGGAGAATTGCCCCGCGGCCACGTTGATCGAACCACCATCATGGTTGTACGCGACGTTGTCATCGACGTAATCGACGGCAGGAGCGAATTGCGGCGATGCGACTGCACTCTCCAGGAAGGGAGATACCGTCGGCACCAGGAATTGCCCGATCGTCGGAAGGCTGGCGCTTTGCGCCAGTACGAAAGCGCTGAGAAAGATTATGCAAACAACCAATGTCCTCGCAGATCTCATGACGTTGTCCTTAGGGGCTAGCCGGTTCCAAAGTCTCGCCGGTCGCCAAGGAAATCACTCGCGAAAAGAAGCTGAGGCCCATAGTCCGTACGTGGGCCACACCACTTGTAGCTGCGTCATTGGCACTGTGGCCGCGGCCGCCCCCTCGACATGACGCCACAGGTAACTGGAGGAGGTATGGCAGCTGGCCCACCACCGCGAGTCAACACGATGCCTGTAGCTATACCGCCTCCTATAGCAGCCACAATCGGTATCCAGACTTTCGGTTGCGCAATAAGCACAGGATGAGGGTTGACATTCGTATCTTGCATCGAAGCCTGAATCACCTCGGACTCGGAAGCCAATCCTTCGGGGGGAAGTTTCAGTCCGATCATAACTAACTGCCCTGCCAATAGAGTGGTAACCGCTTGGTCGGTGTTTGCCTGATCGGACTTTCTCATCACCTTCGCCGTACCCACCGCAGTTACGGCGCACTTGCCGGTGTAACAGATCACTGTAGTGATGCCGTTTTCTATGTCATAACCTACGAAAACGTCGGTGCCGATGACTCCGATCACTGCGTTCGGCGTTCTGACTTCAAACTTGCCATCCGGCTTGGTAATCTTGACCACCTGGCTGCGCAGCTTGCCATAGCCCAGATACATCGAAGTTTGCTGCGATACGGCATCGTGCTGCACGATTCTGAGTGCGCTGTTGGAGCCGAGACTGAGAATGGAGCCGTCGGTGAGCCCGGCCCGCAAACGTCCCTGGTCAGAGGTTTGCAGCAGATCATTCCACTCCAGGCTGTCTTTGGCCTTTACCGTCTGCGCATTGCGCCATGCGGCAGGAATCAGCGCCTTCACTTCCCCCGCCGTTTGGCTATCGGTGGGAGCCGCAAACATGGGAGTTGCAGCCAGCAGAAAAGATAGCAAAATCGATAATGACTTAACCACGCTAAGCCTCCAGAAGTCTGGTATCAGGGAAGATGTTCAGGGAAGCGTAGCCATTCTCCCAGAAAAAGAAGCAAAGTCAAGAAACTTCATTTGCGGGTTGTAGCGCATTCAGCGCCGACTCGGGCATGACGGGCGCCGTAGCACGCGGCTCCGAGCAGTCCGGTTTTTCCGTTGGTAATCACGCGCACCGGGACGGCTTCGAGCAGCGGCTGCATGCGTCCTTTGCTGAGAAAGGCCTGCATGAACAGCGGCCCGGCAAGCTTCGGAAGAATCTTCGGTGCGATTCCTCCCGCCAGGAAAATTCCGCCGGTCGCCAGAACCTTCAGCGCTAGGTTGCCGGCCTCGGCGCCGTAGATTGAAATCCACAGGTCCAGAGCCTGTTCGGCCAGAGGCGCCTTGGCGTCAACGGCGGCTCGCGAGATGGCGGCTCCGGGATCGCCCGCTGCGATTTCGTCGCGTAGCCATTGCGGCTCGACGCCGCGATGCGTGTCCTTGAGAAACAGATACACGTTTACCAGGCCAGGACCGGAAACGATGCGTTCGTAGCTGACGTGTCCGAAGCGAGTGAGCAGGTAGCGGAGGAGTTCGATTTCCAGTTCATTGCGCGGAGCGAAGTCGCAATGCCCGCCTTCGCAGGCGAAAATCTTGTGGTGTCCCCGGTCCCAGATGAGGCCCGCTTCGCCCAAGCCGGTTCCGGCGGCAACCACGGCCTGATTGCCGCCTGGAGTTTGCCCAATGACGGGGTTAAGTGCCACCGTGTCGGACGCCTCCAGGCATTGAATTCCCCACGCCTGCGCCTCGAGATCGTTGATCAGGCTCACAGAATCGAGTTGCAGTTCCTGCGCCAGGCGCGACGACTCGATGACCCACGGCAGATTTGGAGTTTCGACGCGTCCATTGCGCACCGGACCTGCGATCCCGAAGCTGGCGATGGCGGGACGCACGCCGGTTTCGGACACGAACTTGAGTACGACCTCATCCAGCCCACGAAATTCCCGGCTCCTAAAAACGCTTTCGTGGACGGCGGTGAAATGGACCTTATCATCCTGCTCGCGGTAATAGCTGAGGCGCGCGTTAGTTCCTCCGATATCGCCCGCCAGAATCATTTCTCGAAATTTCTCCAATGCCGGCCATCGCGTTCCAGTAGCTCGTCGGACTCTTTCGGGCCCCAGGTTCCGGCGGGATAGTTGGGGAAATGACGCGGAGGCAGCGCCTTCCACACATCGAGTACGGGATTGACAATGCTCCAGCCGGCCTCGACCATGTCGGCGCGCTGGAACAGCGTGGCGTCGCCGATCATGCAGTCATGCAGCAAACGTTCATAGCCGGTGGAAGAGCTGGCCCCGAAATAGTCGGCGTAGGCGAAATCCATATTCACTTCGCCCAACTGCATGGTGGTCCCGGGAGTCTTGGCGGCGAAGCGCAGCGAGATGCCTTCTTCCGGCTGGATGTGCAGCACCAGCTGGTTGGGCATCATGGTTTCCACTTGGGTCTCGCGAAACAGTCTAAAGGGTGCGCGCCGAAACTGGATCACGACGTGGGTATTGCGGCCGGGCATCCGCTTGCCGGTGCGCAGATAGAAGGGAACTCCCGCCCAGCGCCAGTTGTCGATCAGCAGCCGCATGGCGACAAAGGTTTCATTGTGTGAGTCCGGAGGCACACCCTCCTCGGAGCGGTAAGCCGGCGCATGCTCGTTGTCCACGGTCCCTTCCCCGTATTGCCCGCGGACGGTCTTGCTGAGTACGTCCTCGTCACTGTAGGGCTGGAGGGCGTGCAGAATTTTGGCCTGCTCGTCGCGCACCGCGTTCGCCTCGAACGAAATCGGTGGTTCCATCGCGGTAAGGCTGATGAGCTGCATGATGTGGTTGGGCACCATGTCGCGCAGCGCGCCAGCGGTATCGTAGTAGCTGCCTCGTTTCTCCACGCCCACGGTCTCGGCGACTGAAATCTGCACGTGATCAATGTAGCGGCGGTTCCAGATCGGCTCAAAAATTCCGTTGGCAAAACGCAACGCCATAATGTTCTGCACCGTCTCTTTGCCGAGGTAGTGATCGATGCGATAGATCTGGCGTTCCGAGGCCACTTTCAACAGTTGCTGGTTCAAAGCCTTGGCGGATTCGAGATCGTGGCCAAAAGGTTTTTCAATAATCACCCGCCGCCAACGGCCATCGTCTTCGGTCATCAGCCCGACTTTCGCCAGCCGTTCGACGATGTCACCGAAGTACGTGGGCGAGGTGGCGAGGTAACAAAAGTGGTTGCCGTGGCAGCTGTGCTCCTGATCGACCTTGGCCAGTGTTTCTTTCAGACGATCGTAAGTTGCGGGATCGTCGAAATCTCCATTCACATAACTTATGCGGCGGACAAACCATTCCCACAAATCCTTGTCAACGGTGCCGCAGGCAAACTTTTTAAAATCGTCCGTGACTTTCTTTTGCGGGTCGTCATCGCTCATGGCATAGCGGCCCACCCCGATCACGGCGAACTCTCGCGACAGCAACTGCTGGCTGGCGAGGTTATAGAGAGCGGGAATCAACTTACGACGCGACAGATCGCCCCCGAAGCCGAAGATCACCATCACACACGGATCTCCTACGCGCCCGATCCGCGGTCCGGTCATTGCGGGTAGAACCTCTGTTTGAGCCATTGTCTCCTCGATTGAGGCATTGAATCAACGATGCAAGACCTCAATGATTCAATGACGAAATCTCTCTTACGCCGTCTTTCCCGGCGCTTGGAGTTCGATGTGGCCACCAAATTTATTTCGCATGGCGGAGAGCATTTTCTCCGCAAACGTATGATCCTGCCGCGAACGGAAGCGGACGAACAAGGCCGCCGTCAGCACCTCGGCCGGAACTGCCTCTTCGAGCGCCGCCTGGATGGTCCAACGGCCTTCGCCGGAATCCTGCACAAAGCCGCTGTAGCCAGAGAGCGTGGGATCCTCGAGCAGCGCCATCGCGGTCAGGTCCAGCAGCCATGAACTCACGACGCTGCCCCGCCGCCAGACCTCGGCGATGTCTGGAAGGTTCAGATTGTAGCGGATATCTTCCGGAAGATCCTTGCAGGTTGCGTTCTTGAAAATGTCGAAGCCTTCCGCGTAGGCCTGCATCATGCCGTACTCGATTCCGTTGTGCACCATTTTCACGAAATGTCCGGCGCCGGAGGAGCCGCAGTGAATGTAGCCGTCTTCTGCCGTGCCAGCGGCGGCGCCCGTCACCTTCTCGCGCCCGGGAGTGCGTTCGATGTCGCCCCGTCCCGGGGCCAGCGTTTTAAAGATCGGGTCCAGACGCTGGACGGCTTCCTTCGGTCCGCCAATCATCATGCAGTAGCCCCGCTCGATGCCCCAGACCCCTCCACTTGTGCCCACATCGACGTAATGCACATCCTTGGCGGCGCAGATCCGGGAACGGCGAACGTCGTCTTTGAAATACGAATTTCCGCCGTCGATGATGGTATCGCCCGCCTTCATCGTCTTGAGCAAGGCCTGCACCGTTTTTTCCGTGGGATCGCCCGACGGGACCATGATCCATACGGCGCGCGGAGCAGACAGTTTGCCAACCAGGTCGTCAAGCGAAGAGGAGGCCACCGCACCTTCGCGGGCAAGACCCTTGACGGCTTCGGCGCTGAGATCGGACACGACCAGCGTGTGGCCGCCGCGCATCAGGCGCCGCGTCATGTTGGCGCCCATTTTCCCCAAACCTACCATTCCCAGTTGCATCGTTGCTCCTTGAATTTCGCTTCGCCCGGACGGGCCGGAGGCCCCGCCTGCACGAACCTCGATTGCTCCGAGATGAAAATAACGGCACCCAGTCTACACCCAAACCGGTGCGAATCATTTCCGAATATTTGCCAACCGACAGGAGGTGGCGTAGAGCGTGTGGATCGCGTTATCTCCCCATCTTGCAGAGGTTCGATCGGGAACGGAAAAGCCGCATTTTCCCTATTTGCACGAGCTGCTTGACGTCACGAATTCATTTCGCAACGTCCGGGCGAGATGGGTGTAGACTGGGTGCCGTTCTTGAAGTCAAAAAACGAGATTCCGATTCAGTCATTCTGGAGATCGTGTGAATCGCGCCGGCACCAACGCGAACCTTGTGTTCTTCTTCGATGTGGACAATACACTCCTCGACAACGATCGCGTATCGCGAGATTTGAAGGTCCACCTCACCAGCAAAGTTGGCGAGGCCAGCGCGCAGCGCTATTGGGAAATCTTTGAGCAGTTGCGCACCGAACTCGGATACGCCGACTATCTGGGCGCGCTGCAGCGGTATCGCATCGAACGGCCGTGCGATCCGGAGCTGCTGGCGGTTTCGCACTTCATGATCAATTATCCCTTTGCCAATCGGCTGTTTCCGGAGTCGCTGGATGCGGTGGCGCACGCGCAGCGGTTGGGACGCGCTGTGATCCTGAGCGACGGCGACGTGGTTTTCCAGCCGCGCAAGATCGACCGCTCGGGCCTGTATGAGATCTTCGAGGGCCACGTCCTTATCTATATCCACAAAGAACTGGAATTGGACGACGTGGAGGAGAAGTATCCGGCGGCGCATTACGTGGTGGTGGACGACAAGGTGCGAATTCTGGCGGCCTTCAAGAAGCATTGGGGGGCCCGCGTGACCACGGTGTTTGCGCGTCAGGGACACTACGCGCTGGATGGGTCGGAAGTCGCCAAGTACGCGAAGCCGGATATCACCCTGCAGCGCATTGGAGAGCTGCAAGAAATACTGGCGGCAAGAGATTTTGGCAGCCGCAGGGAAGTGAGCGCCTAGCCGGCGCCTTCTTCGTCCTCGGACGCGCGGGCGCGGATCAGCATTTCCAATTCTCGGTTCAGACTCGTGCGGCGGGCCCTCCGGCATCCAAAAAGGGGAAAGGCCCCAAATCACCAGGAGACACGAAAGGAGGATCGAGATGGCAGCACGCGTCGAAGCAATCACGGGAGGCCCGGCGGTCAAACGCCAGGCGTGGAAAGACCTCAGATCTCACTACAAGCAGGTCCGAGACTTACACCTGCGACAGCTCTTTGCAGAGGATCCCATGCGCGGCACACGTATGACTGCCGAGGCTCTGGGCCTTTATCTCGATTACTCGAAGAATCGCATCACGGGGGAAACCCTCGGGCTCTTGATCCGACTGGCTGAGGAATCTCGTCTGCGAGAACGAATCGCCGCCATGTTTCGTGGTGACAAAATCAATCTCACGGAGAAGCGGGCAGTCTTACACACCGCGCTGCGAGCGCCGCGAGACGCCACCATCGTGGTGGATGGCGAGAATGTGGTGCCCAAGGTACATGCTGTGCTCGATCGGATGGCGGGTTTCGCCAACCGGCTTCGCAACGGCGAGTGGAAGGGGCATACCGGCAAGCGCATTCGTAACGTGATCAACGTCGGCATCGGCGGTTCCGATCTGGGACCGGTCATGGCCTACGAGGCTCTGAAGCACTACTCGGATCGCACCATGACGTTTCGCTTTGTTTCGAACATCGACGGCACCGATTTTGCGGAGGCTGTCCGTGATCTCGATCCGTCGGAAACGCTGTTCATCATCTCCTCGAAGACATTTACGACCCTGGAGACGATGACCAATGCCCAAACGGCTCGTGCCTGGTCACTGGCCGGATTAGCCGGCGACGCGAAATCAGTCGCGAAACACTTTGTTGCCGTGTCGACCAATACGGCAGAGGTTGCCAAGTTTGGTATCGATACCGCCAACATGTTCGAGTTCTGGGACTGGGTCGGAGGGCGCTACTCAATGTGCTCCGCTATTGGCCTTTCGACCATGGTTGCCATCGGCCCGGAAAAGTTTCAGGCGATGCTCAGTGGTTTCCACCAAATGGACGAGCACTTCCGCACAGCTGCCTTCAAGCAGAACCTGCCGGTGCTCATGGGGCTTCTGGCGATCTGGTACAACGATTTCTTTGGGGCGCAGACGGTCGCGGTTTTGCCTTACGAGCAATACCTGAAACGTTTCCCGGCCTACCTCCAGCAATTGACGATGGAGAGCAATGGCAAGCACGTCACGCTCAAGGGGAAGCCGGTTGCGCACCAGACAGCTCCCATCTACTGGGGCGAACCGGGAACCAACGGTCAACATTCTTTCTACCAGCTCATTCACCAGGGAACGAGACTCATCCCGTGCGACTTCATTGCTTTTTCGAAGCCGCTCAATCCGCTCGGCCGGCACCACGACATGCTGATTGCCAACGTCTGCGCCCAGACTGAGGCGCTGGCGTTCGGCAAGACGCCTGAGCAGGTTGAGGCGGAAGGCACTCCGGAGTGGCTCGTCCCGCACCGGGTGTTCGAGGGCAATCGTCCGTCGAATACCATCATGGCTGAACGGCTGACGCCTGAAACCCTGGGCAAACTGGTGGCGCTATACGAACACTCCACCTTCACGCAGGGCGCAATCTGGAACATCGATTCGTTCGACCAGTGGGGTGTCGAGCTGGGTAAGGTTTTGGCGCAGCGCATCATTCCTGAGCTTGAGAGCCAGGCAGAACCGAAGCTTGCGCACGACAGTTCCACGAACAACATGATCACCTATTACCGGAAATCCAGGGGGGCCGCATGACCACTGTCGGCTCTGGCGAAAAAGCGGTTCACGCCCAAGCGAAGGTCGAGGCAAGTTGAAGGGCACTTGGTCCAAGCAGGGGACCAACCTTGCGATTGGTCCCCTGCGGACTTTCGCAGCAGAAAAAATGCATCCCCCATCATCTCGCCCTCGCCACACCTGCTTTCATCTCTTGCTGCCCGCCGCGAGCGGGTGCAGCGCGATCTGGCTCTTCGCCGCAGCTACTACGCTTTCTTCAAAAGATGCTTGAGCGGCGCCGAGGCCCCAAAGCTTTCGATACAAACGTTGTGCCCCTCGGAGCCGGTGTATTTGGCCCAGCCAAAATCGGATGCCACTTCCACCGACACTCGCGCTTTCACGCCTGGCGGCAGAACAGATTCGCGGTAACTCTTGTCCTGGTCGTCAAACAGTTCCCACGACGGCATGCTCACCACGCGTGCCCGCGTTCCCTCCTGGGTGAGTTGTTCGTAGGCGTCCAAACAGAGAGAGACCTCGCTGCCGGTGCCGATGAGGATGACCTCGGGGTCGCCGCCGGGGGCATCCGCGAGAATGTAGGCGCCACGGGCCAAGCCGGAAGCCGCGGCGTATTTCTTCCGGTCGATGGTTGGCAGGGCCTGGCGCGTGAGTGCCAGAACCGCCGGCTCATGATGCAGTTGCAGGATCACCTTCCAGGCCTCCCGCACCTCATTTGCGTCTCCCGGCCGGATCAGGATCAGGCCGGGCATGGAACGCATGTGGGCGAGCTGTTCTATGGGCTGGTGTGTGGGGCCATCCTCGCCAACTCCAATCGAGTCGTGAGTGAACAGGTAAATCACCGGGAGCTCCATCAAGGCGCTCAGGCGGAGTGATCCCCGCATGTAATCGACGAAGATGAAGAATCCCGAGCCGAAGGGGCGCACCTTCACCAGACTCATTCCGTTCAGCATGGCGCCCATGGCGTGTTCGCGGACTCCAAAGTGAAAATTGCGTCCGGCATAATTCTCGGCCGAGAAATCGCCCGCGCCCTCCAGCGTCAAACGGGTCTTGGTGGAGGGTGCGAGATCCGCGGCGCCTCCGATCAACCAGGGAATATTCTTGGCCGCTGCGTTCAGCACCTTCGCCGAGGACTCGCGTGTCGCCAAGCCTTTCGCGTCTGCGGGAAATTCGGGAAGATCGCGGTCCCAACCCTCCGGGAGCTGACGGTGCTGCATGCGATACAGTTCCTCGGCGAGCTCGGGATACTTCTTGCGATACTCAGCGATTTGCACGAACCATGCATCGCGCAGCTGCTTGCCGCGCTTTCCAATGCCTTGGCGGAAGTGATCGTAGACGCCATCCGGCACGTAGAACTTTTTGTCTTCGGGCAGGCCGTAGTTGCGCTTGGCGAGCCGGATCTCCTCCTCGCCCAGAGGCTCACCGTGGGCCCCGCTCGTGTCTTGTTTGTGCGGCGCGCCGTATCCGATGTGGCTGTCCACAATGATCAACGTGGGCCGATCCTTGGTGCTCTGAAACGTCTGGAACGCGCGGGCCAGCATATTGAGATCATTGGCGTCGCCGACGCGTGTCACATTCCAGCCGTAGCCCATGAAACGAGTGGCAACGTCTTCGGTAAAGGCCAGGGAAGTGTTGCCTTCGATAGTGATGCGATTGTTGTCGTAGATCCAGCAGAGATTTGAAAGGCGCAGGTGGCCGGCCAGTGAGGCCGCCTCACTCGATATACCCTCCATCATGCATCCGTCTCCGCAAAGCGCGTAGACATTGAAGTCGATCAGATTCTCGAAGCCCGGCCGGTTGTAGCGTGCGGAGAGCCACTGCCGGCCGCTGGCCATGCCGACGCTGGTGGCAACGCCTTGGCCCAGCGGTCCGGTGGTGGTCTCCACTCCCGATGTCCAGCGGTATTCCGGATGACCCGGGCAACGGCTGTCAAACTGGCGGAACGCCTTGACCGCTTCGAGCGGCACGGATACTTCGCCGAGAGTTTCGTAGTCTTTGCTAACCGCTCGAACCTCGGTCAAGTGCAGCAGGGAATAGAGCAGCATGGACGCGTGCCCCATCGACAGCACAAAGCGGTCCCGGTTCGGCCACACCGGATCCTGCGGATCGAAGCGAAGGAACTGCTGCCAGAGGCAGTAGGCCACCGGCGCCATCGCCATCGGAGTTCCCGGATGCCCCGAATCGGCTGCCTGTACACCATCCATTGAGAGTGCGCGGATGGTGTTGACGCTGATCAGGTCCATTCGCTGTTCTTGTTCTTGCGCTGAGGCAATGGGGAAAACGGTTGCTACGCTCATTCCAGGTCCTTTCTCGATGGCCTTCGCTGGCGTTTTACCGCATGCCAAGCAGATGCCGGGTCGGTTCGTTTCCGGCCACACCCACCCTGAGTCAAATGGTTCTGGCGGGTGCGGCCAGCCTCATCCCGTAATCTCCGTCCTGTCGATGCCATGCTCCTGAGGCAATGGTTGCCACTGACAGTAGGCTGTTGACATCGGGCGGAAGCTAGATACGCGTGACGGCAGCGCTCTTGTTAAGAACCACGTCCAGGAACCTGGGATCGTTGTGCGTGAAACCGTTGTGGTCCTGCCGCCAGACCGTGGAAGTTATAAGTCGGAATCTCCTTTTTGACTTCCAGAACGGCACCCAGTCTACACTCATCTTGCCCGTTCGCAAATATTGCGCAATGATTTTCATCGGTGTTCCCTGCCGCTTGCCTTCGGGATTGTCGCTATCGATTTGAACTTCGTTCCCCCACAGACGTCAGCGTAACAGTTCGCTGTGTCGATCCGAATGTATCCAGTCGGAGAAGGCTTGCAACAGGTAGCGAGTCCGGCACCTCCAGCCGCAGCAATTCTTCGTTGCTCCACTTCCGCCCCGAGACGGCTGCAAACCCTTGCACATGGCCGCTTTTGGCCTCAAAAAATATGCTTTTATTCTCAAAAAATATATTGACTATAGATCCGTAAGCGCATAGCATCGCCCGGATACTGTTCACCCCCCGGAACAGGAATGGTATGTGGGTACCGTCGCAGGTTTCTGATTTCTTATTTCCAGTTTCTGATTTCCGAGTTTTCGTTTCGAGCCGTAGGCGGAAGATTGCCCAGGAGTGAATGCTTAGCTCAGTGAACTTAAAAGGAGATTTGGTTATGCACAGCACCATACTGAAGCGTGTCGCCCTGCTCATGGAAAAATGGCGCTCCGCGCGACTTTCGTTCTCCTCTTTGCTGCTTGCTGGCTTCGCATGCGCCACCATTCTGAGCGTCGCATCCTTCGCACAGTCGGATCCGCCTTTGAATTTCGGCAACAATTATTTTGTTACCGGCGACTACGTCGTCGCCGGCGCCTACTTCATGAATGTAAACGTGGCCAACGGCTACGCCACGGGGACGATCACAATCCCTGACGTGAACCCCGGTATTACCGGCGCAAAGTTCGTGCCAGCGGGCGCCGAGGTCGTTGCCGCCGTGCTTTACTGGCAAACGGTCGAGAAGACTGGGACAATCCCCGGCCAGCCGGGATCCGGCCAGAATGGATTTTTCAGACCGGTGTTCATCGGCGGACCGAAGACTGGTTATCCCATAACCGGTGTGAACTTGGGCAGCGATAACACTGTGACGTGGAGTTCTGGCGGCTGCACCGCCCCTTCGACAGGGAACAACACGCGGACCTATCGCGCTAATGTCCTTGGGGCCTTGCCGCGAGATGCGAGCGGGAACATCTCAGCTAACGGCATATACGAAGTCCGCCTGCCAAGCACCGGCAACTCTACGCCTCTTACTCTGGGCGCAAGTCTTGTCCTCATCTATCGGATCCTCTCCCCATCCGTTCCGCTGAACTCGATTGTGATTTACGACGGTGCCTTTGGCCAAAACAGCGCCTCGTTAACCATGACGCAAACCGTCCAGGGATTCTATGACGCTGCGCACAAGCCGGTATCGAGACTGACTCACATCGTTGGCGCCGGCAAGAGCAACAAATTCCAAACGGTTTACTTAAACAGCACGCTGCTTCCCTCTCTTTATGGAAGCAGCGAATCTGCTTTCCCCGGCTGGTATGGCACCTGGGACAATCCGACCTGGACTTTTGACCCTAATGAGACATATGTGAAGGTTCCAAATCCAGTTCAGGAAGACAACAGTTTTGCAACAACTCGGGTCGTGCCGAGCACCAGCAACGAGGGCTGCGTGTCCTGGGGAGCAGTGATCGTCAGCACCACCGTCAAGAACGATGACGGGGATACCCTGCTGAACGCGTGGAAAAAGGCAACCCCACCTGGATACTGCGATGCCGCAGTGAATCAAGGCGTCTGCAATCCCGGAGATCCCTCCTGGGTAGATCTCCCCGGAGCAGTACTGGGGCACAAGGATGTGTTCGTGCAGTTGGATTATATGTGCAGCAGCGTAACCGGGCCTGACTCATGTACCACGGGAGATGGTGTTAATTATTCGTTCGACCCACGGCCCTCGGGCGCTGTTGGCATCGTAACCAACATGTTCGCTGCGCAAAATGTCTACGTTCACGTCAACCCACCGGGCACTAACCAACCCGACGTGCACGCCATCCAGGAAACAACCTGCACCGATAATCGCACTTCGCCACCTGCGCTCTGTGCATTTCCCGTTCAGCCGGGTGTGGTTGCATGGAAGGGAGGTTTCGATTTTTTTAAGAACCAGCTCGTCGATCCCACCGGGGCAGTTAACGACTGCGCAGTCTCATCCCCACCCGCAGACTGCATTCCGCGCTTCCAACCCGGGAAGAGGTACAGCTGGCACTATGTATTGTTTGCGCATGCCGTGGGGCAGCCGAAATGGAGGCTCCAGGACGGCACTCTAAGGAGCGTGGCGCAGTCCGGCAACGCGGTCACGTTCACCACGTCAACACCGATAGGCACGCTCGACATGCTTACTTATCAAGGGATTACTACCGCGGACCCATATTGCCTGAATGGCCGCGTCACGATTGTTGGCGCCGCCACCAGTCCCAACCTGGATGGTACTTACTGCGTCAACCCCTTCAATCCGGCGGGCACTAGCTTCACGATAACTGTCGGCGGCAGTTCAACAACCGCCAGCTATACGTTTTTGACCGATCCGAACCTTGCTGTAGCCGTTGGCCAGGTCAACACCACATCCGGCCGTTCGGATGTCGGCGGGGGAGACTCACTCATTACCCTGGGTCTCTGGGGGAACCCGGCATCACCTACGTCCGACGGACAGAAGGAGCCGGTGATCGCCGGTACGTTGGCGCATGAATTCGGGCATGCAAATGGCCTGACGCATGGCGGTTTTCTTCTCAACAGTCAATCCAATCAAAATTACACACCAACTATCTTGCCCAACTGCGCGCCGAACCACCAGAGCGTGATGAGCTATTCCTTCCAAGTGGACCTCCTGAATAATGGTAGTGGGACCAATGTACCGGACTATTCCGGGCAGAAGCTGAACACGCTGAACAAGAGTTCTTCCGTAACCTCTAACCCGTTTACCACTACCCCCACCTACTTGAGCACCAGTTGGTATGTTCCCTGGTCGGGTGTAGGTACCCCTGCGACACTGCATTGTGACGGGACGCCCATAACCAACGCTGCACTAATGTCCCGCATGACCGGTCCGACCGCCTCACTTTCCTGGTCCGCTGGCCAGGACATTAACTTCGACGGTAATACCAACGAGTCCTTGCCCGGCTTCAACGACTGGGCCAACATCGATTTCCGGCAGATCGGCGCGACCGGCAGCAATTCTGTCCTTAACGGAGCCGGAGGGCAGTTCAACGGAGGCGGTGGACAGTTTAATGGAGGCGGTGGGCAGTTCAACGGAGGCGGCGGACAGTTCAATGGAGGCGGTGGACAATTCAACGGAGGCGGTGGACAGTTTAACGGAGGCGGCGGACAGTTTAACGGAGGCGGCGAGATTGATGTCGCCACGGTCAACTCGATCACGCGTTCTCCCCAGGGCCTGACGGTGTCGGAAGGAGTGTCTCCGCGCACGATAACCCTGAACTGGACGGCGCCAACTTTCGGTCAGATCGGCGAGTACAAGGTCTACCGATCAGCGGCCGGAGGTGCCTTCGCGGTAGTTGCCACTGTGACTGTGGCCCCCCCGGTGACTACGTACACGGACACCGTCAACTGCAACCCCGGCGGCTATAGCTATTTCGTAACCGCCGTGCTGGCAGGCACTACACAGGAGAGCGTGGGTTCGAACACCGTGTCTACATCTTCCGGGGAGCCACTGACGGGCTGCTACACGAACACAGCAAAGGGCTCGGTGGCTTTGACCAACTTAGCTTTCACCGATTTGTCCTCTCAGAACACGCCCGTACAAGGGGACAATATTCAGATAACATGGTCGCTAAACACCGACGATACCGGCGTAAGCGTCACAAGGCCGGCTGCAAGCACGGCGCTTGTCGCCATTGGACCTATTCCATCTGATGCAAGTTGCTCGTCTCTTGCAAAGCCGCCGGAATTTCTAGGCTACAGTGGGACCTACCCGTATCCAGTCACGACTCTGTCTACTTCAGGGAGCGGAATTACGGGGAACCCGTTCGCTTTTACTTGGAACACAACGAGCTCCAACGCGGGTTGCTATTTCTTCGAGCTGGATTTGGATAGCCACCAGTATGAACAGAGCACTGCTTTGACGCTGCTGATATTCGAATCCGACACCACCCCGCACATCCTGTCCCAGACTCTGCCCACCGCGACGGCGGGGATCCCCTACATCCCCAATACGATCCAGGAATCTGGTGGCACAGGGAACCTCACATGGAGCATCACTGCCGGGGCAGTTCCGCCGGGCATGATGTTCAATACGGCTACTGGCACAGTCTCCGGTACGCCGACCACGGCCGGCAATTACAACTTCACGGTGAAAGTTACGGATTCGGTGGGGAACTTTGGGACGCGAGCATTCACGTTGAAAGTGCTGATTTTCTTGTCCGACAGCGCCCCGCCAACCATCAACACGACTCTTCCCCCGGCGACTGCGGGGATCGCCTATAGCAATACAATTCAGACGACTGGTGGCACTGGGACGCTCACATGGAGCATCACTGCTGGCGCACTCCCGCCCGGCTTGTCGCTCGGTTTGAATTCCGGCACGGTCTCCGGCACACCGACCACGGCCGGCAACTACAGCTTCACGGTCAGTGTCACGGATTCGGCTTCGCCTGCGAACGTCGCGTCGCAAGCGTTCACGTCAAAGGTGCTGATTTTCTTGTCCGACAGCGCCCCGCCAACCATCAACACGACTCTTCCCCCGGCGACTGCGGGGATCGCCTATAGCAATACAATTCAGACGACTGGTGGCACTGGGACGCTCACCTGGAGCATCACCGCCGGAGCAGTTCCGCCGGGCATGATGTTCAATACGGCTAATGGCACGGTCTCCGGCACACCGACCACGGCCGGCAACTACGGCTTTACGGTCAGTGTCACGGATTCGGCTTCGCCTGCGAACGTCGCGTCGCAAGCGTTCACGTCAAAAGTGCTGATTTTCTTGTCTGACAGCGCCCCGCCAACCATCAACACGACTCTTCCCCCCGCGACGGCGGG
>JBEKYF010000012.1:0-63551 GCA_049511255.1 Terriglobales bacterium | reverse complement strand
TGCGTGAGTTGCACCCACTGCTTGCTGGCGACGTCCATCAAATAAAGATCGTTGGAACCCGGCTCTCCCGGCCCGTACTTGCGCATCCAGGAGAAAGTCAGAAACTGTCCGTTCGGCGACCAATTGGGAGAAACCGCATAACCTTGATCGGTGACACGCTGCAAATTGGTGCCATCCGCCTCCATGGTATAGATCTGCGGCAGGCCGGTGCGTCCGCTGACGAACGCAATCTGGGATCCGGTCTTGCGATTCCATGTCGGAGAAACGTCCGGCCCCTGATCGCTCGTCAGGCGGAGCGATTTTCCTCCGGATGCGTCCACGACGAAAATGTTAGGGTAGCCGTTGCGCGAAGAGGAGAAAGCGATCTTGCCATCGGGCGACCAGGAAGGCGAAAGATTCATTCCTCCAAAACGCGGGAAGCTCACCATGCGGTTGAGATCGAAGGAGTACATCATGATTTCCCAACCACTCTTCGTAACCGAGCTGAACGCCAGCCGCGAGCCGTCGGGCGAGATGCGCGGCGACAGGGAAATGCTTCCCAGGCGCGTGATCTGCTGCTGGTTGGCGCCATCGTAGTCCATCATCCAGATTTCTTTGTGGCCGGTGCGCTCGCTGACGAAATAGATCTTGGTTTCGGCGATGCCGGGTACGCCTCCGCCGAGGCGGAAGATGATTTCGTCGGCAAACCGGTGCGCGATCACGCGCACCGCGTCGCCTTCCGCGTTATCGACGTACTGCTTGCCTAGCACCTGTGGCGACTTCTCATTCTTCACGTCGTAGAGCCAGCCCTGAACCGTGACTTTGCCGGCGGCTGCGCCCAGGCTGCCGAACGCAAGCATCGAAGTGTTGGGCGGTGGGGAATTCCACGCCGGGAAGTTGACCTCGGAGGGTTGCCCCGGCTCCTGCAGCGGATAAAAACTCTTCGAGACCAGATCGAAGATTCCGGCGTTGTCGAGATCGTTCCAGAGCGTGTCGTTGAAGGTCTTCAGCAGTTCGGCGTTCTTGGCGTCCGTGGTCGATGGTTTGAAGTCGGATGCGGCGAGGCGCACTCGCTCGACGCCGAGCCCGGTCCCGGTGCGAATCCAGTCTTGCGCGGAGCTGGTGGCCGCCAGCAGAAACAGCAAGGCAACGGCGATCAAAGCGTGATGACGGATGGGGCGAGCCGAGTTACGCAATGTGCACTCCCTTTGCTGGTGGCGCACCGGGCGTTGCCGCCTGGCTGGACGGGCGAGACGCCCGTCCCCACACTTACCTCTTGTAATCGAACCAGAACTCTACCGACACTTTGCTTCCCGAATAGTCCGGCGGCAGCGCGCCGAATGTATCAATGCGCTCGATGGCGCGCCGGGCCGAGATGTCGAGCGACGGTACACCGCTCGACTGCTCGATCTCAACATTTGACGGGTGTCCGTCACGTGCAATATCAAACGTCAGATAAACCCGTTTCGCCTCCGAGATGCGTGGGTCTACTTCATACTTTAACCAGTTTTCCGTGACTTTCCGCTGCACGGCTTGGACGTACCACGAAAACCGGCTGCCGAAATCGCCACCGCTTCCGGTAAACCCAAATCCGCCCTTGGCGCCGCCCGCGCTCATGGTGTACGGCCCGCTGACCGGACCACCCTCGCCATACGGAATCTGATTCGACTCCGGTGGTTCTGTTTGCGCCTTGCGCTGCGTTGCGCTCTTGACCGGCGCGGGTTTTATTTTTGTCTTCGTGTTCTTATCGGGAATCGGAATTGCTTCCGCTTCTTTTTCCTGAACCATGGGCTGCGACTTCGAAAGCCCCTTGGATTCGGTTGCCAGGACGTTCTCTGTCTGCGCGGGATTGGCAGGCAAAGGAACCGCGCTCACGAGCGTCGCTCCCATGGCATCCCCGCCACCGCCGCTGCCCCAGCCTTCACCCCGGAAGCCGTGAATAAACATGGCGTAGAGCACGACAAAGGCCGCGAACGCCAGATGCAGGCCGAGCGACCAGGCCAGAGGCCGGCGAAGCTGGCCGTGTTCGGAGTAGATGTCGATGTTATACATATCGATATCAGTATCAGTGATGGCCGCCATGTGTATCCATCGGCTGGGTAACGATGCTCACGTTGCTGATGCCCGCTTGCTTGATGGCGTCCATCACGGTGGCGAAGGCGCCAAACGGGACATCCTCGTCGGAGCGCAAAAAGATCGATTGGTGTTGCGGATCGCGAATCTTCCGCCTCAGGGTCGCTCCGATCTGGTTAATGTTGATAGGATCGTTGCCCAAGAAAACTCTTTGCGATTTGTCGATGCTGATGACGAGGCGCTCTTCGTTGATCTCTTTGACGGTGCGGGTGTGGGGCACGTTGACTTCGATCCCGGACTGCAGGATTGGCGCAGTCACCATGAAAATGATGAGCAGCACCAGCACGACATCCACCAGCGGCGTGATATTGATGTCGGCGAGCGCGGTCTGGGTGCGTCCGTTGGCAGAGGTGAAGGCCATCAGCGCCTCGCCTCGGTGGCCGCGGTCGCCTGCTGGCGGTCTGATGTCTGCGTTTGGCGCTCTATCAGGTTAAGCATCTCCAGGGTGAAGTCGTCGTTGCGCGTGGCCATTTCACGGATGGAGCCAATGATGAGGTTGTAGGCAATCACCGCCGGGATGGCTGCAGCCAGGCCGGCGGCGGTGGTAATCAGAGCTTCAGAAACTCCAGGAGCGACGGCGCGCAAAGTGGCCGCACCAGCCGTGCCCAACCCGTGAAACGCGTCGATGATTCCCCAGACGGTTCCGAACAGTCCAATAAACGGCGTAACGACGCCGGTAATCGCCAGCCACGGGACATTGCGTTCGAGGCGCGTGATCTCCTCTGAAGACGCGATCTGCATGGCGCGCTGAATGGCCACGAGGTTATGGATGCCGCCCGTCATTCCCATCTGGCGCTTGAACTCCGCGACTGCGCCTTCAAACACTCCCACCAGCGGGCTGGGACGGAACTGTTCGGCAACCGGGGCAATGTCCTGCATGCGCTGCGCCTTACGGAAGACGCGGACGAAGCGTCCGCTTTGAGCGCGCGCGCGGCGGATCAGCCGCCATTTGGAAAGAATCACGGCCCAGGAGAGCACACTGAACGCGATGAGCAGGAGAAGCGCGGTCTTGGCGACCGGACCAGTCTGAAGGACGAGATCAACGATTTCGCCGCCAACAAACAACAGGAGGACGGAAGAAAAATGCATCGGTTTACGGAGAACCCCTGTTTAAGATTATAGACCAGGGTGATGGCGTGCTCCGGCAAGGTACCGCATCGGTCAATGCGGCGTTTGGTTGCATGCTACTGCGCGGCTCGCCGCACGGCGGTCTGTGCTATGCTGCGCGTAAATTACCGTCGTCGTAAATTAAAGATCGTGAATTAACGATTGCAGGGACCTTTGTGCTGGCCGAACTTCGACTCGAAAATTACGCGGTGATCGACAATGTCGTGATCGAATTCGCGGCTGGTCTGAATCTTCTGACCGGCGAGACCGGGGCGGGGAAGTCCATTCTGATTGACGCGCTGGGATTGCTGCTGGGGGAAAAAGCGTCTTCGGACGTAATCCGCAGCGGCGCGGAACGGGCCGTGGTCGCGGCGGTGTTTGAGAGCGACGGAGCCGCGGCGCGTTCCATCGAAGAGATACTCGAGACCAACGGCCTGGACGCGGAGAATGGCTCGTTGATTCTGCGACGCGAAATTGCTCCCGGCGGCAAGGGGCGGGCCTTCATCAATAATCAGCCAGCAACCGTGGCGGTGCTGAAACAGATTGCGCCGCACCTGGCGGTGATCCACGCGCAGAATGAATCCATCGTAAACTTCGATGCCGCGGCGCGGCAGGAACTGCTCGATGCTTATGCCGGAGTCGAATTGAAGGAAGTATCCGCTGCTTTCGCGCACTGGAAGCAGATTCGCGGGCGCATCGCCGACCTCGAACAGGACGAGCAGGATCGTATGCGGCTGCTGGACCTGTGGAACTTCCAGAGCCGTGAAATCGCAGAGGCGCGTCTTCGACAAGGCGAAGACGAGCAACTGGAAGCTGAGAAGCGCGTGTTAGCCAATGCCGAGAAAATTTACGGCGCGGCCATCAATGCTTTCGACTTGCTATATGAGGGCAACGCCTCCACTTCGTCGAGCCTGCGCGCCGCCCAGAGGCACCTGGAGGTGGAGTCGGCGCGCATCAGCGTCGAAGATGTGGGAGCGACGCTGCGCGATTACGCCGGAGGTATTCACGCGTCTCCCGAGCGTCTCGCGGAAATCGAAGATCGCTTGGCTCTGCTGGATCGTTTGAAACGCAAGTACGGACCGACGCTCGAGCAGACCATTGCTTTCGGCGATGACATCCGGCGCAAGGTCGCAGAGATGGAGAACAAAGATCAGGTATTGCTTGAGCTGCGGGCGATGCTGGCCGTGGCTGCCGACGACTATCGCAAAGCTGCCCGCATCATTTCCCGAAAACGCCTGGAGGCGGGACGGAAATTAGAGAAGCTGGTCGAGGCCGAGATCAACGACCTCGCCATGCGCGCCAGTTTTCGCATCGCGGTTGAAGAAAGCGAAGCTGAGGAGCATTGGACGTCCTCGGGCATCAATCAGGTGATCTATCGCATTACGACGAATGTCGGCGAGACGATGCTTCCGCTGGAACAGATTGCCTCGGGCGGCGAGCTTTCGCGCGTCATGCTGGCATTGAAGGCGAGCGTCGAGGCGGGGACCAATCCGGCGGGCAATCCGAAGAAGAAGTCGGCGGCGGCGCAGCGCACGTTAGTTTTCGACGAGATTGATACCGGCATCGGAGGCCGCGCCGCCGAGGCCGTGGGGAAAAAATTAAAAGCCCTCGCCAAAGGCAATCAGGTGCTCTGCGTTACCCACCTGCCGCAGATCGCGACGTTTGCCGATCATCACTACCTGATCGAGAAGCGCGAAGCTGCGGGCCGCGCGAAGACTACTGTTCGGCAGATTACCGGCGAAGAGCGCACCGAGGAAGTGGCTCGCATGCTGTCGGGAGCTAAGCTGACTGAAACTTCGCGGAAGCATGCGGAGCAGATGATTCGGGCAAATGGGTGAAGCCGAACGCTCTGTCACACGTCATCCAGCCTACAGCACGAGCACATTGGCACCACGCGATTGAAGCGCACGATCAAAGGTGACGAGCTTTAGGCCTGCGACCGCTGCGAAGGCCAGAAGGTAAGAATCCGCCCAAACCTTGGGGGACCGACTGGACAACCGCGAGCGCGAACGAAACTCTTTTTCCAGATCGTCCGGCTCCGGCAGGAAGGCAATGCGAGTGTCGGCCCAGACCCGGTCCCACAAGCCCCACGCTTCGGACATGCTCTTAGTGTCCTCTCGCATGATCTGATCGGTGGTGAGGAGCCTCAGAACGGTCATTTGCGTGAAACGGCAGAAAAAGAATTGTTCCTCACCAGCCTGCTCGAACCAAACCCTGGCTCTTTCGGAATGCACATGCCGGCTCCAAACCAGCGCCAGCCACACGTTCGCATCAAGGAAATTCAACGTGTTCATAGATTTGTTCGTTGGTCAGGTCGACCTTGGGGCCGTCGGAGACGATAAGCGGAAACTGCACCCTCTTAGGGCGCGGGCGCTGGCCTTGCAGGAGCACGGTCTTAACACCCGCTAGGACCAATTCACGCACCGAGCGCCCGTTCGCGGCAGCTTGCGCCTTGAGCTTCCGGTATAGGGGTGCTGGAATATCAACGGTGGTGCGAACAGAATCCTGCTTCATGAAGGTATTATCCCACTTGTGCCATAAATATGGAAGCAATCGTTTCGATGCTTACGACGTGCGCCACATCTGGTGAGGCCCGGCTCCTTGGCGGTCGTGCCATTCACCCGCCGTATTTCCCCGCCCGCTGCTAATCCTCACAGCCTCAAAGGCTTACATTGACCTGAGGGTGCATCTTTCGATACCCTTACAGCATCGTTTCCAACAAAGAAGTGTACCCTAATGGGTGGGGGATGCAACTTGTCTGAGACCGGGAATTTACACACGAAGACCTTATTGCTGTTGAAGCCACGCGGATTCTGCGCCGGAGTGGTGCGGGCGATCGATATTGTCCGGATTGCGCTAGAGGCCTTTGGACGGCCGATTTATGTGCGCAAGGAAATTGTCCACAACCGCTTCGTGGTGGAGGAGCTGCAGCAGAAGGGCGCAATCTTTGTCGATAGCGTGGACGAAGTGCCCGAGGGCGAACGAGTCATCTACAGCGCCCACGGCGTTTCTCCGGAAGTACGCGCGGACAGCAAGCGGCGGAAGTTGCGCGTGATCGATGCCACGTGTCCGCTGGTCACCAAGGTGCACGTGGAGGCGGTGAAGTTCGCGAAGGAAGGCTATTCGCTGATTCTGATTGGACATCGCGATCATGACGAAGTGATTGGCACGCTCGGCGAGGCGCCCGCAGTGACTCAGGTCGTGGGGTCGCCTGCGGAGGTAGCGTCGGTGATCTTGCCCGATCCCACCCGCGTCGCATACTTGACGCAAACGACGCTCAGTCTGGATGAGACGCGCGACATTATCGCCGCGCTCAGAAAGCGGTTCCCGAACATTAAGGGTCCGGCGGCTCAGGATATCTGCTATGCCACTGAAAACAGGCAGGTTGCCGTCAAACACGTGGCCTCGGATGCCGATTTGCTGCTGGTGGTTGGCTCCGACAATAGCTCAAATTCCAAGCGGTTGGTGGAAGTTGCTCGCAGTTTGGGCACCCCGGCGCATCTAATTGATGATTGCTGCAACATTCGGCCGCAATGGTTGAATGGCGTAAAGACGGTGGCCTTGACCGCGGGAGCATCGGCTCCCGAACATCTGGTGCAGGAAGTGGTGGCGTACCTGGCGGGAAAGGGTTTTGGCGACGTGCAAGAACTGGAAATCATGCCGGAAAATGTGCGCTTTGGATTGCCGCCGGAGATCGTGGAAACGATTGCCGCGGCACCGGCCATTGCTGCCGTGGGTAGTTTGGAGACATGATGGAAGAATCCTCCCCTTACAGTTCGGCCTCCGCGCCTCAGATGCGATTTGGAAAGATTGATGACCTGGGAACCCGGGTCGCGGTAGCCGTCGATGCGGCTCGCAAGTATCTTTTTTCGCAGCAGCACGAAGCGGGTTACTGGTGCGGAGAACTGGAAGCCGATACCACCCTCGAATCCGATTACATCCTGCTCCATGCTCTGCTCGGCACGGGCAGCCAAGAACGCTTTGACAAGGCCGCGCGCTACATCCTGAACCACCAGAATGAAGACGGCGGCTGGAGCATCTACGCCAGCGGCCCTTCGAACATCAGCGCTTCGGTGAAAGCGTACTTCGGGCTGAAGCTGGCTGGATTCACGGCGGATCATCCCGCGCTGGCACGCGCCCGCAAGAAGATTCTCGAAATGGGTGGCGTGACCGAAGTCAATACATTTACCAAGATCTATCTCTGTTTTTTTGGGCAGTATGATTACGACGCGGTGCCAGCGATTCCGCCGGAGATCGTGCTCTTTCCCAACTGGTTCTGGTTCAATATCTACGAGATTTCTTCGTGGTCGCGCGCCATTCTGGTGCCACTTTCGATCTGCTACGCCAAGAAGCCGTTCAAGAAAATTCCCGACGAAATGGGAGTCGAAGAGCTCTTTGTCGGCGGACGCGACAAGTCGCGTATGCATCTGCACTGGGCGAAGAACCGGATTTCGTGGCGGAATTTCTTTTTGGTGCTGGATCGCATTACCCACTGGGCCGAGCGTGTGCACATCCGTCCGCTGCGTTCGCTGGCTCTGAGGCAGGCTGAGAAGTGGATGCTGGCTCGCTTCGAGATGAGCGACGGCCTGGGGGCGATCTACCCCTCGATGATGAATGCCATCATCGCGCTGCGCTGTCTGGGTTACTCGGTGGATGATCCGCAGTTTATCCGCGCGCTCGACGAGTTCGAAAAGCTGGGGATCGAAGAGGGCGACACTTTCCGTATGCAGCCCTGCATGTCTCCGGTGTGGGATACGGCGTACGCGCTGTTTGCCTTGGGCGAAGACTGGATCCTGCAGAAGCAGGTGCGCAAGCCCGGAGACTGGAAGATCAAGAATCCGAAAGGCGAACCGGGCGGCTGGTACTTCGAGTTCAACAATGAGTTCTATCCCGACGTGGACGACAGCGCCATGGTCTGCCTGGGGCTGAGCCGGGTCGAACATCCGAACGGGCGCTATCAGAGCGAGTCGGTGCAACGGGCGATCGATTGGATTTTGTCGATGCAGTGCAAGGATGGAGGCTGGGCTTCGTTCGACAAAGATAACGACCGCATGGTGTTCCAGTACGTGCCCTTTGCCGATCACAATGCCATGCTTGATCCTGCAACCGTCGACATTACGGGCCGCATTCTGGAGTGTCTTGCGACCTATGGCTACGACGCGAACCATCCGGCAGTGAAGCGGGCAATCAAGTTTATTCGCAAAGAGCAGGAGCCGGATGGAAGCTGGTTCGGACGCTGGGGCGTGAACTACATCTACGGCACGATGCAGGTGTTGCGCGGTCTGGAAGCGATGGCGGTGGATCGTAACGAGCCCATGATCCAGCAGGCGGCGGAGTGGCTGCGCTCGGTGCAGAATGCCGATGGTGGCTGGGGCGAGACGGTGGGATCTTATGACGATCCCAACCTTCGCGGGCAAGGCGACAGCACGGCTTCGCAGACCGCGTGGGCAATTATGGGACTGCTGGCCGTCGGCGACACGCGCAGCGAATGCGTGGCCCGCGGCATGGCGTATCTTCTGCGCACGCAAAATAAAAATGGGTCATGGGACGAGCCGTTCTTCACTGGAACCGGATTCCCGCGCGTGTTCTATCTGAAGTACCACCTGTACAGCGAGTATTTCCCGTTGCTCGCGCTCACGACCTATTCGAAGGTGATGGCGGAGAAGAGCAGCAGTTAGCCGTTGGCTTTTAGCTTTTGGCCTTTAGCTGACCGTTTTCGTGAGCAGCTTTGGCGGATTCCCGCACTGGGTTTGATCGGCTAAGAGCTAAGAGCTAAGAGCTGGACATTGAAAGCTTTTGTCACCGGAGCCACGGGATTTCTGGGCAGCCATGTTGCGCGCGTTCTGGCGGAACAGGGAGCCGAGTTGCGGCTGCTGGTGCGGCCTACGAGCGATCTGCGCAACATTGACGGCGTGAATGCAGATCGAGTTGTTGGCGACCTGCGCGACGCGGCTTCGATTGAGAAGGCGCTTTCCGGCTGCGACGTCGTGTTTCACGTTGCGGCGGACTATCGGCTGTGGGTGCGTGATCCCGAGGGGATGTATCGCTCGAATGTCGAGGGCACGCGTTCCTTGCTCGAAGCCGCGCGGAAACAACGTGTACGGCGGGTGGTGTACACGTCGAGTGTGGCGACCATGGGCTTTGCCTCGAACCACGCAGCTACCGAGCTGCGCTCGGCTTGGACGGGCGAGGGCGCCCGTCCCCACACGAGCACGCCCCACACGAGCGCGCTGGCGGATGAAAACAGTCCGGTGTCGCTGGCGGATATGATCGGGCACTACAAGCGTTCGAAGTTCATGGCAGAGCAAGTCGCAATCGAGGCCGCGAAATCTGGAGTCGATGTGGTGATCGTGAATCCCACAACGCCGATCGGCGAGCGCGATATCAAGCCGACGCCAACTGGGCGAATCGTGGTGGATTTCCTGAAGCGGAAATTCCCGGCGTACGTGGAGACGGGATTGAACCTGGTGGATGCGACCGAGTGCGCTCGCGGCCATGTCCAGGCGCTGGAGAAGGGAAGATCGGGCGAGCGCTACATCCTCGGCGGAGAGAATCTTACGCTGAAACAGATTCTGGACCGGCTGGCCGCGATCACGGGCTTGCCGTCGCCGACGGTGAAGTTGCCTTACATTTTTGCGCTGGCGGCTGGAGTCGCGGACGAGATGGTGACCGGCAGAGTTCTGCGCCGGGAACCGCGCGTGACGATTGACGCGGTGCGCATGGGACGCAAGATGATGTTTGTGAGTTCAGCGAAAGCGGAACGGGAACTGGGCTGGCGGACGGTTCCCGTGGATGGAGCGCTGCGGCGGTCGGTAGAGTGGTTCCGCGCGAACGGCTATGCCTGAAAAAAAGATTGCCATCATAGCCGCGATGGAGCGGGAGGTGCGACCGCTGATCCGCAGCTGGAAGGTCAGAGCGATCGAACACGGAGGACGACGTTATCGTCTCTTTGAAAATGGCGAAGCAGTTCTGGTATGCAGCGGAATTGGAGCTGACGCCGCGCGCCGCGCCACCGAGGCGGTGATTCGGGCGGTTAGCCCGGTACGGGTGATCTCAGTTGGTTTTGCAGGAGCGTTGGATGGATCGCTCGAGGTCGGACATGTTCTGGAGCCGCGTACGGTGATCAATGCGGCCGACGGCGTCCGCACCGAAGTCGGCTCGGGTGAGGGAATCTTGGTGAGCTCCGCGACCGTGGCTGATAAAGAGCAGAAAATTCGATTTGGCAAAGCTTATGGCGCGAGCGCGGTGGACATGGAAGCCGCAGCCGTGGCCCAAGGCGCGCAGGTGCGCGGAGTCGAGTTCGGAGTTTTGAAAGCCATCTCCGACGCGGCCGATTTCAGCTTGCCGGCGATGGAGCGCTTTGTGGCGGACGACGGCCGCTTTCATTCCGTCAGGTTTGCGTGTCATGTGGCGCTGTGTCCGTGGCTGTGGGGGACTACCATTGCGCTGATGCGGAACAGTTCCAAGGCAAGCAAGGCTCTTTGCGGCGCGCTCGTGAGTTACCTCGGTCGCGAGAAACTCGGTGGAGCGACGGGCGTCTCGCTCGTCCAGCCGGGCGGGGGCGCCCGGCTCTCCACCAGCAAGCTTGGATCGACGGGCGTAACAGTCACGCGGTCGCGGCACTAGACTCAGGGGAAACAACAAGGTCTGCTATGGCAATTGCCCGGACATCGACACTGACCGTTGATAAGACGGTTGAAAGCGAAGGGCGCGAGATTCCTTCCATCATGAGGGCTGCCGTGTATCGCGGCGTGAACGATGTGCGCCTGGAAGAAGTGCCTGTGCCTGAAATTGGGCCCGGGGAGATTCTGCTTCGAGTCCACACCTGCGGCATTTGTGGGACGGATCTGAAGAAAATCGCTAGTGGATCCCATTCAGCACCGCGTATTTTTGGTCATGAGACTTCGGGTGTTGTCGCGAAAGTGGGGGAAGGGGTTCGAAAGTTTAGTGTCGGCGAACGCGTTGTTGTGTTTCATCACATCCCGTGTCGAGAATGTTATTACTGCCGCCACAAAACCTTCGCGCAGTGCGCCACCTACAAAAAAGTCGGTTGCACGGCTGGATTCGAGCCGTCGGGTGGAGGATTTGCGGAATACGTCCGGGTGATGGACTGGATTGTCGAGAAGGGGACGGTGCGCATCCCGGATGGCATCAGTTTCGAGCAAGCATGTTTTGTCGAGCCGGTGAATACCTGCATCAAAGGTATTGAGACCCTTCGTCTGCAAGCCGGAGAGACCGTGCTAGTCATTGGGCAGGGTCCGATTGGTCTGATACTGGCGACTCTGGCGAAGAGGGCGGGGACTCGGGTGATTACTTCCGATTTATATCCGGCGAGGCTTACAATAGCAAATAGCTTCGGACTGAAACTGACAATTGACGCTTCCAAGGCTGACGCCGGACAAACCGTACGCGGAATGACGGAAGGCCGCGGGGCTGACGCCGTGATTTTGGCGGTCGGCGGGAGTGGTCTGATTCGGCCTGCCATGGATGCAGCGCGTCCGGGAGGCCGTGTTTTGCTATTCGCGCAAACGGTGCGGGGCGAGGCCACGATTGACCCAGCGGCAGTGTGTGTGGACGAAAAGGCTCTGCTCGGATCCTACAGTGCATCTGCTGAATTGCAGGAGGAGTCAGTGCGGTTCGTCATGAACTGTGAAATGGATCTGGAACGGCTTATCAGCCACCGTTTCCCGCTGCAAAGCGGTGTGGAAGCGCTGAATCTGGCTGCGCATCCTCAACCGGACTCGATGAAGATTGTCATCCAGCCGGGCAGGGTGGTTTAGCTAATGGAGCAACGGGGCGTCCTCGCCCCGTCCCAGAGCGAAGTTAGGGGCCGGGCGAGGGCGCCCGGCGCTCCACTAAGCAATGTGGAGTGCGTGGGAAGGACATCAACTGTGACTGGCAAGATGACGGCGGCCGTCCTTTACGGCAAAGAAGACATCAAGATCGAACGGGTGCCGATCCCGCGTGTGGGTGAAGGCGAAGTTCTGGTCAAGGTCCACGTGGCGCTCACCTGCGGCACGGATTTGAAGGTGTATCAGCGGGGCTATCACGCCCGCATGATTGTGCCTCCGGCGTTGTTCGGCCACGAACTGGCTGGCACCGTCGAAGAAGTCGGAGAGGGCGTGCGTGGCTTCAAGAAGGGCATGCGCGTGGTCGCGCTCAACTCCGCTCCCTGCGGCATGTGTTTTTATTGCTCCAAGCACCAGTTAAACCTCTGCGAAGATCTGCTGTTCAACAATGGCGCTTACGCCGAGTACATCCGGATTCCGCGGCGCATTGTGGAAACCAATATGCTCATGGTGCCCTCGAATGTGAGCTTCGAGGATGCCGCGATGACCGAGCCGCTGGCCTGCGTTCTCCGCGGCCTGCATGAAACCGGCGTAGAGATTGGTGACACCGTCGCGGTCATTGGCGGCGGGCCCATCGGCCTGATGTTTGTGCAGGTGGCCAAAGCGATCGGCTGCAATGTGATCGCGGTCGTCAAGCGCGATTCGCAGGTCTCATTGGCGCGCAAGAAGGGTGCGCACGAGGTGGTGCAGATTGCGCAGGTGAAAGATCCGGTAGAGGCGGTGCGCGAGTTAACTCCGGAGAGGCGCGGCGCCGATGTGGCGATCGAGGCCGTAGGTCGCCCGGAAGCCTGGGAGTGGGCCGTGCAGATGGTTCGCAAGGGCGGCACGGTGAATTTTTTCGGTGGATGTGCTGCCGGAACCAAGGTGCAGCTAGACACCAACCGCTTGCACTACTCGGAAATCACTTTGAAGGCGACTTTCCATCACACCCCGGAGACGGTGCGCCGGGCCTTCGGTTTGATTGCGGAGAAAAAAGTTTGTGGCAACGACTACATTACCGGCGAAGCGCCGCTTTCGCGTTTGCAAGATGTGCTGCGCCACATGCTGAACCGCAACGGGGATATCAAGACTGCGATCATCCCGGGTCACTAGCGTCGCATCGCGTGATGAATCATACGATGGAGGGACGGGCGTCTCGCGCGTCCAGCCGGGCGGGGCGCCCGGATCTCCACAAGCAATTTTTGATGACAACTGCTGCCAGGCACCCCCCGACTGCGCCGCTCTCCTCCGGCTGGAGTGCGCTGCCGCCGGAGTACGCCATCCCCGACCATGCGCCCTCGGAAGCCGAAGCGCGCGAATATTGCCGTCGCCTGGCACGCTCGCATTACGAGAATTTCTCGGTCGCGTCCTGGTTTCTTCCGGAGCGGCTGCGCCAGCACTTCTTCAACGTTTATGCGTATTGCCGCATCTCCGACGATTTGGGGGACGAGGTGGGCGACAACGCGGCATCTCTGCAGTTACTCGATCAGTGGGAAACGGAGTTAAACGCGTGCTACGACGGTCATCATATTCGGCCGCGGCATCCCGTATTTGTGGCGCTCGCCGAGACCGTGCGCAAGTTTGAAATTCCGAAGCGTGAATTCGCGGATTTATTGACTGCTTTCCGGCAGGACCAAAGTATCCGCCGCTACGAAACGTTCAACGATCTGCTGGGCTACTGCCGGTATTCGGCGAATCCGGTCGGACACCTGGTGCTGTACCTCTGCGGATACCGCGATGCCGCGCGCCAGCAGCTTTCCGATTACACCTGCACCGCGCTGCAACTGGCGAACTTCTGGCAAGACGTGAGTGCGGACTTTGCCAAAGGACGGATTTACCTTCCACTCGAAGACCTGCGCCGCTTCGGTGTGAGCGAAGCAGTAATCCGTGACGGCGAAAACACTTCCGCGTTTTGCGACATGATGAGTTTTGAAGTCGAACGCGCGCGGGAATGGTTTACGCAAGGCATGCCACTGATCGCGAAAGTCGACCGCGCGCTGGCAATCGACATTGAACTCTTCAGCCGCGGCGGCGAGGAGATTCTGAACGCCATCGAGCGCCAACATTACGCGGTGCTGGGCAGCCGTCCGGCGATTTCCAAGACCCGGAAGCTGGCCCTGGTCGCTCGTGCCGCGCTGGGGAAGCTGCGATGAGCACCGTCGTGGAAAATGCGCCGGTGCAGTTTGCGCCTACTGCTTCGCAGCTCCGCATGGCGTACTCCGTCTGCCGGAGTATCGCCCGCTCAGCGGCCAAGAATTTCTACTACGGGTTTGTGGTGCTTCCACGGCGGAAACGCAATGCATTGAGCGCAGTGTATGCCTTCATGCGGCGTTGCGACGACATCGTTGACGACAACACGTTGAGTCCCGATGATCGTTACAACAAGCTCGCAGAATGGCTGGACAAGGTCCACCGCGCGCTGGCTGCACAGCCAACCGATGATCCCGTGTTGCTGGCGCTGACCGATGCGCAGCGCACTTATCAGATTCCGATTGGGCTTCTGGATCAGCTTGCCTTCGGTACCGCTGCAGATCTCGATCACGGCCCAATAGAGCCGTCCGAAGGTGCGCCGCTGGTCGCGCGTTACCAGACTTTTGAAGAGCTGCGCCGGTATTGCTACGGCGTGGCATCGGTCGTCGGTCTGGTATGCATCAGAATCTTCGGATATCGCGATCCTGCCGCTGAGCCGCTTGCCGAACGCTGCGGCCTGGCATTTCAGCTCACGAATATTATTCGCGATGTCAAAGAAGACGTCGCCATGGGCCGGGTTTATTTCCCGCAGGAAGACCTGGCGCAGTGCGGTCTCTCGGCCGCCGATCTGGCCGCGCCGAATATTGATGTTGCCCGCGTCCGTTCGCTGCTGGCGATGGAGGCCGACCGCGCACGCGAGTGCTATGGCGCTGGAGAAGAGCTGATCCCGCTGGTGAACGAAGACAGTCAGCCCGCCCTGTGGGTCCTGATCACCATCTATCGCCGCCTGCTCGAAAAGATTGCTTCGAACCAGTACGACGTCTTCAGTGAGCGGGTTCGATTATCCGTTCCCGAAAAGTTCACGGTCATGGGAAAAGGGATCCTGAAGCGTCTGCTGTGATGCCGCCCTCGATCGAAACTAATTCGACCCATCCTAATACGACACATCCTCCTACAGTCGCTATCGCCGGAGGCGGGTTGGCCGGCCTGGCCGCTGGATGTGCGCTGGCCGAAGCCGGTTTTCGCGTGTCGCTATTTGAGCGCCGCCCTTATCTCGGCGGGCGCGCCTCTTCCTATCAGCATCCCGGCACCGGAGAAATTGTCGACAATTGCCAGCATGTATTGCTCGGCTGCTGCACCAACCTGCTCGATTTCTATCGGCGCGCGGGAGTTCAGGACAAAATTCGCTGGTATGAGAAGCTGACGTTCCTCGAGCCCGGAGGCCGCGCATCCGTGATCGCCCCGTCCGCGCTCCCCGCTCCGCTGCACACTGCTCCGGCATTTCTCCGGGCCGAATGTTTAAATTTTAGCGACAAGCTGGCCATCAGCCGCGCCATGGCGGCGCTTGCCCCTGCTATTCCGCCGGATCGTGGCGAGTCGTTCCTCGACTGGCTTAAACGCCACGGGCAAACCGAGCAAGCCATTGAGCGTTTCTGGAAGACGATACTGGTCAGCGCCTTAAACGAAGATCTCGATCAGGTTTCGGTTCCCTCTGCGGCCAAGGTCGTGCGCGAATCGTTTCTTAAATCGGCCGCTGCCGGGCGAATGGGAATTCCAACCGTCCCGCTCACCGACCTGTACAGCACCGCCGGCGATTACATCTGCGCCCGTGGTGGAGAGATCCAGTTTCGTGCGGGGGTGGAGTCGTTTCGGACAGAAGCCTTTGGCGTAAGCGTGATGACGAATGGACAGGAACAGAAATTCGACTATCTGGTTCTGGCTGTCCCTTTTGATGTGCTGGGGCGCATATTGCCGGACACCGCGTCCGCTGCGCCTTTGGGCGCAGCACTTGGCCAGTTCTCGACGTCACCGATCACCGGCATCCATCTCTGGTTTGATCGTCAAATCAGCGACCTCGATCACGCCGTCCTGCTCGACCGCACCATTCAATGGATGTTTCACAAATCGCGGCTGATCGATGCTCGCGAGAACGGCAGCGGCAGCTACGTTGAGCTGGTCGTAAGCTGCTCCCGGAGCCTGATTGAAAAGTCGAAGGCAGAGATCGTCGAGATGGCCGTGAAAGAAGCGCAAGAGTTTTTCCCCGCTGCGCGCGAAGCGAAACTGCTGAAGTCGACGGTGATCAAGGAAGTCAATGCGACGTATTCGCCGCGCCCGGGGATCGACCAGTACCGGCCCAAGCCAGAGACAGCTTGGCCGCGAGTCTTTCTGGCCGGCGATTGGACCGCAACCGGCTGGCCCGCCACCATGGAAGGCGCCGTTCGCAGCGGCTATCTTGCGGCGGAAGCAGTGGCGCGGGTCAATGACGGTAAGATCGGCGACGGTAAGATCGGCGGCAAAAGCGCCCGCTTCCTTGTCCCCGATCTGGCCCCGAGTGGCTTGATGAGGTTGTTTGGATGACGTTCGCTTCGACGACGTAGATTACTTCGGTCGAATTCGCGTTACTTTATAGTCACTCCCAAGACTTCAGAGCGCCATCAGCACCACGCCACACGCTACCAGCAATGCCGCAATCCAACGCCGGCGCCCCACGCGTTCGTGCAGGAATATGCGTGCGGCTACCGCGTTCGCCACAAAGGTGAGCGAGGCCGAAGCAGGCACGACTAAACTGAGGTTTCCCCACGAAAGACCAAAGAGCAGGCTGTAGAATGCGACCCCCATCGCCATCAAGGCGGGAACAAACGTGGGCGTTGCAAGCACGCGCCCAACCACCGCCAGTATCCCGCGCCGTTTCCAAAGTTCCTCGACGTCGCCCACTCGTTTCATGGAGTAGGACAGCAGCACGTCTCCGGTGGTCGAGGCCAGAATGATGAGCCCAATCGCGGCCCAGGCGTAGATCTCATTCATGACTCCACCTCCTGGGACACCGTGTCGCGTGAGCCGTCCGGTGTATTCCGGTGTTGGCGAGTGGGCGTAACCGACGGGCCGGCGGCCACGAAGCCCACGCCGCCGGCGATCAGCGCAATGCCTAGCCAACGCGTCGGCGAGATTTCTTCGTGAAGACGGAAGTGACCGATCAGAGCGACGAGCACATAGGAGAGCGATGTGGCGGGCAGCACATAGGTGAGGTCAGCCCACGAAAGCGCGGACATGTAACAGGCGAAGAACGCCAGCAGTAACAGGATTCCCGCAGTTACCCAGGGATTGAGGATGGCCAGCAGCAGGGCGGGAAGGTTGTGCAGCGAGACATGTACATTGCCGAGCTCTTTCATGCCGCGAGCCAGCAGGGAATCACCCAAGGTGCTGAATACGGTGATTCCCGCCAGGACGAAGTATTTTCGAAGTGTCACTTACGATCCAACTCCGGGCCTAGGCCTTGGCCGGTGCCGGGGCAGGCGTTTCTTCCTTACGGTTTTCCTTGACCCACTTGTGGCGCTGCGCGCGCAATTTAAGGAAGGTCCGCGCGTCTTTGTACAGGCGCTTGCGTTCGGAGGTGTCGAACACCGCTTTCCTCAAAATGCGGTACGCGGCCTTGGGACGGAAATAGTACGCATCGTAGAAGTCATGGACTGCGGCAAGAATTTCCGTCGCGGGCAGACCCGGATACTCGATCTGCACCATCTGGTGCCCGAGGTCGTCCACCATTTTTGTGTCGCTGGTCATGAAGCCATTCTTTATCGCGAATTCGTGCAGTTCAGTTCCAGGGAAAGCGTGCGCAACCGAAACCTGGATGGTCTCCACGTCGAGTTCCTTGGCGAATTTGATCGTGTTCTTGATGGTCTCGCGAGTTTCTCCCGGCAGGCCGAGGATGAAGTCTCCGTGGACCACCAGTCCCAGCTTGTGGCAATCCTTGGTGAACTGGCGGGCACGCTCGATGGTCGCGCCTTTCTTGATGTTCTTCAGAATCTGTTGATCGCCCGATTCGTAGCCCACAATCAGGAGCCGGCATCCCGCCTCTTTCATGGCCTTGAGCGTTTCGAAGTCCGTGGTGACTCGCGATGTGCACGACCAAGTCAGGCCCAGCGGTTTCAGCTTGGCGCACAATTCGACGGTGCGGGCCTTCTGCAGGTTGAAGGTATCGTCGTCGAAGAAAAACTCCTTCACGTAGGGCCAGTAATCTTTCGCCTTAGCCATTTCACGCGCCACGTCGTCGGTGGAACGTTTGCGCCAGGGGTGTCCGCTGAGGGTCTGGGGCCAGAGGCAGAAGGTGCACTGCGCCGGGCATCCGCGCGTCGTGTAGAGCGACACAAAGGGGTTAAGCAGGAAAGGCACGTTGTAGCGGCGGACATCCAGGTCGCGCCGGTAAACGTCGGTCACGTGCGGCAGCGCGTCCAGATTCTCGATAGTCGGCCGGTCGGGATTATGCACCACGTGCCCATTCTTACGATAGGAAACGCCAAGAATATCTTCGATCGGTTTACCTTGGGCGTATTCGACGATGGAGTAGTCGAATTCCTTGCGGCAGGCTACGTCAATCACTTTTGCTTCCATCAAGGACTTCTCGGGCAGCACACTAACGTGGGGTCCGACGAAGGCGATTTTGATGTGGGGATGGCTGTCTTTGATGGCCTCAGCGATGCGGACGTCGCCGGCGAATCCCATGGTACTCGTGAAGAGCACCATCAATTCGTAATCCTTGCAGGTGCGGATCGTCTCTTCCGCCGTGATGTGATGAGGCGGGGCGTCGAGCAAGCGCGCGCCTTCGAGCATTCCGGTCGGATAGGCGAGCCAGACCGGATACCAGTACGATTCGATCTCACGCGTGGCGGGCCAGCGCGAGCCTGCGCCTCCATCGAAATTCTCAAACGAAGGCGGATTCAGGAACAGTGTTTTCAATGGCATATTGGGAGTCTCTATTTTAGCACTCTTCGGAGCGCATTCACCCCAGCCGACGCTACCATTCAGGTACCTGCCAAGCCGCGTCGAAAGCGTGGAAACCTTTGTCCAAGTGTGCCTTAGCGCGGGTCAAACCGCAAAAGAACCTCGCCGAACGTCGCTTCTGCTCATTAAGATGCGAGAATCCGGTGGCGGCTAGATAAGCTGTTTCATGCGTCATTTTGAAACCGAGTTTGCTGAAACGGCGCTGGGCAGCGCCCAATTCTCCAAATCTCCGGTGGCCCGCAGCAGGTTCATGCGAACCCGCTGGTACTCAAAATCGACATCCTGAAAAAGCAGATAGCGCTCGCCTGCCTGCACCCGCGCATCGGCCAATTCGTGCAAGGTGCCGGTCTTTGCATCAATCCGGGTTTGGGCCGCTTCCAGGCCCGACTGTGCCAGTTGATATTCCAACTGCGCCACCTCGCGGGCGGCTTCGAGTTGCTCGGCGGCGCGCTGTAGTTTCAGCGTTTCCTCAGCAACCTGATTGCGAGCCGCCTCGGCTTGCTTTTTCGCCTTGAGGGCTTCGGCCTCGGCCGCGTCGGCTCGGGCGCGCTGGCTGGCGTTGAACAGCGGGATGCGGAGGGCAACGCCGATCGTGGCGTTGTCCTGCTGAAAGGTATTTGGCGGAAAGTATTTGGCGTAGTGATTGAAGGTGGAAAACCGCGCATACTGGGCGGAGAAATCGATTGACGGCAATAAGGAGCGATGCTCGCCCGAGGCCCGCATCGATTGCGCCAAAGAATGCTGCTCGGCCAACTTGATGGCCGGGCTGGCGGCAACCGCTTTTTCCGAAAGATCTTCTTCCACGGCGACCGGCGGCAAGGCCGGAATTGTTTCGGGCGCGAGTTCGATAGAGGAAACCGGCAAACCGGTCAGGGTTGCGAGGTGGCGCCGGAGGACGTCGGCGGAGCCACGTGCCTCGGCGCGACGAAGGCGTACCCGCGCACTGATTAGCTTCGCTTTGTTTAAGTCGACGGCGCTGTCCACGCCCTCCTGCAAGCGCTCGGACACTGCTTGTTCCATTTGCTGCGCCTGGGCCTCGTCCTGCTGCAAGCGCACGAGTCGCGCCTCCCACTTCGCCAGTTCCGCGTAGGTCACCGCGACGTCCTGGATGATGGCGTTGCGCTGATCTTTTTCCTGAAACTCGGCAGCATGCCAGTCAATTTTCGCCGCACCCAGAAACTGGCGCTGCGCAGGATTGAAAACCGAACTCTGCGCGACGGCATTCACCAGCGCCGGAGCGGACCCTTCGATGCTGAGAGGGTATCCATAGGTCCAACCGAGGCCCGAACCGAGGTTGAGCTGCGGCACAAAGTTGTTGCGGACTTCGCGGTACGAGGCGAAGGCGTGCTGCACGTCGGCATGCGCAATCGCCGAACTCGTGCTGTGCGCGAGCGCCAGCCGAATGGCGCGCTCAAGAGGCAGCGGTTCAGCCTGGCCGCGGGTTGCGATCGTCAGTACGGCCGTAAATAAGGCGAGCAGACTTATGGAGCGTAACCACCGCGGCAATCGGAGTTTCATCTTGTCACCTTCATCTCGTCAACTTCATCTCGCCAACTTCATCTCCCCAACCATGGATCAGGCACACATCGATCAGCACATAGTGATCAAGCCGCAGCTCGGCCGCGACGCACAAATTGTAGTGCGCCAGGCGCGAGCCGGGCAGTAGCTTTCCTAGGACTGATCGAATCGATGGTTTTGGTCAGGGCATGTTTTGGACAGGGCACGGCTTCAAGAGCCCGCCCTGAGCGAAGCCGAAGGGTGCCGCCCAGACCCAATAAAGATGTGAGCTTTAGCCCCTGAGGTATCCGGCGATTTACTCATTCGGTTCACTAGTGTGTAACTCGATTCAGCGCCTGCTGGGCCATGCCGAAGTTCCGGGCCAATGACAAGGAAGCACGGTACTCCTGCGCCGCACCTTCCTTGTCTCCTTGTTTTTCCAGCAGCAGGCCCAGCAGATAGCGGGCCTTGAACGCGGGAGCGGCCTCTACCGGGCCCGAGGCAAGATAGCGGTGCAGCAGTTCGGTGGCGAAAGGATAGCTTCGACCGGCGCGATATAGGATCTCGGACGCTTCCACCAGAACATCGGGTTTGGGCATCGGCGACTGGCTGAGCTTGACGATGGCTTGTTCCATTTCGTCGAAGCGCTTCTGGCGACGGAGAAAAAGAGCAAGGTTGAGCCACGCCTCCGCGTCACCCTTGCTGAGGTCGATGTACCGGTGATATTCCCGTTCGGCGGTGGCGGCGTCTTTTTTCTGTTCGGCGATGCGCGCGTACACCCAATGTTCACGAGCGGGGTTCACCGTTGCAATGGACTGTGCTTGCGCCCGGGCCTTCTGCTCGCCGCCGCCGACGATGCCGGGCGCTGCAAGATAGAACTCCGCCAGGTCGAGCCGGGCATCCACATCTTTCGGATTCAGTTGCACCGCGCGCTCGAATTCGCCGCGAACCTTTCCTGCCAGGCCTGCCGCCGCCAGGAAACTTGAGCGATCCGCCTTTTCGCCGTAGACGCGCCCCAGCCATAGATGGAAACGGCTATTGTCCGGGTCCAGCGAGACCGCTTTTCTGCACGACGATTCCGCACGATCCCAATCTTCGAGCGCGAAGTAAGCGCGGCAGAGCAGGTTGGAGGATTCCGCGTCCGCCGCAGCGGAAGAGAGGCGGCCATTCAATTCGGTGATGGCTTCGTCGACCCGGCCGCCGGCCAGCATGTCCTTGGCGGAGTCCGCCATGCCGGCGGTCAACCCCGCAATGAGCAATAGTAAAAACAGCAATACTCTGGAAGTTTGTTTGATCATTTAGATTTGACCTGGGTTCCGTCGCCAATCGGTTTACCATTCCACGAACTGATCGCAACCACGTCCTTGGCGGAGAGTCCGCGGGTTATTTCAACCTGCGTGAGATTGGAAAGGGAAGTCTCCACATCCCGGCGCTTGAGTTCGTGGCCGGCAACCAGCAAAACATAAGGCTTGACGTCGTCCATTCGAACCGCCTCCCGCGGCACCACCAGCGCTTTATCGTGCTCGGCGGTGATGATCGTGACTCCGACGTTTATGTTGGGCAAGAGTTTCAAATCCTTGTTATCTACGATGCTGGTGGTTTCGCCGACGTTGCGGGAACCGCGCAATTTCACCGTCGATGGGATGGCCGTCACCGTGGCCTGCCATACCCGTCCGGGGACGGCGTCCCAGGTAATTTCAATCGGATTTCCCGGAGCCAGCCGGCCCAGGTCGGGTTCATCGATGAAAGCGCGGACCAGCACTTTCCGCAGATCCGCCACTTGCAGCAGAAGATCTCCGGCCGCGACAAAACCGCCTTGCTTCGCAGGCAGCGAGTACACAATGCCATCAAAAGGTGCGCGGACATTCGATTTCGCCAGCACGTCCTCGGCGGCATCATAGGCGGCCTGCCCTTCCGCTCGCTGCGCATCGACGCGCGCTAACTCGGCATTCGAATAGCGCTTCGTCTGCTTTTGCCGGAGAAAGGTGAGTTGGGCATCGGCGCGGGCAAAAGCGTTTTCCGCTTCTCGCACTTCTCCCGCTGAGGCCGCGCCCTGCGGCTCAAGTTTTTTCAGCGCGTCTAAATTGCGCTGGGCGGAATCGCGGTCGGTGCCGGCTTTCACCAGTTGGGCTTCGAGGCTCAGCACTTCTTCCCGGTTTCCGCCTCGTTCCGCGGCGCTCAGGTCGGCCTGCGCCGCTCTCAATTGTGCCTCGGCACGAGCCGCCTGGGCACGCGCGTCGGCATCGTCCAGAACGGCCAGCAATTCGCCCTTCTTGACGGAGTCGCCTTCCTTGATAAGAACGCGCCGTATACTCGTCGCGGCCGGAGCGTGGGCCTCGAAGTTGCTGACCGGCTCAATTTTTCCATTAGTGGAAACCAGGCTGCGGATCGAACTCTGCTCGACGACGGCGGTTCGCACGGGCACCGAGTCATCCCGGTGGCGGACGAAAGCAGCCAGCACAATCACCCCCGCCAGGATGGCAAGCGCCGTTACCCACCAACGCCACGGCTGGCGTCCCGAACTGTTTCCATTCAATGGCATGCAGAGAAAAGCGCAAGCTTCAATGTATCATCCGCGCGCTGCGGGGCGCGGGCAAATGCAGGCTTGGGACTTGCTTGTTTAGATGCATCGCGCAGGCCGTTTGCGTCAGCTATAGCGCGGAATTTTCACGGCGGTGCGGGTGGCCAGTTACGAAGGGCTAGGTACAATAGTCAGATGCCAAAGTCTCCCCGCTTTCCATCTTCCCGTTACACCGCGGAGCACGCCAGCGCTGGGCTCAATCACGATTTCCCGGAAATTGAAACCTGGCCGAACCAGTTTCCAGCTTCTGGCCAATCAGGATACGAGATTGTTGTGGATGATCCCGAATTCACGTCCGTCTGCCCGAAGACGGGCTTGCCGGACTTTGGCAACATCGTGATTCGCTATGTGCCCGGTCGCCGCTGCCTGGAGTTGAAATCGTTAAAGGAATATCTTCAGGCCTATCGAAACCTCGGCATCTTCCAGGAGAACATTGTGAATCAGGTGCTGAAAGATGTTGTCCGCTGGGCGAAGCCGGTGTGGGCCGAGGTGAGAGGCGAGTTCCGTCCACGCGGGGGAATTTCGACCGTCGTGGTCGCGAGATGGCCGAGAGCGAAACGCCGAAAAGGGAAATAAGGGACCCGCCTGTTCCTCTCCGCCGTGTTATATTCCCACGCGAAGTGCCTCCGGCCAAACTCTATCCCCGAACCGCGCTCGCCCTGCTGACCACGCTGAACCTGCTGAATTACATTGACCGCTCGGTGTTGTTTGCCGTGCAACCGCTGGTGCAGTCGGAGTTCCATCTCACCAACACCCAGGTGGGATATCTCACCAGCGCCTTCCTCGCGTTCTATATGGTCGCGGCGCCATTTGTCGGTCCGCTGGCGGACCGCTATTCGCGCAAGCGGATCATCGTATTCGGCGCGATTTTCTGGAGCGCGCTGACGCTCCTTACCGCCTTCACCCACACCTACTGGCAGTTGCTGGTGCGGCATACGCTGGTCGGCGTGGGCGAGGCGACCTTCGTGACCATTGCGCCCACGTTCGTCGCCGACCTGTTTCCGGAGAGTCAGCGGGGCCGCATCTTTGGCGTGTTCTACCTGGCCATCCCCGTGGGAACGGCGGCTGGATACCTGCTCGGTGGCAAACTTGGCCCCGATTTCGGTTGGAGGTTTCCTTTCTATATTGCAGCCGCTCCGGGCTTCCTGTTGGCGCTGGCGATTGCCTTTCTCCCGGAACCCCCACGCGGCCAATTCGACTCTCTGAAGGAAACTCCCGAGCGGGGAACGATTCCGGGGCTGGCGCGGAATCGCGCGTTCTGGACCGTCACCCTCGGAATGGCCGCGGGAACTTTTTCCCTCGGAGGAATGCAGGTGTGGATGCCAACTTTCCTGTTCGTTGCGCGAGGGTACAGTCTGAAAGAGGCCAACGAAATTTTCGGCGTCATAATTGTGGTCTGCGGCATCGTGGCGTCGTTGGCGGGCGGTTGGTTGGGAGATCGCTTGCTGCCCCGCATGAAGGGTTCCTATTATTTTGTCTCGGCGCTCAGCGTGGCTTTGGGAGTGCCGGCCATGATTGTCGCTCTTTTTGTGAAGGGCCCCGTCATGCTGCCCGCGATCGCGCTGGCAGCGTTTTTTCTGCTGATGAATACCTCGCCGCTGAATACCGCGCTGGTCAATGCGGTTGGCGCGCACATCCGCGTTACGGCGATCGCAGTGAACATATTTCTTTTTCATCTGCTGGGCGACGTTCCCTCGCCGACCTTGATGGGATATGTGGCCGACCGCCATTCGCTACAGGCTGCCTTTATTCTGCCTGTGATCGCCATGGCGATTTCTTCCGCCATACTGTTTTACGGCATGCGATTTGCCCCGCCATTACGCATACACGGTGAATCGGCGGCATCGCAAGTTCCCTCAGGAGCATCTTCCTAAGCAGAATGCATTGGCAGACATTTCACTGGATTGCGGGCGGCATCCTCGCACTGGCCTGGTTTTCGCGCATCGTGGAAGCGGCATTCGGCATGCCGCATGTCGCCGATATCGCGAGGCCCGAATGGGACCGCAGGCCGCCTACCCCAAATGGCGAGCCTAAAGTCAGCATTATTATTCCGGCGCGCAATGAGGAAGAAGATATTCGCTTGACACTCGTGCAGTTGCTTGCCCTGGACTATTCGAACTACGAAATTATTGCCGTCAATGACCGGTCGACCGACCGTACCGGCCAGATCATCGACGAGATTGCGGCCAGTTCCCAGGCGCACGGCCTGCTGAAAGTGATCCACATTTCGGAACTGCCATCGGGCTGGTTAGGCAAGACACATGCCATGTGGACGGCCGGCCAGCAGGCGACCGGGGACTGGTTGCTCTTCACCGATGCCGATGTGCTCTTCAAGCCCGATTCTCTGCGGCGCGCCGTCGCCTATGCCGAAACTGAGCAAGCCGACCATGTAGTCCTTTTCCCGCGCATGATCATGAAGCGGCCGGGCGAGAGAATGATGATCGCTTTCTTCCAGGCGCTTTTCGTTTTCGGACACCGTCCGTGGAAAGTTGCCGATCCCAAAGCGCGCGACCACATGGGTGTCGGCGCCTTCAACCTGGTCCGTCGCTCGGTCTATAACGCGGTCGGCACGTATCGCACCTTGCGCATGGAAGTGCTCGACGACATGAAACTGGGCAAGATAGTCAAGAACGCGGGCTTCGCGCAGCGCAATGTTTTTGGCGAAGACCTGATTTCCCTCCACTGGGCAAAGGGCGCTTTCGGCATCGTCAACAATCTCACCAAGAACTTTTTCGCCGTGCTCTCTTTCCAGTGGCCGCGGACGGTAGTCTCCATCGTGGGTCTTGGCTTTCTGAACCTCGGGCCATTTCTTGGCATCTGGCTGGCCCATGGATGGGCGCGAGTTCCTTATGCCATGGCCCTCGGGTCGCTGTTTCTGATTTATTACGGAATGTCGGCAAGATCGGCAATCCCGGGCTATTATTTCTTTCTGCATCCGGTCAGCACCAGCCTGTTCATGTACACGCTGCTGCGCTCCATGGTCCACACGCTCCGGAACGACGGCATCGTCTGGCGGGGGACGAAGTATCCGCTGGAAGAGTTACGCAAGGGGATAGTGTGAAATCCGCGGATTGTGAGCTTTTGGGTGGCGCAGCTATTTATCGCTGCGATTCAGGCACTCGTTCCCGACGGCTTTAGTCGCTGCGGGACTGTATCCAGCGCCAATCCAGGCCGGCCCGCTACTGCGGTTCTCCTGGATCTTCGATCGACATCGGGTCGCCCTGCTTTGTATCCGTCTTCTTGGCGGCTTTGGGATGGCTGTATTTCCCGGCACGGTTGTGGCCCTGGCGCTCCACGTCGTAGTCCGTGGGCACCGGAGGAAACAACCGGAAAGCGCTTTCGCCCAGTTGTTGGGGGCGGCGCAAGATGATCTCGGCGCGTCCGTCGTAGTCCTGGATCGTTCCCTTGATTTCAACCTGTCGGCCTTCGAGTTGGCGAATGTCGCCCACCTTTTTGAGATCGGCCGGGAACACAACCACCGTGAAGGGACACGTCTTGTCTTTGCAGAAGTTGAGGAACTTGGTGCCGTTGCGGCCATCTTCCACTTGGAGCACGGTTCCGCTGACGCACTGGGTCGTCCCTACATGCTTGCTCGCCTCGGCGAATGAGACGCAGTCAAGCTTGGAAGTATTGCGCGCGGGGCAAACCCCGCTCACCCCAAGAACGATTCCCAGCAAAAAGGCCAGAGTAAGAAAACGCATGATGCCTGAGGCGCAGAGACGCGCATCCTCAAGTTTTATTGTAGGCGTGGAGGAGAGATCCTACGCTCAGCAGGACAAAAATTTTCGCGGCGATTTCCCAAAAAAGGAACTTGCAGGCCGGGTCCCCAGCACGCGCGGTCTTGGCGTGATGGGGTGGAGCGCCGGGGCCGGTCTCCGGCCTGCCACAGTCCTCGCGGTTAAAAGCACCGCGCGCCCCGCTACTTGCTGAAAGACTTTACGGCTGCTGCTTCATCCTCCTTGACATCGAAGACGGTGTAGAGCTTCGTGATCTGCAGCAGGTCGTGTACTTTCTTGGTGAGGTGGAGCAGCTTGAGGTCGCCGCCCTGGTTCTTGGCCGTGGTGTAGGCGCTGACGAGCTCGCCGATGCCCGAGCTGTCGATATAGTTCACGTCGCCGAGGTTCAGCAGGATCTTTTTCTGCCCCTTCGAAAGCAGGTCGCGCACCGTTTCGCGCAGAATCACGCTGCCTTCGCCGAGGGTGATCCGGCCGCTGAGATCGACAATTGTGACGCCATCCACCTGACGAGTACTGGACTTCATGGTCACTGAGGAGCCTCCTTGGAATCCGCGGGGTTGCCGTGGACGTGCTTGATCATTCTAAGTTCGGTGCCGGTTTGGGAGGGGTGGATTTCCACCACATCCATGAACGAGCGTATCAGGAAAATGCCCCGCCCCGATGTCTTCAGCAGGTTGTCCGGCGCCAACGGATCCGGAATCTTGCCGGGATCGAGCCCTTTACCTTGATCGCGAATGATGATGACAAAGTCGCGAGCGGTACGTTCAAACGCGAGTGTAACCTTCTTGCTGGGGTCGTAGGCATTGCCATGTAAAACTGCGTTAACGGCGGCTTCTCGCACCGCCATGGAGATCTTCATGATCTCCTCGTCGTCAAAGCCGGCTTCGGCGGCCATGCGGCCGGCCGTCTCTTCGGCGTTGTTCACCGTCTCCAGCGTCGAATCAAGCGTATAGGAGACGTGGTCTGCGGACATAGTAGTCTAATTAGGAGCGAACGGTTCCTGAGCCGGCCTTCGCCTCGCTTGCGATGGTGACGCCGGGCTCATCGTGCTGACCCGAATGCGTTGGACGGGCGAATTGAGAGTTTGCCTGTAGGACTGGCAAAAGTCAACGAGACCCTAGCCTTTGTCATACCACATTAGAAACGTCTCCGCACGGGAGCCATTCAGCAGGCGCAGCGCCCAGCAGTCAAACTCACTGTGTGCCGGCATTGCGCACCGTGGAGAAGAACCGCTTCAGCTTGGCCGCATCCAGCTTGCCATCGGTTCGCACACCGGAACACACATCGAGCCCGAACGCGCCCACTTCTTCAATTGCCTGGCCGGCGTTCTCCGGCGTGAGCCCTCCAGCCAAGAACAGCGGGATGCCGATACTTTCCCGGATCGCGCGACTGAGGCTCCAATCGTGAGTTCTACCCGTACCGCCTAATTCCTTGACAACGACTTTCTGGTTGCCGGAATCTAGCAGGATTGCATCCACATACGGCGCCACCCGCGCCGCCTCCTCGACCGACTCGGGACCGGTCACGTGGATGACCTGAACCACGGCAATCCCAGGCAAAGCATCCTTCAGATCGCGATGTGTTCCGAGAGTGAGATGATCGCAGATCTGGATCGTATTCGTGCGGCAGAAACGCTGCTGCTCGATGATATCGGCAACCCGCTGTCGCGAAGTCAGCAGGAATGTCCCGATGGCGGGTGGAACGGTCGCGGCAATCTCTGCGATCCGTGCATCGCTGATAACGCCCGGCCCGCTCGGCATGTTTGAGACCAGACCTAGCGCGGATGCTCCACACTCAATGGCCAGAGCCGCTTCGTCAACGCTCCCGATGCAGCAGATTTTTACTCGTGGCGTGCGCGTTGCTTTCATGAGGGAGCTTTTCCGAGTTCCAGTAGAGACGCGGCTCGCCGCGTCTCCTGCCGCGGAGTGAGACGGGGCAAGCCCCGTCTCTACAGACCGAAGAACTGCCACTCTCTATTCGCCGTAAGGAACCCAGATATTCTTCACCTGGGTGGCGTGCTCAAGGAACCAGCGGCCCTGGGCCAGCTTGGAGTTGAACCAGTCGATGGCGCGCCCCTCGTTCGTCCAAACCTGCTTCAGATTGCCAACCGACATCGCCTTAGCCGCTGCGGCGCTGGCCTCATCGCCGAAGCACCAGATGGCATCGACATCGTCGTGTTCGGCGAGCGTCTTGAGAAGCTGTGACGAGTATCCGGTCACAATATTCAGCGCGCCGCCAGGCAGATCGCTGGTGTCGAAAAGCTGATAAAGGTCGCCAGTGATCAGTGGGTAGGCTTCTGAAGGAACGGCGATTACGGTGTTTCCAACCGCGAGAGCGGGCATCACGAGAGAAAGAAAGCCGAGCAGCGGCGCCTCCCGTGGACAGATGACGCCAACCGTCCCAATGGCCTCGTTCATCGCGATCGAGATATTGCGGAACGGAGGATTGTGCACCGCGCCGTCAAACTTATCGGCCCACGCCGCATACGAGAAGATGCGTTCGACACTGAGATCCACTTCCGCGGCAGCCTGCTTTTCGCCGACCACGTCGGCCAGGCGATGCGCAATTTCGTCGCGCCGCTGGGAAAGATTCTCCGCGCTGTAGTAAAGAATCTGGGCACGATTGTGCGCCGCAGCTTTTGCCCATGATGCCGCTTTTCGCGCCGCCTCGACTGCGTTGCGTATGTCTTTGCGATTACCGAGCGGTGCTTCACCCAGCAATCGTCCGTCAGCCGCGCGCACTTCCATACTGTAGCCAGAGTCCGGCCGCGCCTGCTTGCCGCCGATGTAAAGCTTGACGGTGCGATCAATCGTGGGATTATCAACATCAGGAGTGCTTGCCTGTTGGTGGAGCGCCGGGCGTCCCCGCCCGGCCCCGTCATCATCATGGACGGGCGAGGACGCCCGTCGCTCCATTCTTGAAGCGTCGGGTTTGTCCTCCAATTCCGTCTCGGGCGGCGTGGACGTTTTCTCTTTCTCTGCAGGGAGCATCGGGGCGCTCTTGAACCATGCTGGCTCCATATATTCGAGCAGCCCCTCGCGTCCGCCCTCGCGTCCGTAACCGCTTTCGCGGTAGCCGCCGAAGCCGCAGGAAGCATCGAACAGGTTCGTGCAGTTTACCCAAACCACTCCTGCTTTAAGTTGCGCGGCGACATGCAAGGCGACGTTGATGCTCTCGCTCCAGACGCAGGCCGCCAAACCATAAACCGTATTGTTTGCCAACTCCACCGCTTCCGCCGGTGTGCGGAACGTCATCGCCGCCAGCACCGGCCCGAAGATTTCCTGCTGCGCAACAATCGACGTCGGATGAACATTGCTCAGCAGCGTCGGCGGATAGTAAAACCCGCGCGCAGGCAACGTAACCTGCGGCTGCCAGCACGTTGCCCCGTCCGCCACACCCTGGTCCACTAGCTTGCGGATTCGCTCGAGTTGCACTTTTGCGACGATGGCGCCGATGTCAATTGCTTTGTCGAGCGGCGCGCCAATGCGCAAGGTGCTCATGCGATCCTGCACTTTGGCGATCAGCGCTTCGGCAATGCTCTCCTGCATCAGCAGCCGCGAGCCCGCACAACATACTTGGCCCTGATTGAACCAGATTCCATCCACCAGGCCTTCCACCGTGCTATCGAGGTCAGCGTCTTCAAAGACGATGAATGGGGACTTTCCGCCAAGCTCAAGCGAAAGGCGCTTGTGGCTCGTTGCCGTAGCTGCGCGAATCGCGCGTCCGACTTCGGTCGATCCGGTGAACGCGATCTTGTCCACGTCAGGATGCTTGACCAGCGCCTCACCGGTTGAGCCGTCTCCGGTGACGATATTGACCACGCCGCCGGGCAAGCCAGCTTCCTGGCAAATGCCGGCGAAGACGAGCGCAGTCAGCGGCGTGAATTCCGCCGGCTTCAAAACCACGGTGTTTCCTGTCGCCAAAGCCGGCGCAATCTTCCACGCCAGCATCAGCAGCGGGAAGTTCCATGGAATAATTTGACCGACGACCCCGCAGGGCACGTACTCGGGGAACTCCTGCTCGAGAAGCTGCGCCCAACCCGCGTGATAATAGAAATGTCGCGCGACCAGCGGAATGTCAATGTCGCGGCTCTCACGGATGGGCTTGCCGTTGTCCATCGTCTCGAGAACCGACAGCAGACGGGAATGCTTCTGCACCAGGCGCGCGATGGCATAGAGATAGCGCGCGCGGGCATGCGGAGTAAGGGCGCGCCATCCAGAAGATGCCGCCCGCGCGGCTTTGACCGCGGCGTCGATATCAGCCGCCGATCCTTGCGCAACCGAGGCGAGTTTCTCCCCGTTCGAAGGATCGACAGTGTCAAAGAATTCTCCCGCCGCGGGCGCCTGCCATCCGCCGCCGATGAAATGTTGGAAGCGGCGGCCATGACGCTGCAGCCAAGCTACTGCTTCTTTCGAATCTTCAGGAGCAGGACCGTATTCCATGCTCACGAACTTTTCGGCAATGCTCATTGGCGTTTGCTCGATTCCTTCTTCCGAGTTCCTAGTATCGTCTGCTGTAAATTCGCGACATAAACATGAGATGTCATCTTGAGCGAAGCGAAAGACCTATGCATTTGCGCGGTCAACTACATAGGTCCTTCGCTTCGCTCAGGATGACAGCGTGGATTTATGCCACGAACTTGTGGGACGCCATACTGTTCCTGCTAAGAGGCTTAAGCCATCGGGTGCCGATAGTCGGCTGAATAACGCCCGGTAGCATAATGCTCCAACTGCCGCTCGATGTCGCCTAGCAAGCCGCTGGCTCCGAAGCGGAACATTTCCGCCCGCATCCACGACGGGCCCAGTTCTTCTTTGATCATCGCAAGCCAATCGATCGACTGCTTCGCCGTGCGAATTCCGCCCGCTGGCTTGAAACCCACCGCCATTCCGGTCTGTTGCGCGTATTCGCGGATGGCGCGCGTCATCACTAGGCCGACCGGCAAGGTGGCGTTCGTCGGCTCTTTACCCGTCGAAGTCTTGATGAAGTCAGCACCCGCCATCATGGCCACCACGCTTGCTCGCCCGACGTTGCGCAGCGTCAACAGGTCCCCGGTTCCAAGGATCACCTTCATGTGCGCGGATCCACAGGCCTGCTTGAAAGCTGCCACCTCGTCGTAGAGCGCCTGCCAGCGGCCGCCGAAAACATGCGCTCGGGTGATGACGACGTCGATTTCCTGCGCGCCAGCCTCCACCGATCGGCGAATCTCGTTGACCCGCTCCGCCAGCGGCGACAGGCCTGCGGGGAAACCGGCGGACACGGCAGCGACGTGCACTCCACTGCCTTCGAGCGCACGCAAAGCCGTTTCCACAAATGCGTGGTAGACGCAGATGGCAGCGACCTTGATTTGCAATTCCTCGATCCCCAGCTTCTGTTCCAATTCCTGCTGGAGGGGGTGCCGGCCCTTCGCGCACAAGCGGCGGACGCGCTCGTCGGTGTCATCGCCGGAAAGAGTCGTCAGATCCATGCAGGTGATCGCACGCAGAAGCCACGCCGCCTGCCATTCTTTTTTCACCGTCCGTCGCGAGACCTGCGATTGAGCGCGGCGCTCGACCGCGCTGGTGTTGACGCGCACTTCCCGGACCCAATCGAGGTTGAGAGGAATGCCGGTATTCGGCAGCAGAGGCCGCCCGGAGAGAACGGCAATCGCATCGCCCTGCAACTCGTGGCGTGCGACGCTCCGAAACTCGTCGTGTTCGACCGGCATCAAAGACTCTCCGCCTGAGGGCTGGCGTCCTTTGCCGTGCAATTGTACGGCAGATACGGCGAAAGATGAATTCTGGTTTCGTCTTGACACTCGCGCTCTGCACAGCTACGCTACGGCGCGATTCTTACCAAGGGAGAAGCGATGTTCACACCCCACAGTCAGGGTACTGCGCTGTTGATGATGATCACGAGCGCCATTTGCTGGGGCTCCTGGGCCAACACCTATAAGGGCGTCAAGAATTATCGCTTCGAGTTGTTTTACTGGGACTACGCCATCGGCATCTTCCTGATCTCGCTCATCCTCGCGTTTACCATGGGAAGCACGGGCAACAGTGCCGACCCTTCCAGTTTCTTAAACAATGTGCGTTCCGCCGACACCAACAACATTGTTTCCACCATGGTCGGAGGCGCCATCTTCAATCTGGCGAACCTGCTCTTGGTGGCCGCGATTGATATGGCCGGGCTCGCCATCGCATTTCCGGTGGCCATCGGAATCGCGCTCGTCGTCGGCGTCATTTCGAGCTATGCCCTCCAGCCCAAGGGAAATGCAGCGCTTTTGGCTGCGGGCGTTGTTTGCGCCCTCATCGCCGTTGTCATGGACGGAAAAGCCTATGGCAGCCTGGCCATCGCCGGCCGCTCGGTTTCGAAAAAAAGCATCATCGTATGCGTGGTCTCCGGTATTCTGATGGGCCTCTGGGCTCCCTTCGTGGCGCGAGCCATGACCCACGGCAACACGCTCGGTCCCTACAGCATTGCCGTCTTCCTCACGCTGGGCGCGCTGCTCTCGTGCCTGATCTGGAACACTTATTTCATGAAGAGACCACTGGTCGGAGAGCCCGTAAGTTTTGCGGGCTTTTTCAGCGGACCCATTTCCGGCCACGCCCTTGGACTGCTCGGCGGATTCATCTGGGGCATCGGCATGGTTTTCAATCTCGTCGCTGCCAGCTACACCGGCGTGGCAATTTCGTATGCCATCGGGCAATCTGCGCCTATGGTCGCTGCCCTCTGGGGTGTTCTTGCCTGGAAGGAATTTGAAGGCGCGCCCGGCAAAGCCAAAATATACCTGGCCCTGATGTTCGTCTTCTACTGTTTGGGAATTTTGCTGGTGGCCAGGGCAAATGGCTGAAGTCACGCCCAGAGCAGCGACCATCGTGGGTGTCGCTGTTGTCGATTCAGGCTTGCTGGTGAAAGCCGTGCGTCCGCGCCCGGTCGGACGGGCGAGACGCCCGTCGCTCCACGTATGATTCATCGCTCAGCAACCGCACCGTAAATATCCGCGAAAGCATAGTTGTAAAGAACGACGCTATGAAAAAGTGAATTCGTCACCTCGTCGCAGGACATTCGCGGAGTCGGCATAAAACGCTTGACTTTGCATTTCTAATCTATTTAGATGGCGCTTCGTAAAGAAAAGGGACGCTCCACGTTCCAGCCGCGAGGGAGTCGATCCCCAATGGCTACTCGGTTAGAGTGGCCGCCAAGGTGGGAACTGATGCTGAAAAGAAATGCGCTGCTCGTTGCGGTTCTGTGTTCCGTAATTTCCCTCTGTCCACTTCTGTATAGCCAGGCGAACGGAAGTTTTTCCGGAACGGTTGCCGATAAGACCGGCTCCGTCATCGCCGGAGCCGCGGTGAAAATCACATCGCAAGGCACCGGCCTCACGCGCGAAGTGAAGACCGATGGATCCGGTCACTACCTCGTACCGCTGCTGCCGGTAGCGTTTTACACCATCCGAGTGGAATCCCAAGGCTTCCAGACCACCGAGCAGAAAGACATCCGTCTCCAAGTCGACGAGCAACGCGAAATCAATTTCACCCTGAATCCCGCGTCGGTCACCGCGACAGTTGAAGTCAGCGCCACCGAGATTGCGGTCGAAACCGCCAACCCCACCCTCGGCCAGGTGATCACCTCCGAAGAAGTCGCCGAGCTCCCCTTGAACGGACGCGTTTTCACTCAACTGGCCAGCCTGACGCCGGGCACAACCACGTCAACCAACCCGGCATCGTTCTTTGCCAGCGCGGCCAGCAGCGAGGCGGCCACGCGCGGCTCCTTTTCGCTCTCGGTTGGTGGTTCGCGCGAACAGAGTACCAACTGGCTGCTCGATGGCAACGACAACAATCAGCTCGACGAAGGCGGCATCGGCATCTTTTCCGATGTCGACGACATTCAGGAATTTAAAGTCCTCGCTTACAACTACTCCGCCGAATACGGAGAACGCGCCGGCCCAACCGTGCTCGTGACCACGAAATCGGGTTCGAACCAATTTCACGGCACGGCGTTCGAGTTTTTCCGCAATACCAACCTTGATGCCCAGACTCCCTTCGTGGATACCGCGACCAAGTTCAATCTCAATCAATATGGCGGTTCGTTGGGCGGCTCCATCCAAAAAGACAAGACATTCTTCTTCCTCGACTACCAGGCCAAGGTGCAGCGCAAGGGCGTACCGTTCACGGGTTTCCTTCCGACCCAGGCGATGGCCCTACCTGACGCGAACGGCGACTACAACTTCAACCTTGATCCGACGGGTGCCACTCGAGGATCGTCGAGCTTTCCCAACCTCAACAATCCCTTTTCCGGCACAGGTTTTCAGTGCATGTCGGATGGCGTGACGCCCGAACCGGTTAATTCCTCGGGAGGCCAAACCCCGGGCACACCATGCAATGTCATCCCCAAAGCCCTCATTAACCCGCAAGGAGCGGCGGTGGCGGCGCTTTACGCTCCGTATGCCACCATCACAGGCAATCCCGGTTACAACTACGCCACTGAGCCCATTCGCAAGCTCAACGAAGGAACCGGCGACATCCGCGTCGACCACAACTACTCCAGCCATGACTCTATTTTCGGTCGCTTCAGCTACGATCAGGCAACAAACTACATCCCGGGCGGCACGCCCACGTGGGCTTCGCAGAACGCTTTCGGCACAAACCAGAGCATTACCAACCACGGCCGCAATGCCGTCGTTTCTGAGCAGCATGTCTTCTCGGCGACCACCATCAACCAGTTCACAGCCGGCTTCAACCGCATCTTCAACCACATTCTCTCCTACGGTGATTTCGCGGTTCCGCCGTGCGAAGCCTCGAATCTCCCGAATCCCAACGGCGGGCCATCCCAAGTCATCCCCGGTGCCAACCTCGACAGCGTCTGCTCAACTTTCACCGGCTATCCCACCAACCTCAATCAGGCCACCAATGACTGTATCAGTTGCGGCATGACGTCATTCCAGATGGGCAGCTACTTCTCCATCGGGGATCGCGGATACGCGCCCTACCAGGGCGGTACGAATGTTTATTCGGTCGGTGACACGGTCGACCTGGTCCGTGGGCGCCACGACATTCGCGTTGGCGCCGTTTATCGCGCCGAGGAAATGAACATACGTAACAACGCGTTTCAAGATGGATATGTCCTCAACTTTGGCCTAGCCTCACACGACGACATCGCCGATTTGCTCCTCGGGTCGATGGGCTCCTTTGCCGCCCATGACCAAACATTTCTCGGCGGCACGGTCGGTCGTCGCTATAAATTGATTCGCCCCTTTGTTCAGGATGATTGGCGTGTGTCCAGCAACCTTACCCTCAACCTCGGCGTTGCTTGGGCGTTGGTTACGCCCGAAACAGAAGTCGACAACCGGCAGGCAAACTACGATATCGTGACTCAGAAGTGGTATGTTCCCGCGGGCAGCCCCATGTTAGGTGCATGCGGCAGCCTGTGCGTTGCGACTGACGGTCGATCCGGCATTGAAATGGACAAAAAGGCAATCGAACCCCGTATCGGTTTTGCCTGGAAGCCGCAAGGAAGGCAGAATCTTGTCATTCGTGGCGGTTATGCCATTTACCACGATTCGTCCTGGGATCAGGGTGGTCAGGGACTGTGGCAAAATCCGCCTTACTATGCGGAAGTGGATCCCTGTACATTTTGTCTAGCCTATGGCGTCGCGGCTGGCTCCCTCTCCGGCGGATTCCTACTGACCGCGCCCCAAACGGGCTCAACCCTGGCTGTTCCAGGCGGCTATATTTATAACGCGCCTGTTAATCCCGCGAATTACACCGGCAGTATTCAGTCGATGAACCGCAACTTCAAGCTGGGGTCTATTCAACAGTTCAATCTCAACGTTGAGCAGGAGCTACCCGGAAACGTCGTTTTCACTCTGGGGTACGTCGGAACTCGTAGCCGTCACATCCTCGTCAGCCAGCTGGATGAAAACCTCAATGAGCCGAGCGCGTGCCCAGCGGAAAGGCTCGGCTCAACCTACACCCTCGGCTGTGGCCTCGGGAACTTTCCGTATGCAACGCACCAGCCTGGCGGAGGGGCGTACCAGTTCGTCGACACCAACAACAGCATTGGTTCCGCTCAGTACGATTCGCTTCAGGCAAAGCTCGAAACCAAGAGCGCACGCCACGGACTCTATGCTCTGGTCGGCTATACGTGGTCCCGCAACTTCGATACCGGCTTGACGGATGGCTTGGGCACGAACCCCGGCGCTCTCTATTACCCACTGCCAGGCACCGCGCGGCTGGATTGGGGGCTTTCCCAGCTCAACCTCAACGACAGTTTCACTGCCAGCGTCCTCTACGATTTGCCATTTGGCAAAGGCAAGCGCTTCGGCGGAGATTGGAATGCTCCCACAGATGTCGTCCTCGGCCATTGGCAGGTTGACGTGATTGAACGGGCCACCTCCGGATTCCCGCTCTTCGTTGTCGACAGCTCCGATCCATCCGGGGTTTTCTTCAACTACAACGGGTTGACCGTTCAGCGGCCAAACCAAGTCGGCAATCCCAATGTTGGCGGACCCGAAGGTGGGCAAACGAATTGCCCGGCCAAGGTGCATACACTTCAGAACTGGTTCAATCCTTGCGCTTTCGAAAGTGCTCCCGCCGGCGAACTCGGCACCGCGGCCCGCGCGCCCGTCTACGGCCCTCGCTTCGTGAACACCGACCTCTCGATCATCAAGGATTTCCCCCTCGCCTTCCGCGAAGGCGCTAATCTCCAATTTCGAGCCGAGTTCTTCAACCTCTTGAACCACCCGCAGTACTGGTTGGCGGGAATTAGCGGCACCGGAGAGCAGGACATCAATACGCTCTCGAGCTTTGGTGTGATTACCCAGACCCTCAACAACCCGCGCCTGGTACAGTTCGCCCTCAAGCTCAAGTTCTAGGAAAATGGCACGCATCCTAGCGAGATTCTGAGGTGTAAGAATGAAGCTCGGTCGATTTGTGTGTTTGATCGTGATGGCCGCTGCCACCCTAACGACATGTTTGTTCTGCCAAGGCCAGAATCGGAGTCAGGATCAAAGCAAAGACAGGCGAAAGATCGTCATAGATGAGGACGCGGCCGGACCCGCCGGCACTGACCAGCAGGCGATACTGCTGCTCATCCAGTCTCCGCAGACGGAAGTTTTGGGCATCACCGTGGTGACGGGCGATTCGTGGCTCACCGAAGAAGTCGCGCACACCCTGCGCATGCTCGAACTCATCGGACGCACCGACATTCCCGTCGTGCCCGGAGCCGAGTATCCGCTGGTCAGGACAAAAGAAGAGACCGAGCAGTGGGAGCAGCGCTATGGCTACGTCGCTTGGCTGGGGGCGTGGACTCCGCGCGTGTATCACGCACCCCGAGAGCTGGGAGCAATGCCGGAAGGGAAGCCGACCACCAAGCCCGCCGATGAAGACGCTGCCCACTTTCTGGTACGCATGGTCCATAAATACCCGCACGAAGTCACTATCTATGAAGGCGGGCCCATGACGAACCTGGCGCTCGCGATCTCCATCGATCCGGAATTTCCCGGCCTGGCAAAAGAGTTGGTGTTCATGGGCGCCAGTCTGAGTCCACAGACCGATGATCCCGAGTTCGTAAACACGCCCCGCCGCGAATTCAACCTCTGGTTCGACCCGGAAGCGGCTCACATTGTGCTGCGGGCGCCGTGGAAGAAGATTGTCTGCACCCCGGTAGATATTTCCGTGAAGACAAGAATGACCAATGAACTGATCGACAAAATCAAGGCGAGCGACACGCCATCCGCGCAATACATTGGCAAGTATGCCCGCTTGCATGGCACCTATAACTATCTTTGGGACGAACTTGCGTCGGCGGCCTGGCTTGACCCAAGCCTGATCACGAAGAAAGAAAACCGCTTCATGGATGTGAATCTGGATCGCGGCTACGGCTACGGAGACACTCTCACCTGGGCAGATTGGGATAAGCCCAAGCGCGATGTCCACAGCGTGGAAGTGCAGTTCGACCTGGATACGGACAAGTTCTACAAGTTGTTTGTGGATTTATTGACCGCACCGACGCCGCAGCCAGGCAAGCCGATCACGCCTTAGTGACTTGCCCATCGCCTTAACTGATCCATCATCTTATGCGCCTGCTCGTGTCCCGGATGCTGCTTGAGCAGTTCGACTAGAACGGATCACGGGGCCCGGTGCGGCCGAATTTCCACGAAAATCTCTACTGCCGAAGCGGGTCAAGCGTTACAATTGCCCACTTAATCTTCAGCGAAATTGATTTTGTATGAAGAAGACAAAGGTGCCTGCTGTCATGCGCGAACGCCTGCTCCGTTCGGCGCGCAAAGTGATGAAGAATGCCTACGCGCCCTTCTCTAAATTTAGAGTGGGCGCAGCCATTCTCACTTCGAAAGGCCAAGTCTTCGTGGGATGCAACGTTGAGAATTCTTCTTACGGAATGACAAACTGCGCCGAGCGTACCGCGATCTTTTCCGCTGTCGCCAAGCTCGGTCCCGAACTCGAGGTTTGTGCCGTCGCCGTCGTCGCCTCTGAGAAGAACGATCATGGGGTTCCATGCTCGCCCTGCGGCGCCTGCCGCCAGGTCATCTATGAATTCGGGCCGCGCGCCGTCATCTTCTACCAGGGCGAAAAAGGCCCGAAGCAAAGTCTCATCACCGATCTTCTTCCGGAGGGTTTCCGCCTCAAGTGAGCCAGCCGAGTGTTTCGCAATCGCCGTTCCGCGTCATCGATCTCATCCGCAAAAAGCGCGATGGCGACGCATTATCCGCCGCTGAAATCGAGTACCTCGTCGATGGCTGCACGCAAGGCAGCATTCCCGATTACCAGATGGCGGCGTGGCTCATGGCCGTCGTGCTACGCGGAATGACTCGCGAGGAAACTGCGGCCCTCACGCACGCCATGCTGCATTCCGGCGAAGTTCTCGATCTCAGCTTCCTTCCCGCAAAAAAAGTGGACAAGCACTCCACCGGCGGCGTCGGTGACAAGACCTCGCTCGTGCTTGCCCCGCTTGTCGCTGCCGGCGGCCTTTTCGTCCCCATGATCAGCGGCCGCGGACTCGGCCACACCGGAGGCACGCTCGACAAGCTCGAATCCATCCCAGGATTTCGCGTCGGCCTGACGGTGCCCGAATTCCATCGCGTTCTCAAAGCCTGTGGATGTTGCATGATTGGCCAGACCGACAAAATCGCTCCCGCGGACCGCAAGTTGTACGCGTTGCGCGATGTTACCGGCACGGTCGAGAGTCCGTATCTCATCTGCGCCTCGATTATGAGCAAGAAGCTGGCGGAAGGCACCGACGCGCTCGTGCTCGACGTGAAGACCGGTTCGGGGGCTTTTATGAAGAAGGAGGAAGACGCTGTCTTCCTCGCCGAACTCATGGTCGAAACCGGCGAGCGCATGGGCAAACAGATGGTCGCGCTCATCACCGACATGAACCAGCCGCTCGGCCGCATGGTTGGCAACGCGCTCGAAGTGCAGGAGTGCATTGAGGTACTACACGGCGGCGGACCCCAGGATTTGCGCGATCTCTGCCTCGAGTTGGCGGCCTGGATGTTCTATCTCGGCGGCGCGTCCAAGACGGTAGCGCATGGCAAACAACTCTCCGAGCAAATCATTACCTCCGGCAAAGCCTTCGAGCGCTTCCGCCAGATGGTCGAGTTGCAGGGCGGCGACATCAGCGTGATCGACGATCCGACCCGTCTCCCGGGCACCGATCACCGCGTCGATGTGCCCAGTCCTAAAGCCGGATTTATCGCTGCGATCGCGTGCGAACAGGTTGGCACCGCCTGCGTCATTCTGGGCGGAGGCCGCGAGCGCAAAGAAGATTCGGTCGATCCTTCTGTCGGTGTCGAGGTTCATAAAAAGCCCGGCGACAAAGTTTCCGCCGGCGAGCCGCTGTGCACCATTCACTGTCACTCCGACGCGCAGGCCGCGCGCGCAAAAACATTGCTGGAAGAGAGCTATCTGATTGCAGCCGCTCCGCCCGCGCACAAACAATCTTTGGTTCATCGCGTGATTTATAAAGGGGAACGCTGATTTATAAAGGGGATAAAGATGGGACGTTTCACTGGCATTCTCGGTCTGCTCACCATGTTGGGCCTCGCCTACGCCTTCTCCACCAACCGCCGCGCGATCAACAGGAAAACGGTTGTCTGGGGCCTGGGTCTGCAAGTTGTGTTCGCCATCTTTGTGCTTAGAATTCACGTCGGCCAAGTGCTCTTCCAGAGAGCTGGCGACGCGGTCAACCGGTTGCTCAGTTATTCATTTGAGGGATCGAGCTTTGTTTTCGGTGCTCTCGGCGCGAAAGAAAAGCCGTTGGGATTCTTTTTCGCATTCCAGGTGCTGCCGACTGTCATTTTCATCGCCGCCTTTTTCGCCGTGCTTTACCACTACGGGATCATGCAGTTCATCATCAATCTCGTGGCGAAGGTGATGACCAGATTTATGGGCGCCAGCGGCGCCGAGTCGCTGGACGTGGCAGCGAGTATCTTCATGGGACAGACCGAAGCTCCGCTCACCATCCGCCCATTCCTCCCCGACCTCACTCGCTCCGAACTGATGACCGTGATGACTGCCGGCATGGCCCACGTGTCAGGCGGGATTATGGCCGCATATATCGCCTTCGGCATTGAGCCCAAGCATCTTTTGAGCGCAGTGATTATGACCGCCCCCGGCACCATCTTGATATCAAAAATGCTTGTGCCTGAGACCGAGGTTCCGAAGACTGCCGGTCGGGTTGTCATGAGCGAGGAAGAAGTGGGCGCCGAAAAAAGTGAAAACCTGCTGGGCGCGATTGCGCGCGGCACCACAGACGGTTCAGGCCTCGCGCTCAATATCGCCGCCATGCTGATTGCATTCCTCGCGCTGATCGCCCTTGTCAACGGCATCCTGGGCGGCATTCACAACACGCTCGGGATGGCATGGTTTCCCTCCAGTCTGCAGCAAATCTTCGGCACATTGTTTGCCCCCATCGCGTGGGTCATCGGAATTCCATGGCATGACTGTCGCGCCATCGGCAATCTTCTCGGCACGCGCATGGTGTTGAACGAACTCGTAGCCTTCTCCATGCTCGGACCGCAGAAGGCGGTGCTTGACCCCCGCTCGTTTACGATCGCGACCTTCGCGCTCTGCGGTTTCGCAAATTTGAGCTCGATCGGAATTCAGTTGGGCGGCATCGGCGCGCTCGCTCCCAACAAGCGAGGCGAACTGGCCCGTCTCGGCATTCGAGCCATGCTGGCCGGAACCATGGCCAACCTGATGTCGGCTTCGATTGCCGGCATGCTTCTGTAGGGGCGCTTCTGCTGCGGAGATCGGTTTGGGTAGGGCATGGCTCCGGCCATGCGCGCAGAGCCAGCAAAGACGCGGGCTTTAGCCCCTGAGGAATGCGGCAGTTTGCTGCTTACTGTTTATGATGAGCTGGCTTCTAGTTTGTGGAGGATTTCGTCAGTTGTAACCAGCGTTGCTCCCAGACTCTGCAATTCGGTAAGCGTTTTGTTCCCAACCTCCGGCGCCAAGGTTTCAATCGCATCGCGGACCACCGCCACGCGCCGCTTTCGCTCCAGCAACCCCTTCACCGCGCAACTGACGCAATATTCCGTCACCACTCCAAACACCACAAATTCGGCGGCATTCCCCAAACGTTCCACCAAGCGGTCCGCATGCTGAGTCTCAAAAATATCCAGCGTCTGCTTCTCCAGGATGATCTGCTGATATTTGGAGAGATCCTCAGGCAGCTTCACGGCCGGGTCATTCTCAATTCTGACGTAGTTCTCTGTCAGAGCTTCCGGCAGAAGTTCCGCTCCGGGCGATCCTTTCAAGCAATGGGGAGGAAACTGCTTGAACTCAGGATCATTCGCGGGATGAAAGTCTCCGTGCGAAACCAGAAATACCTCGTCCCGCCGCGCCGCATCTGTCAGCTTGCGGATATTGGGCAGAAGTTTTTCAGCACCGGGAACGTAGAGCTTGCCACCAGGCAGCATAAAATCAGCTTGCACATCGACTTCCCAAAAAATGAAGTCGCGAGATTGCATTCCACTCTCCTTCATCTCCATGCTTGTAACACATTATTTCATCCGGTGTTCTGGACTTGATGTAGGAGCCTTGATGTACAACGATTGAGTCCCCGGAGTGAGGTTCCTGGCCACGCTAGAGTGTAGAATGTTCGCCGTTTGTACAGCAATCACTCCGGTTTGTACAGCACTTGCCGCCTGCGCTGGCGGTGCTCAGAATTGCGTTCAAGTGCCGGTGACCGTCGCACCACTTCCGGCAAGGATTTGCCGCACAATTAGTTTGCTCCGCAACTCGCAGTATGTAATGCTGTTCAGCGCACGCAGATCAAACAACGCCGGGAGAGTGCTAATGCGAACCAATCTTCTTCTTGCCCTGATTGTTTTTTGCTCGCTAACCCTCTGGGCTGCCGATAATATCACGCCCCTCAACGTCAAGGAGGGTCTGTGGGAAGTGACCGTGACTCATTCAATGACCGGGATGCCAGCCATGCCGAACATCCCTCCCGACGCTCTCGCCAAGATGCCTCCGGAGCAGCGCGCGCGCATAGAAGCCATGATGAAGGGTACGCCTACCACCGATGTGCGCAAGGAATGCGTCACCAAAGAGAAACTTGAAAAGAATTTGGCTTTCAGCAACAACCGCGGGGATTGCACTCGGACCGTCATCACTTCGACGGGTCACAAACTGGAGATGAAGGTTCATTGTGAAGAAAAGCAATCGTCGACCGACGCACAGTTTCTGATCGAGGCTGTCGGTTCCGATAGCGTCAAGGGAACGAACCACATGGTCAGCAACACCAGCAGCGGTCGCACCATGACCATGGACTTCACCTTCAGCTCCAAGTACCTCGGCTCCGCCTGCGGAGACGTCAAGTAGAGCCCGACGCTGCCTCGAACTCGCAGCCGACTACGCCGGGTCGCAACCGGGAGCGAGCACGGGACGCAAAGGCTCACACAATCCGCGCATCACGCGCTCGAACTGTGGGATGTCGAGCGACTGGGGCCCGTCGGAAAGCGCGCGCTCCGGACACGGATGCACCTCCACGATGATGCCGTCCGCTCCGACGGCAATCGCAGCGCGCGAAACCGCCCCGATCAGGCTCTGCTTGCCGGTACCATGCGACGGATCGGCCACCACCGGCAGGTGCGAGAGTTCTTTGGCGAGGGCGACAGCGGCAAGGTCCATCGTGTTGCGAGTGGCGGTTTCGAACGTCTTGATTCCGCGCTCGCAAAGGACGACCTGGTTATTTCCGCCGGAAAGCAGGTATTCCGCCGCCAGCAGCCACTCCTTCACCGTGGCCGACGGTCCGCGCTTGAGCAGAATCGGCTTCTTTACGGTCGCGAGCCTTCGCAGCAACGCAAAGTTTTGCATGTTGCGCGCGCCGACCTGGAGCATATCGGCGTACTCACAGATCAAGTCCACGTCTTCCGTACTCATGACCTCGGTCACGACCGGCAGGCCAGTGAGTTCACGAGCTTCGCGCAAAATCTTCAACGCTTCAACTCCCAGGCCCTGGAATTCGTACGGGGAGGTACGCGGTTTGTAGGCTCCGCCGCGCAGCATGGTAGCGCCCGCGCGCTTCACCGCTTGCGCAGTCTCCAGCAATTGCTCGCGCGACTCAACCGAGCAGGGACCGGCAATCACGACCACTTCGGGGCCGCCGATCTTTACTCCGCCAACATCGACCACCGACGGTTGCGGCCGCGCTTGACGGCTGACGAGTTTAAAGGGTTGGGCAATTGCGACCACATTGTCCACTCCGGGCGCGACCGAAAGCGCCTCGATTTCATGGCGGCGCCCGCCGCTGCCGACCGCCGCGACGATGGTGCGCTCGGTGCCACGCGTGACGTGAGGCTGGAATCCGGCCTCGCGGATGCGTTGAATGATGTGATCGATCTGTTGTTCGGTGGCGTTGTCGGACATGTTCACAATCATGGCGATGACCTTTCTATTTGCCGCCAAAAACAAAAGCCGCGATTCTATCGCGGCTTTGGCGGAATCCTTGAGCTGTCTCTATTTCTCTGGTGACTGGCTCCGATTCTGCACCGCCGCTGCAAATGGAAACCAATAGCGGCCAAATAGGCGGAAGGAGCTAAATCGCGTCATAGAGAGGTTAAACCGTAACGTTTCTTATACCGATATCTTGCAAAACTGCTGGAACCGAGATCACTGAGTCCCTAGAGAACTGGCAACACTGGAAAACGCGTTGTTGGCGTTGCCTCCGATCAGACGCACGGTGCCGATCACCAATACCAGAATAACGGCGAGCATGACGGCGTATTCCGCAATATCTTGTCCACGCTCGTCCGTGCAAATACTTCGTAAAAACTGAACCATACATCCTCCGGCCCGATGAGGATATTTCCGGGCTTGCTTGTGTTGCTAATAATGACGACTCGGACGGTGATTGTCAATCGCTACGAGAGCGACTTTTCCACCGCAACCCGCGTCCACGGCTGAACTCAGAACCTAAATTCCTTGTTGGGTTTACGGGGATTCAGAAATCCTGGTGGTCGTTGAAATAAAAAACTACGGTTCAGTCGCCAGAGAAGCTGACGCTGTCGACGAGGCTGCCGTATCACTCACCAGGGCGTGGGCGGAATGAGCCGCATAGTCGAGCACGCGTCCCGGCAGCACTCCGAGGTAAAGCGTAAGCAGCACGCAAACCGCAATGGCGAGCGCTGCCGCGGCGGGCACAGGGGTGACCGGAACCTCGCCCCGTGGCTCGCGCATATACATCATCACGATAATGCGCAGGTAATAATAAGCTCCCACGGCGCTATTCAGCACCAGAATGATCGCCAAGCCCACCAGATTCGACTTCAGCGCTGCACTCAACACGTAGAACTTCGCAAAGAAGCCGCCCGTGATCGGAATGCCGATTAAAGACATCAGGAAGAAGGTGAAAGTCGCGGCCAGCACGGGGGACTTCCTGCCGAGACCCGCATAATCTTCGAGCGTGACGTACTTTTCGCCCACGTTCGCGAAGTGGGTGACCACGGCGAACGCGCCCACGTTCATCGCCGCATAGGCGGCAGTGTAGAACATCGCGGCGGATGTGCCCAGTTCCGGCCGTGCGGCAAACGCGACGAGTAGATATCCGGCGTGCGCGATCGAAGAATACGCGAGCAGGCGCTTGACGTTGTTCTGCACCAGGGCGCACACATTTCCCAGCGTCATGGTCAGCGCGGCCGAGACCCAGATCAGCCAGAAGCGTCCGGGCGCGTTCGCTTCGAACATGACGCGCAGCAGAACCGCGAACGCCGCCGCCTTGGGGCCGGTCGACATCAGACCGACGACCGGAGCCGGGGCCCCTTCGTAGACGTCAGGAGTCCATACATGGAAGGGCACAGAAGCGACCTTAAAGCCCAAGCCCACGAACATGAGCGCCGTGGCAACATAGGCCAGAACCGGCACAGGTCCGCCGCCGGAATGCAGTGCCAGACTGATCGCGTCAATGTTGGTGGAACCAGTCGCGCCGAACACGAGTGCGACGCCATAGAGGAAGAACGCCGTGGCAAACGATCCCAGCAAAAAGTACTTCAGCGACGATTCGCTGCTGGAGGCATCGCGCCGCCGGAAACCTGCCAGCACGTAGGTCGAGATCGACGAGATTTCCAGGGCGATAAAAATAAGTACAAGTTCGATCGCGGAGGACATCAAACACATTCCGACCGTGCCGAACAGGATGAGCCCGTAGTACTCCCCGGCTCGGATACGCTGCACTTTCAAGTATTCGAAAGAACTGAGGATGACCACTGCCGCAATCGCAATGACGAGGAAGTGAAAGAAGACGCTGAAGCCTTCCACCCGAACCATGTTCGAGAACGCGGTTCCAGGATACTGCGCCATCCAGCACGTCGACCCCAAGGCGGCAAGAGTACCGATCAGTGCGATCGTGCCGAGCGCCTGGTGACTGTTTTCCTCGTCGAGCAGCGGGTCGATGACCATTACCAGCATGCCGAAGATCGAGAGCACCAGCTCCGGCAGGATGCGCATGTAGTCGGCGCCTGGCGGCGGCATGAAAGTCTGCACCTGCGCCAGCAGACCCGGTAATGAATGCGACAGCGTCGTCATCGTTATCGTTGGCCCAATTATTGACCCAATCATTGGCGCAATCATTGGCGCAGTCATTGGCCCACCACCCTGCTGGCCAATTGTGTGAAGGGGGCGAGAGCCGCTTGCACCGCCGGATCAATCGCGCTGAGCCACACCAGGGGCGCAACGCCCATCACCAGAGCGGCAACCGCAATCGGCCAAAGTGCAGCCTTCTCACGCAGGTTCAAGTCAGGCAGCGTGTTATTGACTTCGTGCTTCACCTTGCCGAAAAAAACGCGCTGATACATCCACAGCAGATAGCAGGCGCTCCAGATCACGCCGGTTGCGGCCAGGATTCCATAGGTCGGGCGCGCCTGGAATGCTCCACTCAGCACCAGGAACTCGCCGATGAAACCGTTCAGCAGCGGCAGTCCAAGCGAAGCCAGCACGGTGAATAGAAAGAAGGTGGCGTACTTGGGCATGGGTGTCGCGAGTCCGCCAAACTCCGCGATCTCGTAGGTGTGGCGGCGTTCGTAGAGAATGCCCGCCAGCATGAAGAGGCCGCCGGTGGCGACTCCGTGCGCCAGCATGATGAAGACGGCTCCGTTCAGGCCAGCCGTGGTGAAACTGAAGATTCCGAGGACGACGAGTCCGAGGTGACTGACCGAGGAGTAAGCGATCAGCTTTTTCATATTCGGCTGCACCAGTGAGACCAGCGCGCCGTAGATGATGCCGATCAGCGCCAAAACCATGACCCATGGCGCATTGCGGTGGGCCTGCTCGGGAAACAAGCCAACGTCGAAACGCAGCAAGCCGTAGGTACCCATCTTCAGCAGCACGCCGGCCAGCAGCACCGATCCAGCAGTGGGCGCTTCCACGTGCGCGTCGGGCAGCCAGGTGTGCAGAGGGAAAATTGGGACCTTCACGGCAAAGGCGATGAAGAAGCCGAGGAACAACCACAGCGAGGCCTGTTCGAAACCGGGCACACTTCCGTTGCGAATCGCGTTCTGGATAACGACAAAATCGAAACTGCCAGTCTTGGCATACAGCCACACAATCGCCGCCAGCATGAACATCGAGCCAATCATCGTGAACAAGAAAAACTTCACCGCGGCGTAGATGCGGCGTCCGTGGCCATACATGCCGATCAGCAGCGCCATCGGGATCAGCGTCGCTTCCCAGAAAAAGTAAAACAGGAACAAGTCGAGCGAGGTGAAAACGCCGATCAGAGCCGTCTCCAGGATCAGCAGCAGAATGAAGAATTCCTTCACCCTCTCCTGAATCGAATGCCACGAAATCAGCACGCACAGAGGCGTGAGGAACGTCGTCAGCACCACCAGCCAGACCGAAATTCCGTCAATGCCCATGTGGTAATGAATGTTCGGGGACGTGATCCAGACCTTGTCGATCTCGAACTTGAAAAGGCCCTGACCGCGGTGCAGGTGTACCGGCAAATGCAGCGAGGCCACAAATGCCAGCAAGGAAATAACGAGGGCAAATAACTTGATGTCACGATCGCGGCGCGGGATCAGCAGAATCAGCAGCCCGCCCGCTGCAGGAATGAAGGTCACCAGTGAAAGAATGATGGGACCGAGGCTGTCCATGTTTACTGATCCCATATTCATCGCACTCCCATCCAGATCATGTAGGCGATCACAACCGCGCCTCCAGCCGCCACCCAGCCGGCATACGACCGCAGATTGCCCGACTGCATGTGGCGCACGTTGTCAGATACATGGCGCGCTGCATCGGCCGAGTCGTTGACTGCGGCGTCGATCACTCCCTGGTCGATGTCGTGCCAGAGAATCGTGGTCGAGCCTTCGATAAGCGGCTTGACGAAAAGGGCGTCGTAAAGCTCGTCGATGTAGTACTTGTGGGCGACTGCCTGGTAGAGGCCGTCGAGCTTGGCGGCGATGCGCGCGGGCAGTTGAGGATGTCGGCTGTAGAGCAAATATGCCAGCAGCCATCCAAGCACAGCCACGCTAATGGAAACGCCCATCAATAGATACTCGAGCGTATGGTCAACGGCTTCGTGGGAAGTTTCTTGCGCAACTTCCATCGCCCCCTGAAAAACGGGAGCCAGAAAATGTTCGAACCGATTTCCGTAGCCTACGAATCCGCCAACGACCGACAGCACGGCAAGGATCACCAGCGGACCGAGCATCACCCAAGGGCTCTCATGGGGCTCGCCGTGCCCGTGGCCCTGTCCATGACCGTGAGCATCGTGACCGTCATGGCCGTGCGCTTGCTGCACCACGGCGCCCCGATACTCGCCGCCGAATGTCATGTACATCAACCGGAACATATAGAAGGAAGTGATGAAAGCGGTAATCACGCCAATCAGCCAATACACCCAGCTTGCGTTGAAGGCCTTCCAGAGAATCTCGTCTTTGGACCAGAAGCCGGCGAACGGCGGGATGCCTGCGATGGCGAGCGTGGCAATCCCCATCGTCGCAAAGGTCCAAGGCATGTACAGACGCAGTCCGCCCATCTTTCTCATGTCCTGCTCGCCGCCGATGCCGTGAATTACCGAACCTGCCGCGAGGAATAACAGGCCCTTGAAGAACGCGTGCGTCATCAGGTGGAAGATGCCCGCTGAAAACGCCCCCACGCCGCAAGCCATGAACATATAGCCGAGCTGCGAAATGGTGGAGTAAGCCAGCACTTTCTTGATATCAGTCTGGGCAATACCGATGGTCGCCGCAAACAGAGCGGTGAGCGTTCCAATGATCGCGACCGCCATCATCGCCGTCGGTGCGCGCTCGAAGATCACGGACGAGCGCGCCACCATATAAACGCCCGCCGTCACCATGGTCGCCGCATGGATCAACGCGGAGACTGGAGTGGGGCCTTCCATGGCGTCCGGCAGCCAGACGTAAAGAGGAATCTGGGCCGACTTGCCGGCCGCGCCGACCATCAACAGCAAACCAATCGCCGTGAGCAGTCCGGTGCCGGCAGTCTCCGGCGAGAGCGGCCGCACCGCAGCAAAGACGTGCGTGAAGTCGAGCGATCCGAAATGCTTGATCATCAGGAAGAGCGCAATCAGGAATCCAAAGTCACCGATCCGATTGACGATGAATGCCTTCTTGCCGGCCGACGCTGCCGAGTCTTTGGTGAACCAGTAGCCGATTAGCAGGTAGGATGCAAGGCCCACGCCCTCCCAGCCGATAAACATGACCAGGTAGTTCTTCGCGAGCACCAGCGTCAGCATGAAGAACATGAACAGGTTCATGTAGGACATGAAGCGATAGTAGCCATCGTCGTCCCACATATAGCCGACCGAGTAGATGTGAATAAGAAAGCCGACGCCGGTGACCACGAGGAGCATGACCAGCGATAACTGGTCGAGATAGAAACTAAAGTCAACTTGAAAGCTTCCGGAGCGGAGCCAGTGTGCGAGGTTGAAATAGTAAGGTGCGGATGCCGAAGAGAAGCGGGCAGCAATCACGACCGCAAGGAGAAATGCCAGGCCACAAAAGACGAGCGCAACCGCCGTGATCGCTTTCCTCGACGACCGCCGGCCAAAAAAGCCGTTGATCGCCGCCCCGGCGAGCGGAAGCAGCGGGACGAGCCAGAGATAAGGATTCGGCGTCATAGCTTGAGCAGGTTTACCCGGTCCACATTCAAAGTTTCACGCGTGCGATAGACGGCAATGATGATCGCCAGGCCCACCGCGGCCTCCGCGGCGGCCACCACCATCACGAAGAAGACGAAGACTTGCCCGCTGAGCGCGTGCCAGTGCGCGGCGAAGGCCACGAACGAAAGGTTCACGCCGTTCAGCATCAGCTCGATCGACATGAAAATCGTGATGATGTTGCGCTTGATCAGGAACCCGAGCACGCCACACGCGAACAGGATTCCGCTCAACACGAGATAGTAAGAAAGAGGGACCATCGTTATCCTTATCCTTCATCCTTTCTCGGGCCGCGGGCCACGGCTGGCGGGCTGGCGAGCACTACCGCGCCCATGATCGCGATCAGGATCAGCACCGACGTGACTTCAAAAGGCAGCAGAAACTGGTGGAAGAGAAGCCGGGCAATAGCGCGTGGGTCACCCCTTAGCGCGCCGATGGGGATCGACTGCATGTCGGAGCGATGGAGAAGCGTCCAGGCGACGAGCACTCCGCCGATCAGCACTCCCGGAACGCCGATCTGGATCGCGACCCGGCTGCCTTTAGTGCGCTCTTCTTTGCCGGCGTTCAGCAGCATGATGGTAATCACAAACAACACCATGATCGCGCCCGCATAGACGATTACCTGAACGGCGGCGACAAATTCCGCGCCCAATAGAAGATACTCGGCAGCGAGCGAGGCCATCACCGCGATCAGTGACAGCGCGCTGTTGATGGGATGGCTTTGCACCAGCAGGTTCACGGCCCCCGCCACGCAGATCGCACCGAAGAAGAGAAATAGAATTAGATGAAACATTTTGCTTTCACGCTCTCCACGCCACAATCAGCGCTGTAACCAAAACGTTCGCAACCGCCAGGGGCAGCAAGACTTTCCATCCGAACGCCATGAGCTGGTCATAGCGAAAACGGGGCAGTGTCCAACGTACCCAGACGTACAGAAAGATGAAAAAGAAAACCTTCAGGCAGAACCAGAACACCGGCATCAGAGCTTGCAGGATGGGCGGACCAAAGATCGGCCCGTGCCATCCGCCGAGGAATAGCAGCGTGGCCAGGCAGGCGACCGTCACCATGTTAGCGTACTCGGCCATGAAAAACATCGCGAATTTCATCGCGCTGTACTCGGTGTGATATCCGGCCACCAGTTCCGACTCGGCTTCCGGTAGATCGAAGGGCGTGCGGTTGGTCTCCGCATATGCGGAAATTAAATAGATGAAAAATGCAATCGTCTGCCCGTGAAAGATATTCCAGCGTGGAATGAAACCCCAAAACACTCCACCCTGCGCATCCACGATGTCGCGCAGGCTGAGGCTTCCAGCCATGATCAGCACTCCCACCAGCGAGAGACCGAGCGAAACTTCATAGCTGACCATCTGCGCGCTGGCGCGCAGTCCGCCGAGCAGCGAATACTTGTTGTTCGAGGACCATCCGGCAAGCGCGATACCGTACACGCCCATCGAAGTAATGCCGAGAACCACCAGCAGCCCGATGTTCACGTCGGTAATCTGCAAATACGTGCCCCAGGGGCCGACCGTAACCCAATTGCCAAACGGAATTACCGAAATGGACGTAATGGCAAAGACCAGCGCGATGATTGGCGCCGCGATATAGAGCGGTTTATAGACATGCGGCTGGGTCAAATCTTCTTTGAAGATGAATTTGGCGCCGTCGGCGAGCGGCTGCAGCAGGCCGAAAGGCCCAACCCGCGTAGGGCCCCAGCGGTTCTGGATGCGCGCCGATACCTTGCGCTCCAGCCACACGCTGTAGGCCACCGCCGTCAGCAGAACAGAGACCACGGCCAGCGACTTGATAATCGAAATGATGATGAACGTCGTTATGCTCAACGAAATGTCTTTCGTGTTCTGGTGTGGCACGGGCACTCCTGCCCGCGTGGTTTTGAGCTTAGTCTGTTAGTGCGTCTTATTAGTTCGTACTTAGTCCGCCGCAACTTCCGAATCTGCGGATTTGTTTTCGAAAACCGAGTTCAGAGTTCTTGAATACCGTCCGAGCGTGCCCGAACTGAACAAATCATCGTTGGCCGGAACAATCAACTCCGGATTTTGAATCGCGCTCGCGCCGCTTTCGGCAATCTCAAGATGCTGATCATTGCCCGCCAGCAGATTCACCCGCGAAATGTCGTACCCGGCAACTACGCGCTGGATCTCGTCGAGAATTGCCATGGGGTCGAACGGCGTCATTTTTGGCTCCAGGTTGTGCGCTTCAAGCCACACCGCATGACGGTCCGCCTCGCCGGATTGCGCTCCGCGTGTCTCGCCCATGTCGGAGCGCGTCCCGCTCCCGAAGGGCACCAGGCCGCTTACGTCCGAGCCCATGGCGTCTGCGATGCGCACGATCATCTCGAAGTCCGGCTTCGTGTACGTGACTTCGCCTGCCTTCTTCACCAGTTGCAGATCGCCGCAGGTGTTCGTATAAGTTCCCGTTTTTTCGTACGCGTTCGCTGCCGGCAAGACCATGTCGGCGATGTTCGCGGTTTCGGTCAGAAACATATCCTGAACCACCACAAAACTTTTCGAGAACACAAATGGATCAATACCGAGGCGGCCAACCGGATTCGAGCCGACGACGTAAAGCGCTTTCAGTTTACCGGCCTTCGCCGCGCCCACCATCTCCGGCAGGCTCAGGCCTTTTTCGGTTGGCAGCTTGCTCCATTCCTGCCGGAACTTGTCTGCGCTGGCGACAGGCTCGTATCCCGGCAGAAGATCGGGATAAAGCCCCATTTCGCTGGCTCCGCGCGAATTCGCGTAATCGCCCAGGCAGATCAGCTTGGCTCCGGTCAAGGTTGAAGCAAAACTCACCAACTTCTCGATGTCATGGCCGCGCAATTCAGAGCCGAAGGCGATGACCATGTTCTGTTCGCCGCGAATTTTCTCTCGCAGCGCGATCCATGCTTCGTGGCTCATGCCGTCGTTCACAAGCGAATCAAGCAGAGAATCGTCGCCCGCAAGAAACGCGACTGCTTTCGCTTCCGCGCCCGCCGGTACGAGTCCGAATCCAGCCGCCTGCCGCCGCAACTTGATGGCTGCAGAGTTGATGATGTAAAGCTTCGCCCGGCGCAACCGGACATTGGTCCGAATCTGCCATGCCAAGAGCGGATGCTGATTCGTAGGGTCATTGCCGATCAGTAGAATCGCAGGCGCATTCAGCACCTCGCGCATGGAAGCCGTTTTTCCGGGCTTGCCGTGAAGCGCCGCCGCCAGGGCAGGGTAGTCTGCCGTCCGATGATGATCGACGTTGTTTGTCTTGAGCACAGATCGCGCAAATTTCGACAGAAGATAATTTTCTTCGTTGGTTGTGCGATTCGATCCAATGACGCCGATCGCGCTCCCGCCATCCTGATCGCGAACTTCCAAAAACCGTTTGCCGATCTGCTCAAAGGCTTCTTCCCAGGTCGCCGGCATCAGCTTGCCGTTCTTGCGAACGAGCGGCTGCGTGAGGCGGTCTTTATGATGAGCAAAGTCGAAAGCGTAGCGTCCCTTGATGCAAAGGAAATCGCCATTGATTCCGCTCTTGTCGCGGTTGTCGCCGCGTACGATCTCCGCGCCGGTGTCGCAGCGGCGTACGCCCAGCGTGGTCTTGCAGCCGTCCCCGCAGTGGGTGCAGATCGTGCCGACGTGATTCATCTCCCACGGACGCGTCTTGTAGCGGTAAGCGCCGGAGGTGAGCGCGCCGACCGGGCAAATGTCGATACACATCCCGCACTCTTCGCAATCGAGATGGTCGTCTTGATTTGGCGCGATGATCGAACTTACGCCGCGGTTCTGCACGCCGAGCGCCCAAACATCCATACCTTCGCCGCAGATGCGCACGCAGCGGTAGCACAGAATGCAGCGCGGGCGGTCGAAATACACCACCGGGGACCACTGCTGTTCTTCCCGGTGGTTCTTGGCCTCCGTGTACTTCGATTCAGCGGCGCCGTAGGAGAACGTCATGTCCTGCAATTCGCATTCGCCGCCGGCGTCGCACACCGGGCAATCCAGCGGATGGTTGCCGAGCAGCAGCTCGACCATCGCCTTTCGCGCCTGACGCACCTCATCGCTGTCGGTCGCGACGATCATGCCCTCGGTCACGCTCGTCGTGCAGGCGGTCTGAAGCTTGGGCATCTTTTCGACCTTCACGACACACATGCGGCAAGCGCCCTGCAACGATAGCCCGGGATAGTAGCAAAAAGAGGGCACCTCAATGCCCGCGCTCTTGCAGGCTTCGATCAGCAGCGACCCAGCGGGAGCCGTGATCTTCTTGCCGTCGACTGTAAGTGTTACGTCAGGCATCAGGATTTGGTAATTGTGTAATCGGGTAACTTTGTAATTTAACTTCTATCGATTTTTGCGCGCGGTAAATTGCGACGCCGCGAAAATCGCGCTTAATTCATGTGCTTCCGCCAACAGCGATACTAACTTCTTCGGCGGGACGATGTCACAATCCGAAAGCATTTCCAGCCAAAACACCGTCTCATCTGCCTCTTCCACTACGATGCCAATCTTCGCAACCCATTCAGCCTTCGTTCGGGAGCGGCAAGCCGCTCGGTAGTTGGCCGCGACTGACGCCCCGGACCGCATCAGTTGTTTGCCCAAGACCTGCGCATCCGTCTTGAACGGTAACGCGCGATAAACTCGCACAATCCTAACCGCGAATGCCTTTGTCCGATCTCGAAGCTCTTCTTGCTGCGTCGGCATCAGGTTCACAAATTACAAAATTACCCGATTACCAAATTACAAAATGGTTCTAGGCCAGCACCGGCTCCGCTGCGCCCGCTTTCTCGAACGGGCACGGCTTGCCGTCCAGGTGATCTTCAAATTCTTTTCTGAACTTCTTCACGAATGCCATGGTGGGCATCGCCGCCGCGTCTCCGAGCGGACAGAATGTCTTCCCCAGCATGTTTTCAGCGAGATAGTAGATATTATCGATGTCCTTCTTTACTCCAGCGCCGGCATGGAACCGCGTCAGCGTCTTCTTTAGCCAGTCGGTGCCTTCACGGCACGGGATGCACCAGCCGCAGCTTTCATGCTGATAGAACTTGATGGTGCGCAGCGCGAACTTGACGATGCAGGTTGTGTCGTCGAGCACCACAACGCCACCGGAGCCAAGCATCGAACCCGCTTTGGCCACCGAGTCAAAGTCCATGGCGACGTCGATCTCTTCAGGCAGCAATACCGGCGTGGACGATCCGCCGGGAACCACAGCTTTCAAACTGCGCCCGTGGGAAATTCCGCCGCCGACCTCATAGATCATCTTCTTGAGGTTGTAGCCCATCGGAAGTTCGTAGACGCCCGGCTTGTTCAGATTTCCCGACAGGCAGAACAGTCGCGTTCCGCCATTCTTCGGCGAGCCAAGTTTCGCGTACCAATCCGCGCCGCCCAAAATGATGTGCGGTACGGCGGCCAGCGTCTCCGCATTATTAATGACCGTCGGGCCACCCCACAGGCCGACAATGGCTGGGAACGGTGGACGGATGCGCGGAATGCCGCGCTTGCCTTCAAGCGACTCCATCAGCGCCGATTCTTCGCCAACTTCGTAAGCGCCCGCTCCACCGTGCCAATAAATATCGAGATCGTATCCGCTGCCGAAAATGTTCTTGCCGAGGAAGCCTTTGGCATAGGCATCTTTAATGGCCTTCTGCATGATGACCGACAGGTAGCGATACTCGCCGCGGATGTAGATGTATCCGGTATGAGAACCGACCGCGAGTGAGGCGATCATGACGCCTTCAATGACCGAGTGCGGATCATGTTCGAAAATCAGGCGATCCTTGCAGGTGCCGGGCTCGCTCTCGTCCCCGTTGCAGAGCACATATTTCGGTTTGGCCGATTGCTTCGGGACAAACGACCACTTCATTCCCGCGCTGAACCCGGCGCCGCCCCGTCCGCGCAAGCCGGAGTTCTTCACCTCATTGATGAGGGCGTCTGGTTGCATGGCGAGCGCTTTCTGCACAGCTTTGTAGCCGTCCAGTTGGAGATAGCGATCGATATCCGTTGCGCCCTGGCCAAAGCGCTTCGAGATCACGCGTACCTCGTCGGGATGGGAAACGAGAGAAGCCATTTTGTAATTTGGTAATTTTGTAATCGGGAAATCTAAAAACCTAACCCCGCGCGATTTTAGATTACAAAATTACCCGATTACCAAATTACAAAATCCTTACTGCGTTCCTTTCTTCTTGTACTCGTCGAGAATCTGGTCCATCTTCGCGTTCGTCAGGTTCTCATGAAAATCGTAATTCACCTGCGCCGCCGGAGCCCAGCTGCACGCGCCAATGCATTCGACCTCTTCCAGCGAGAACAAGCCATCTTGCGTAGTGCCCTTGTGGCCGATGCCCAGCTGCTTCTTGCAGTGGTCAAGAAGTTCCTCGCCACCGCGAAGCATGCACGCGATATTGGTGCACACCTGCACGTTGTACTTCCCGCGCGGTTTCGTGGTCAGCATCGAGTAGTAACTGATCACGTTGCGGACTTCCAGTTCGGTCAGGTCCAGTCGCCGCGCCAGTTCCGCGACCACCTCATCGCTCAGACTGCCGACCTCATCCTGCGCGTAGAGCAGCGTAGGCACAAGCGCCGACCGACGGGTCGGATAATGCGTCAGCATCTCGGCAAACCGCGATTCGAATTCGTCCGAAAACTTCATAAGCCTAGCAATTTGGTAATTTTGTAATCGGGTAATTTGGCAATTTGAAAACCCTAAATCCGCTCGGTTTTAAATTACAAAATTACCCGATTACCAAATTGCAAAATCCCTACCGGTCCACATCACCCAGCACGATGTCGATGGACCCGATGGCCGCAACCACGTCGGCAATAAGCCCCCCTTCGCACATCTTGGCCAGCGCTTGCAGATTCGCGTAGGACGGTCCGCGCATGTGCACGCGATACGGCTTAGCAGTTCCGTCGCTGACGATGTAGTATCCCATCTCGCCGCGTGGCGATTCGATCGCCTGATAAACCTCGCCTGCGGGGACCGTGAAGCCCTCGGTGATGATCTTGAAATGGTAGATCAGGGCTTCCATCTGGGTCTTCATCTTCTCTCGGTCGGGCAACACGACCTTGGCCGAGTCGGCTTTTATGGGTCCCTCCGGCATTCCTGCCAACGCCTGCTGCACTATGCCAATCGATTCCCGCAACTCCTGCACGCGGCAAACGTATCGCGCGAACACGTCCCCTTCCGTGCCGACCGGCACGTTGAACTTGAAGTTTTCGTAGCCGGTGTAGGGAGCATCGCGGCGGAGATCAATATCAACCCCGCTGCCGCGCAAGGTTGGACCGCACGCGCCCAGCGCAATCGCATCTTCCGCGCTCAGGCGGCCGACGCCCTTGGTGCGCATCATGAAAATCGGATTGCCAGTCAGCAAGCCTTCGTATTCATCCACGTCGCCGGGGAATCGGTCGGCGAACTTCTTCACCTTCTCGAAGAATCCCAGCGGCGGCTCCAGCGCCAACCCGCCAATGCGGAAATACGAAGTCATCATCCGCTGTCCGCTGACCATCTCGAAGAAGCGCAGAACATCTTCGCGCTCGCGGAAGCAATAGAGAAAGACCGTCATCGCACCAAGGTCCATGGCATGTGTTCCCAGCCAGACCAGGTGCGAATTGATGCGGGTCAACTCATTCATCAGAACCCGCATCCACTGTGCTTTTGGAGGAATCTCCAGCCCCAGCAACTTCTCTACTGCCAGGCAGTAGGCGAGGTTGTTGGTCATGGGACAGAGATAATCGATGCGATCCGTTAGCGGCACAACCTGCTGGTAGAACTTGGCTTCGCAGGTTTTCTCGATGCCAGTATGCAGGAAGCCGACCTCCGGCTTAATCCGCACCACGGTTTCGCCGTCAATTTCCAGCACCAACCGCAGCACCCCGTGCGTCGAAGGGTGTTGCGGCCCCATGTTCAGGACCAGAGTACGATCATCTGACGTACGATCTGACGTACGATCTGACGTACGATCCTGGCCGGGCTCGGCGACAGTAGCGGGAAATTGCGTCATGCGCTACCGGTAACCTTCCACCGGGTAGTCCTTCCGCAGAGGATGGCCTTCCCAGTCATCGGGCATCATGATGCGTTGCAGGTCGGGATGTCCGGTGAAGCGCACTCCAAACAAATCGAACACCTCACGCTCATAGAAATTAGCCGAGGGCCAAACCGACGTGACGGATTCGATCGCCGGACTGGAGCCGTCAAGGCGGGCTTTCAAACGCACCCGCTCTTTTTGGGGAATCGAGAGAAGATGGTAAACCACCTCAAACCGCGGCTCTGACGGATACCAGTCGACGCAGGTGAGGTCGCACAAATAATTGAATGGGCAATCTGTGGAGTCGCGCAAAATGGCGCAAGCTTCGCGGATTGCGTCCTTCTCGACCCAGATCGTAAGCTCGTCGCGATCGAACTTCACCGCCCGCACCATGGAGGCTTTCCACGCAAGCAGGCTGCCCAAGGCGGGATGCGATTTTAACTGCTCGATGTCGGTGATTGGGGGAGCCAGCGGCATCAGACATTTCCCCGCTTCACGGCCGTCAGTCCCCAGTCGAGTACGCCCTTTTTCCACACATAGAAGAGGCCGACCAGTATAATCGCGATGTACACCATCATCTCCCAGAAGCCAAACATCTTCAGTTCGCGCAGGATGACCGCCCAGGGGTAAAGGAAAACGGCTTCCACGTCGAATAATATAAAAAGCATGGCCACCAGGTAGAACTTGACGGAGAATCGTCCCCAAGCGTCGCCGATAGGCTGAACTCCGCACTCATAAGCCGACATCTTCGCCAGACCCGGCTTATGTTGGCCAATGAAGTACGAGAGGGTCACAATCGCGCCCGCCAGGGCCGTGGCGATGCCGAAATGCATCAGGAGGGGCAGGTAGCGAGCGAAATAATTGTCCGGCATAGGAGGAGCTATATATAATTTCGGCCAAGCGCAACCGTGCAATGGTAAACGTTCTAGATTAGTTTTGCCTGGCAGAAGTGTCAAGCTAGTGCGCGTTTTAACCGTAGTTTCATCCGGAGGAACCTGTTTCGACAGGACCGGGGAAAGCCTGAACCGCATGATTTTTGGCTTTAATACCGACATTCGGCACGAAGACACCGTCTACCACGTGCAGAGCGAAGCCCGCGAAGGCGAGCAGTTGCTGCAGACGCAGGTCTTCGTCCGGGGCCGCTGCATCGGAAAGCGCGCCGTTCCCTATGGACCGGCTGTGGCGAAAGGTTTTCAGGGCAAGGACAACGATCAGGACATGGAGAAGCGGCTGCGCGAACTGCATCGCGAGGTGCTCGACGCCATCCGCGACGGCAAGCTCGATTCCATCCTCGACAAGCGGGAGACACCGGAAACGCTGGCGGCGGTGAAAGAGCTTGACCTGGAGTGGATCAACGCCGGGTCGGTGCATTCGAGCGGCGCTTTGACGATGCAGATCCGAGTCACCGACGGAGGCGCCACGGTCGAAGGCGCTCGCCTCACACTCCGCTTCGCCCGGCCCGACGCCGCACCCTACTACGCGCAGGTTCTCACCGACGCCAAGGGCAACGCCGAGATGAGCGTTCATGTAGATGAAAAGTCGCTCTCGGATTCCTCCGTACTCGTGCAAGCAAGCTTTGCCGGGCGAACGGCCACCCGCAAGTTCCAGCTGCGCGCCGCCACTTAGTGCTCGTGTGGGGACGGGCGCCCTCGCCCGTCCAAGCCGAGCGCAACTCGGCAGTTGTCTGCGGCGAGAATGGATTCAATGAAGCTGACGATCAATGGCGAAATGCAGATCTCTTCCGCCGAAACGCTGGGCGCGCTCGTCGCGGGGCTCGGCATGAAGCCGGACCGATTGGCAATCGAACTGAACCGCGAGATCGTGCCCCGCGAGCAATGGCCGCAGACTCCATTGCACGATGGAGATCGGCTGGAGATCGTCCACTTCGTCGGAGGCGGGGCGGCATCAAGTTCGCAAAATCGATCCCATCTGTCATCCTGAGCGAAGCGAAGGACCTATGCATTCCGGCGCTACAAGCAAATGCACAGGTCCTTCGCTTCGCTCAGGATGACACTTCAGATGTACGTCGGAAACTTGCGCGCACCACACTATATGGATTCGCGGGCGCCCGGCCAGACTCACGGCATGTTTGGCAACCCGTTTCGCAACCTGCTAACCTGATTTTGCATCTTCCAGTGGCCCCGTCGTTCAACGGATAGGACTTCAGTTTCCTAAACTGAATATGCAGGTTCGATTCCTGCCGGGGCTACCAGGAATTCTGCCACACCTCACCTTGGCGCCCAAAACGTAAGTCTCGTTCCGCAGTAGCCATGCCTCACGGAAGTCACTTCGAAAGCGGTGCCTCGCTGCCGTATAATAAAAAATACTGTGCTCAAGTACTCAATCGTAGTTCCTCTCCACAACGAGCAGGAGAACGTCACCGACCTGTACGCGCGGCTTAAGTCCGTGATGGAAGCGAGCGGCGAGACCTTCGAGATGGTGCTGGTCGATGACGGCTCGATCGACGGCACGTTCGCCTTGCTGCGTGAGATTGCCGCCGTCGATAGTCGCGTGACTGTCGTCAAACTGCGCCGTAATTTTGGTCAGACCGCCGGCCTCGCTGCTGGATTTGACCATGCCCGTGGCGAATACATCATCGCCATGGACGGCGATCTGCAACACGATCCCGCCGACATTCCATTGTTCCTGGAAAAAATAGGCGAGGGCTACGACATCGTCAGCGGCTGGCGCAAGAATCGCGTCGACAATTTATGGCTGCGCCGCGTCCCTTCGCGCTGCGCCAACTGGCTCATGGCCAAGTTGAGCGGCGTCGACATCCACGACTTCGGCACCACCTTTAAAGCCTATCGCCGCGAAATCCTGGGGCAGATTCCGCTCTACGGAGAACTCCACCGCTTCATCCCTGCGCTGGCCTCGTGGCACGGCGCGACGATCGTCGAAGTTCCCATCAAGAACATAAACCGGGAACGCGGGTCTTCGCATTACGGAATCTCCCGCACCTTCCGTGTTTTCTTCGACCTCATCACCATCCGCTTCCTGCTCAGATATCTTTCGCGCCCTTTACACTTCTTCGGCACGGTGGGAATGTTCAGCATTTTTGCGGGGTGCGCCATCTCCGGCTGGCTCATTCTGCAGAAGCTCCTGCACCAAGCCGATGTGATGACCCAGCACGGCCCGCTGATGATGTTCTCCGCCGTCCTGTTGCTGGCGGGCCTGAACATGCTCGCCATCGGCCTGCTCGGAGAAATGCAGGTGCGCCATTATCACGAGCCTGCCCAGCGTGCCCCGTATTCGGTCGATCGCGTCCTGCGGGCGCAGAGTGAAGAGAGCACGATTTCCGAATAAGACAAAGTCAGAAGTCAGATTGAAGAAGTGAAAACCGGCTCCGTGGGACGGATGGGGTTGTTTACTTCTTCAATCTGACTTCTTACTTTTGACTTCGCCTTTAACATCACAAGCCGCTGTGATGCCAGCAATTGACCCATCCTCGTCACTCGCGTGACAATCGAATAAGGGCCAAGCCAGCCTCGAGGGGCTATAATGCCAACCGCCGCTATGCCAACTACTCAACTCGAATTGCGTCTAGCCAGCCGGATGTCGCGGCTCGGCACGGAAACCGCTTTTGAAGTCCTGAACCGCGCCCGCGCGCTCGAAAAACAGGGCAAAGAGATCATCCACCTCGAAATTGGCGAACCCGATTTCGACACGCCCGCCAATGTCATCCAGGCCGGTGTCGACGCGCTCCACAAGGGATGGACTCACTACGGCCCCTCCGCCGGCCTGCCCGACCTGCGCCGGGCTATTGCCGACTACGTCAGCCGTACCCGCAAAGTTCCGGTTTCAAGCGAGGAAGTTGTTGTTGTCCCAGGCGGCAAGCCAATTATTTTCTTCACCATGCTGGCATTGATTGATGTTGGAGATGAAGTCATTTACCCTAACCCCGGCTTTCCCATCTATGAATCCATGATCGATTATGTCGGCGGACGTGCAATCGCAATTCCGCTCCGCGAAGAACGCGGCTTCTCCGTCGACGTCAAAGAGCTGGCATCGCTGATTACCGACCGCACCAGGTTGATCATCCTGAACTCGCCGCACAACCCGACCGGCGGCGTGCTCACCAGGAAAGACATTTTCGCAATCGCCGAGGCCATCGGAGACCGCAACATCATGGTTCTCTCCGACGAAATATACAGCCGCCTCATCTTTTCGGATGGAGAGCATGAAGTCGAAGACTTCTCCATCATGAGCGTACCCGGCTTCAAAGAGCGCACCATTCTGCTCGACGGCTTCTCCAAAACCTACGCCATGACCGGATGGCGCCTGGGCTACGGCGTAATGCGCCCAGATCTGGCCACCCAAATAGCGCGGCTGAACACGAACTCGATTTCCTGCACCGCCAGCTTCACGCAGGTCGCGGGAATTGAAGCGCTGCGCGGCGATCAATCGTCCGTCGACAAAATGAACGCTGAGTTCAAGCGCCGCCGCGACGTCTTCGTCGCCGGCCTGAACAAGATCAAAGGCTTCTCCTGTCTGATCCCCAAAGGCGCGTTCTACGCCTTCCCCAACATTAAGAAGACTGGCTGGCCTTCCAAGAAACTGGCCGACGCGCTGCTCGAACAAGCCGGTGTCGCCTGCCTCTCCGGCACCGCCTTCGGCGCATACGGAGAAGGCTATCTCCGCTTCAGCGTCGCCAACTCGCTGGAGAACCTGAACAAAGCGCTGGTGAGAATTGAGGAGTGGGTAGGGAAGAACATACGCTGATTGTTTTGCAAGGGCAGGCGTGCCCCACTTCTCGCGCTTTTCGATAAGTGGGCCGCGGACAGCCGACACCGTGCGTCCCGATTTCAGGCAGTCGGCGGCTGAATTTTCATCTTCAGAATTAGACCACCGGGCCGCGTAAGATGGTGGCGAACGGTGTCCGGCAGGCCACTTCTCGAAAAGCGCGAGAAGTGGCGCACCCCCAGTTAATTCGGTCAATGTTAAAAGACAAACCAGCGTTATACTTTCCCGCACTGCTGTCCAAATTAGCCGGGATGGAAGTGTGGGACTGAAGAAAAATGGGGCATTTCTGGTCTTCGCAGCTCGGTTCCAGGTTGAGGTTGCCATTCTGCTGTCCAAGTTGGGTCACCAAG
>JBEKYF010000011.1:0-56231 GCA_049511255.1 Terriglobales bacterium | reverse complement strand
GCTGAAAATGCTGGATACTCGTATCACGGCGGTGGTGGCCCTCCCTACGATTCACGTCTCGCAACGCAAACCGTAGCAGAGTTCTACCCCCGCCGCTCAAAACCTAATTTGGACAAGAGTGATATTGCACACATTTCGAAAATCAAAGACAGACAGCCATGGAGCGCACATTGACGTTAGGCTGCGGGCAAAGGTACAAGTCGAGTTAGCTTCCAGTTCTGCTGCTGGCAATCTGCCTAACTCGTAGTGATTCATCCTCTTTCTACCTCAGGGAAACTGATGGGACGTATGCTCGAACTGAGCTTTTTGAACGGACTTCGACATCTCCGCAATGAGAAAGTTTCTGTCAGAACCATTGCGAGCGAGGCGGCGTCTTCGGTACTTGCTCATCCACGCTGTTGATCGAACTGGGCCAGGTACTGTCGATCGCGGCGTGAACCGCTCTTCCCTTAACGAGCCGATCGTATTGAAGATCGCTTGCGGCTGTCTGTGACGATTGAACTGAAAAAATGTGATGAAATCAAAAGCCAAGGCTGTGGAAAAAGCCTACTATTGACCGGCGAACTGGGCGCGTGGCCCACATCTCAGATCGGGAATTGTAGAGTACCGTTGCTTTTGAAGGCAGCACCAACCAAGACGAGGGCTGCCCCACATTTCACGATTACGATGGATGCGCTGATCAATCCCCTGCGATGGACTGGATGCTATGAAGGGGCGACCATAGCTGAAAGCCATCCCCCTTCCAAAGCTATCCGGGAACCAACTTAATCAATCAGAGTTTCCCTTCTAAGATAGCACTGATAGGCCAGTGTAACGAAAATGATGTTCCGCTATACTCCCGCATAAGTCCGAGGTCAGGTTCTGGACTCGGACAAGTTCAATGGGCCCATCTTAGAACTCGAAGAACCTCTGGGAATAAAAATTGGGGCGGGCGCTGGAATTTGATCTGGCCGATCAGAATATACGAGTCCAGGCGGCTCGCTTAGGGGTGAGCCATGGCATTGCACCCTGGGGAACGGAAGCGCCATTTTCCGGAAGAAGTGCCAGTCGCGTGGGACCCGATCCGGCGGGCCCTGGAAGAAAACGCAGACTGGTATCGCGATCTGGTTGAGCACAGCCAAGACCTGCTGTGCGTCCACGACCTCGAAGGCCGAATCCTGTCGGTCAATCCCGTTCCGGCGCGTCTGCTGGGTTACAGCGTAGAAGAAATGATGCGGAAGCCGATGCGGGATTTTGTTGATCCGCAATTCCGCGCTCAGTTCGATGTCTATCTGCGCGAGATTGAGCGCACGGGCGAGTCTCGCGGCCTGTTGGCGGTGATGACGCGATCGGGAGAGCAGCGGATCTGGGAGTATCACAACACGCTGCGAACCGAGGGAGCGGAGACGCCGATGGTGCGAGGGATGGCGCGCGACGTCACGGAACGGGTGCGGGCGGAGAAGGCATTACGCGCGACCAACGAAGAGCTGCTGAAGACGGCGCAAGAGCGGGAGCAGACGCTCCGCGAATTGACGCTGTTCCGGACGCTGCTGGACCAATCGAACGATGCCATTAAGGTGATCGATCCGGAGACGCTGCGTTTCCTCGATGTGAATGAGCGGTCCTATGCGGAGCTGGGATACAGCCGGGAAGAACTGTTGTCGATGACGGTTTTTGACATCGACCCGGATGCCGGCGAAAGTTTCGTCGCTCGCGTGAGGCAGCAGCTGCGGGAATCAGGGTTCGCAATCTTTGAGACAACGCACCGACGGAAAGATGGAACAACGTTTCCGGTGGAAGTGAATATGCGACAGGTGCGACTGGACCGGGAATATGTCGTGTCCGTGTCGCGGGACATCACGGCACGGAAGCGGGCGGAGACAGCGTTACGGGAGAGCGAACTGCGATTCCGGACGGTGTACGAGCGGTCTCCGGTGGGCATTGCTCTGGTGGATTCGCGCACTGGGCAAATTCTGCAAGTCAATCCGAAGTACTGCGAAATCACCGGGCGCAGTAAAGAAGAGCTGCTGGGGACCGACGTAAGGAGCATTACCCACTCCGATGATATTGGGCAAACCAGCGGATACCTGCAGCAACTGGCCGAGGAAAAGGCGGCAAGTTACGAGACGGACAAAAGGTATTTTCGCCCGGATGGATCGGTGCGCTGGGTGAGGATTCTGGTGGTGGCGATGTGGAGTAAAGGAGAGACGCACCGATGGCAGATGGGTCTGGTACAGGACATCACCGAGCGCAAGTGCGCCGAGGAGGCCCTGCGGCAGAGCGAGGAACGGTTCCGGGTGGCACTAAAGAATTCTCCGATTGCGGTGTACAACCTGGACCGGGATTTGCGCTGCACCTGGATGTACAATTCGCAGCTTCCATTGACCGCGAGAGAAGAGTTGGGAAAGACCGTTGGCGAAGTCTTCGACCCGGAGGAGGCTGCGCGCATCACGGAAGTCCGGCGACGGGTGCTGGAAACTGGGGTGGGAGTGTGCGATGAAATACAGGTCACTTTCGGTGGCAGGAAGAAGTACCTCAATACGACGATCGAACCGGTCTTGGACTCGGCGGGCGCGGTGATTGGACTCACTGGCGCCAGCATGGACGTAACCGAGTTGCGGGAAGCAAGCGAAGCGTTGCGCGAAGCCAAGAAAAAGCTGACGGAAGAAAAGCTTTATCTGGAGCAGGAAATCGATACGGAACTGGGATTCGGGGACATCATCGGACAGAGCAAGGCCTTGCAAGTCGTCAGGGAGCAGGTGGGCAAAGTGGCGGCCAGCGATGCCACCGTGCTGCTGCTTGGTGAGACGGGCACAGGGAAGGAACTGTTGGCGCGGGCAATCCACCGCTTGAGCCTGCGCGCCGATAACAGTTTCATCAAATTGAATTGCGCGGCGATTCCCACCGGGCTGCTGGAGAGCGAGTTATTCGGGAATGAGAAGGGCGCGTTCACGGGAGCGGTGAGCAAGAAGATTGGCCGGATCGAACTGGCCGACAAGGGCACACTGTTTCTGGACGAGATCGGGGAGATTCCGCTGGCGCTGCAGCCGAAGCTGTTACGCGTTTTACAGGACCGGGAATTCGAGCGGTTGGGTGGAACGCAAACGTTGAAGGTGGACTTTCGCTTGATTGCGGCCACCAACCGCGATTTGGCTGAGGTCGTGCGCCAGAACGAGTTCCGCAGCGATTTGTATTACCGGCTGAACGTCTTTCCGATCCGCGTGCCACCCTTACGGGAACGGCGGGAGGACATCCGGTTGCTGGTGGAACATTTTGTGCAGAAGTTCGCCCGGCGGATGAACAAGTCGATCACCAGCGTTCCAAAGAGAACCATGGATGCACTGATGGAGTGGGAGTGGCCGGGTAATGTGCGGGAGTTGGAGAATTTTATCGAGCGGTCGGTGATTCTGACGCAAGGTTCGGTGCTGGTGGCGCCGTTAAGCGAACTGGAGCCGATTACTACGGACAAGAAAAGCGCGGATGAAACTCTGGAGACGGCGGAACGCGAGCACATTCTGCGGGCTTTGCGGGAGAGCAACGGGCAGATTGGCGGGCTGAGAGGGGCAGCCATGCGGTTGGGATTGAAGCGGACAACTCTGCAATCGAAGCTGAAACATTTGGGAATCAATCCGCGGTCGGGTTTGCGGTAGATGGTGGTGACAAAGTTTGTGGCGATCGCGGCGAAGGGCCCCTCTTCTCGAAAAGCGCGAGACTTGCTTCGCTTTCCTCAATTTCCGGATTCTCATTGCATGCACACGCGGCGAGCCGCATCGCTACGGCACAAGGATGCCTTCGACCAGGCAATAGGTTACAATCCTCGCGCCCATGAACCGCGAATACAACAAACAATTTAGCCACGAATTGGGGCGCGACATGGAGTCGCTGGTGTTCGGGCGCGCCGGGCAACCGATCCTCGTTTTTCCGACCTCCATGGGACGTTTTTTTGAGTATGAAGATGCGGGGATGATCCGGGCGCTGAGCGGGAAACTGGAAGCGGGCGCGATCCAGGTGTTCTGCGTGGACAGCGTCGACGGCGAGAGCTGGTACAACAAGAGTGTGCATCCGGGAGCGCGGATCTGGCGGCATGTGCAGTACGAGCGTTACGTGATCAGAGAGTTTCTTCCTTATTTGAAGTGGAAGAACTGGGCTCCGCAGGTCGCGGTGACGGGATGCAGTTTTGGCGGCTATCACGCGTTGAATTTTTCGATGAAGCATCCGGATATGGTTTCGGCTTGTGTGACCATGAGCGGGTCGTTTGACATCAAGAGATTTCTCGACGGCTATTACGACGACAATGTCTACTTCAACAACCCGCCGGACTATTTGCCGAACATGAGCGATGAGGGGCTCCTGAGCCAGTTGCGGCGGATGAAGATTGTGCTGGGAACGTCGAACTGGGACATGTGCCTGGACGCGAACATTAAGATGGCTGGAATTCTGCATGGCAAGGGGATTCCGCATTGGCTCGATATCTACGGGGATAACAGCAGGCATGATTGGCCGCTGTGGCAGCGGATGGCGTGGAAGTATTTTTAGTGGAGCGATGGGCGTCCCCGCCCGTCCGTTGGCAGCAAGGCGGACGGGCGGGGACGCCCGTCGCTCCACTAGCGAGATTGAGGAGAGGATGCTGATTATGGCAACCAAGAAAATCGGAATTCTTTTTGGAATGGAGAGTACGTTTCCGCCGGCTTTGGTCGAGAAGATTAACTCGATGAAGGCCGAGGGCGTTACCGCTGAATTTGTGAAGATTGGCGGCATCCGGATGGATGAGCCGAAGAAGTACGACGTCATCATTGACCGGATTTCGCAGGACATTCCTTTTTACCGGGCCTATTTGAAGAACGCGATGCTGCAGGGGACGATTGTGATCAACAATCCGTTCTGGTGGACGGCGGACGACAAGTTTTTTAACTATGCGCTGGCGCACAAGATGGGCGTGGCGATTCCGCCTACGGTGATTTTGCCGCACCATGAGCATCCGCCGGATACTACCCATCAATCCATGCGGAATTTGATCTACCCGCTGAATTGGGAAGAGATATTTGCCTATGTTGGGTTTCCCGCGTTCTTGAAGCCTTACTCGGGCGGCGGATGGAAGCACGTGTATAAGGTGCATTCTCCAGAAGAGTTTTTCCACAACTACAATCAGACGGGCGACCTTTGCATGACGTTGCAGCATGGCGTGGAGTTTGAGGATTATTACCGCTGTTACGTGGTGGGGCAGGAAAAAGTCTACATCATGAAGTACGATCCGAAGGCTCTGCATCATGAGCGATATGTGAAGGGAAACCCGCAGCCGGGAACGAAGTTAAAGGAGCGGATCGAGGAAGATGCGGTGGCGTTGTGCCGCGCGCTCGGCTACGACCTGAACACGGTGGAGTTTGCGGTGGAGGATGGCGTCCCGTATGCGATTGACTTTATGAATCCGGCGCCGGATGCGGAGGTTACGTCGGTGGGGCAGCAGAATTTCGAGTGGGTGGTAGACGCCGTGGCGGAGATGGCGGTGAAGAAGGCGCTTGGCGGGGAGAATCCGGTGGAGGAGTTGCGCTGGGCGGCATTCTTGAATGGGCCGAAGTGGGTGGAGTTCCAGGCGCCAAAAGTGCGTACGAAGGCGTAGGCTTCGCCGGAAGGTCTGCACGCACCTCCTTGTTTCGATTGACAATTTAATAGCTGGCGACGGCATCGGCCGGGCTTTGCCCGGCTGGACAGCCGAGGGCGGCTGTCCCTACGCAAGTTATCCGCATGTGCACGGCCGAGATTGGTATACTTATACAACTTCTGCCAGATACTCCCCTGCCTGGCAGCTCTGGATGCCGCGATGAAGCCTACATTCACGCTGGGAATCGAAGAAGAATATCAGACTGTCGATCCTGAGACTCGGGATCTTCGGTCGCACATTCACGCCGAGATCATCGAGAAGGGCAAATTGATCCTGCAGGAACGGGTCAAGACGGAGATGCACCAATCGGTGGTGGAAGTGGGGACTTCGGTTTGCACCAATATTAAGGAAGCCCGGGAAGAGCTGAAGAATCTGCGGCGGCACATGATCCGGCTGTCGCGGGAGAATGGGCTGCGGCTGGCTTCGGCGGCAACGCATCCGTTCGCGGACTGGCGCATGCAGGCACTTACGGAGGGCGAGCGCTACAAAAACATTGTGGAGGATATGCAACTGGTGGCCCGGGCCAACCTGATTTTCGGGCTGCACGTGCATGTCGGCATCGAGGATCGCGAGACGCTGATCCAGATGATGAATCATGCACGGTATTTTGTGCCGCACCTGCTGGCATTGTCCTCGAATTCGCCTTTCTGGCTGGGGATGGATACGGGGCTGAAATCATACCGCTGCAAGGTGTTCGACAAGTTTCCGCGGACGAACCTGCCGGATTATTTTCCGAGCTGGGGCGAATATGAGAATTACGTCAAGTTGCTGGTGAAGACGAACTCGATCGATAACGCGAAAAAAATCTGGTGGGACATCCGGCCGCATCCATTCTTCGACACGCTGGAGTTTCGGGTGTGCGATCTTCCGATGCGGGTGGACGAGACGATTGCGCTGGCGGCGCTGATCCAGGCGACGGTGGCGAAGCTGTACAAGCTGTACTCGCAGAACCAGGGTTTCCGGCTGTACCGGAGGTCGCTGCTGATGGAGAACAAGTGGCGAGCGGCGCGCTATGGGATCAATGGAAAACTGATCGACTTCGGCAAGTCGATGGAAGTTCCCGAACGCGAACTAATCGAAGAGTACCTGGAATTCGTGGATGATGTTCTGGACGAACTGGATTGCCGCGAAGAAGTGGAGTACATCCGTGAGATCATGCAGATGGGCACGGGTGCGGACCGGCAGTTGGACGTGTACCGCAAAACCGGCGACATGAAAGCCGTGGTGGACTACATCATAGAGGAGACTGAGGTGGGCGTGGACGAGGCGGATAGCTTGCCCACGGCCAGGACCGGCTGATGAGCTTGATGAAGACTTTCTTGAATATTGCGGAACAATCCAACCGACAACTGAATCAGATGGCTTTTGACCCGCAACTGACGCCGGGAGCGCGGAATGCGGTGCGCGTGTGCCTGCGCGTCGGGCCTTCGGAAAAAGTCACCGTCATTACAGATGAAGTGAGCTTGGAGATTGCGGCGGCGTTGGTGCGCGAACTGGAAGAGGTGGGCTGCCGTTACCAGACGTGGGTGCTGGAGGATGTGGCGGCCCGTCCGCTGACGGATTTGCCGCTCGCGATCGCGGAGGATCTGGAGTCGAGCCAGGTCAGCATTTTTGCGGTGCAGGCGCAGATCAACGAACTGAAGTCGCGCATGCAGATGACGGACGTGGTGAATCGGCGAAAGATCCGGCACGCCCACATGGTCAACGTCAACAAGCGAATCATGCTGGAAGGCATGCGTGCGGACTTCCTGAAGGTGGACCGGCTGAGCCTGAAGGTACTGGAGAGGGTGCGCAAGGCGAAGCAAATCCGGGCGAAGACGCCGGCGGGTACGGACCTGGTGGCGGATTTGAGTCCGAATTACCGGTGGGTGAAAACGAGCGGGATTATCAGTACGGAAAAGTGGGGAAACCTGCCAGGAGGTGAAGTGTTCACTACGCCGGGCGAGGTGAATGGAACGTTTGTGATTGATGGAGTGGTGGGCGATTATTTGTGCCGTAAGTTTGGCGACTTGAAGGCGAATCCCCTGACCATCACCGTGAAGGAAAATCGCGTGATCGAAGCGCATTCGGCGAACCAGGAATTGAAAGACGATTTCTGGGCTTACACCCATACCGATGAGAACAGCAACCGGGTAGGCGAGTTTGCCATTGGGACGAACATCGAACTGAAAGATGTGATCGGGGAGATCCTGCAGGATGAGAAATACCCGGGCGTCCACATTGCGTTTGGAAATCCGTATGGGGCGCACACCGGGGCGGAGTGGTTTTCGTCGACGCACATCGATGTGGTGGGACGGAAGTTTGATATCTGGGTCGATGGCGAGCAGATCATGCGCGGCGGCCAGTTTTTGATTGAGGCGTAGAGGTGGCTCTTAGCTCTTAGCTCTTAGCGGCTGCGTAAGGACCTCGCGCTTCGTATCAGGGCATCGCTCTAGCGATGCCAAGGTGGTTCAGTGGTAAACGCCCGGTCAGGGCTGCCATCGGCCTTGGACGGGCGAGGTCGCCCGTCGCCACACGAGCTTCTATGATTCCCTCCTACCGGCAAGACTTCAATTCGCGATTCACTCCCGAAAAGTACGAGCGGTTGCGGCGCGAGATGACTTCTCGGTGCGGGATCGAAGTTCCATTCGCGCTTTGCGAGACGCCTTGCTTCTTTCCGCACGCGCTGGTCGAGCGCATGGGGGAGGATGGGAAAGCGCTGATCCGGCAGTTGGTGGAGAATCCGGAGTACCGGGAGCGCTCGGAGGCTTCGATTCCGGCGAAGTTTCGGGTGCCGAATGAACCGCCGCATCCGATGTTTATTCAGGTGGACTTCGGCCTGGTGCGGGATTCCGCGGGCGAGTTACAACCGAAACTGGTCGAGTTACAGGCCTTCCCTTCGCTTTACGCGTATCAGCCGGTATTAGCACAGGCTTACGTCGACGTGTTCGCACTCGATCGGAAGCTTTGCTACTTTTTGAGCGGGCTGGACTCGCCTTCCTACCAGCGGCTTTTGCGGGACGCGATTGTCGCGGGGCACGATCCGGCGAATGTGGTGCTGATGGAGGTGCATCCGGAGGAGCAGAAGACGCGTCCGGATTTTTTGCTGACGGAGAAGCTGCTCGGGATTCGCACGGTGTGCATCACGAAGATTCGCAAACAGGAGCGGCAGCTGTTTTATGAGGATGGCGGCAAGCAGATTCCGATTGAGCGGATTTATAACCGCACCATTGTGGATGAACTGGAACGCAAGGGCGTGGCCTTGCCGTTTGATTTTCGGGATGAGCTGGATGTGGAGTGGGCGGGGCATCCGAACTGGTATTTCCGTATGAGCAAGTATTCGATTCCTTTTTTGAAGCATCCGTCGGTGCCGCGGACATGGTTTCTGGATCAATTGACGGAAATGCCGGCGGACCTGGAGAACTTTGTGCTCAAGCCGCTGTATTCGTTTGCCGGATTGGGCGTGGTGATTGCGCCGTCGCGGAAAGAAATTGAGGCGATCCCTGAGGGGAAACGCAGCGAATACATTCTGCAGGAGCGATTGAATTTCACGCCGGTGGTGGAGACACCGCACGGCGCGACCAAGGTCGAATTGCGGATCATGTATGTGTGGCTACGCGAGTTGGTCCCGGTGCTGACGATCGTGCGCATGGGCCGCGGCCTGATGATGGGCGTGGATCAGAACAAGAATATGGCGTGGGTGGGATCGTCGGCGGCGCTGATTAGTGATTAGTTGGTCGCGATTTCCCGCCTCCCACACATTCGCACAGACAAAGAGCGCGAATGAGTGGGGCACCCGCTACAGGTTGTTTGCGGGCGACAGTTATCGGGCGGGACGCCCGCGGCTACATGAAACAGCGGAATATAATTGCTCCTTTCTTTGAGGAAGATCCATCAGATGGTCATGTTTCGAGTGCTGAAAAAGTCCGGGCTTCGATCGGTACGCGGCAGATTTGCGACTGCGACGCTGCTGGTAGCGCTGGCGGCTGCGGCCGCGATATCCGCAGCGCAGACTCGGGAAGGAACGGCGGGCAATCCTAACGTCGATCGCTACTATGAGCCGCTCCCACAGGAAACGGGTGCGGCCGGACTGAAGCTCATGCTCCGGCGCTTGCAGACGACGGCGCGGCTGATGCAAGTGGATGCGCATCCTGATGACGAAGATGGTGGCATGTTGACGCTGGAGGCGCGGGGCAAGGGTGTGTCGACTTTGCTGATGACGCTCAATCGCGGCGAAGGCGGACAAAACAAGCTGGGCAGCAATCTGTTCGATGTACTCGGCGTGGTGCGGACTCTAGAGGTGTTGGCGGCTGACCGCTACTACGGCGTGGAGCAACGGTTTTCGCGAGTCGCGGATTTTGGATATTCGAAAACTCCAGAAGAGACTTTTCAGAAATGGCAAGGGCATGACATCGCCCTCGCCGACATCGTGCGCGTGGTCCGCACGTTTCGTCCGGATGTGCTGATTGCGCGCTTTTCAGGAACGGAGCGCGATGGGCATGGACACCACCAGGCGTCGGCGATCCTGACCAAAGAAGCGTTTCGTGCAGCGGGAGATCCGAAGCGGTTTCCAGAGCAGATCAAAGAGGGATTGCAGCCCTGGCAGCCGCAGAAGCTGTACATCGGAAACGTATGCGGCTTCGGAGCTTCGACCTGCGACGCGGCCAATTACACGGTCAGGCTGAACACCGGCAAGGAAGATCCGGTGCTGGGCGAGTCCTACGTGCAGTTTGCGGTCGAGGGATTGCGCCATCAGCAATCGCAAGCGCTCGGTGGCGTTTCGCTTCCCAAGGGCGATCGATTTGCCCATTACAAGCTGGTGGATTCGGTCGTTGAATCTCCAAAAGACAAAGACAGCCACGAACAGGACTTCTTCGACGGCATCGATACCACGCTGCCGGGGCTGGCGTCGAGGCTGGGAGATGAAGAGAAGAAAGTGCCGTGGCTGCGAGCGAAGTTAATTGAAATCAAGACCAACATTGACGAGGCTGCCGCAATCGCTGACAAAACGCCAGCCTCGACCGAGCCGCCGCTCGCCAGAGCGAGTAGTCTGACCGTACGGCTTTATAACCAGATTCTGGGATCGCAACTGTCGTCAGAAGCAAAGAAGGATTTTCAGGTCGAGCTGCTGCAACGATTGTGGCGAGACATTGAGAAAGCGCGCGCCTTGGCAGTGGGCGCGGAACTCAGCGCTGTGGTGGACGCTGAGGTCGGCACAAGCCCTGACAATGCTTTCATGGCGGTGCCGGGCAAACCGTTTGAAGTCACAGCAAAGCTTTCGGCTGCAAATGCATCCACGGAAAAAGCAAATATAAGTCTGCAGCTGCCTCCGGACTGGAAGTCAGACGTTCTGAGTACGACCCGATCGGAGAACGGATTGACAGTTCATTTTAGAGTGCATGTCCCTTCATCGGCGCAGATTACCCGGCCGTACTGGCACCGCCACGATCCAGAGAGAGATACGCTCAACGTCATCGATGAACCGGCATTCCAAACCCTTCCATTTCCTCCTCCACCTGTCGAAGTAGTCGCAAGGTTTGAGCAGGGCCCGCTAGTTCTTGCGAACTGCATGGTGCGTTACAAGAGCGCATCGGGAGTGGCGAAACGTCCTCTGGCAGTGGCGCCGGAATTTTCCATTGCATTGACGCCTTCCAGCGACGTGGTTCCCAACGACCTGCGCGGCAGCAGAAGCGTCAAGAGCACGGCTAGCGATCAGAGTAGCGGCTCCCACGCGCAGATTGAACTGAAAGTCCCCGAGGGCTGGCGCGCGGAGCCGGCGCGTGAATCCGTTGAGATTCCCAAAGATGAGTCAAAGGACGTTTCATTCCAGGTTTTCCCTCCCGAGTTAAAGGAAAGCCAGACTCATATTCGAGCGGAACTCACGAGCGGGGACAAGGCCTACGGCGAAGGATATACGGTCGTTACGCGCGAAGATCTCGGCACCTTTTATTACTACCAGCCGGCCGTGCAGCGCGTTTCGATCGTGGATGTGAAGATCCCCAAGGACCTAAAACTTGGATACATCATGGGCGCGGGCGATGACATTCCGACGGTGCTCGAACAGATCGGAATGAATGTCACGATGATTCCGGCTGACAAGTTGGCAAGCGAGGACCTGAGCAAGTACCAGACGATCGTGCTGGGCATCCGCGCTTATGATACCCAGAAAGGCGTGATTGACAACAACAAGCGGCTGCTCGATTTCGTCGAGAAGGGTGGGCGCTTGGTCGTGCAATACAACACGCTGGGATCGTTTGGGGTGCCGATCGATTTTAATTCGGGCAAATACACGCCGTATCCGGCAACGCTCGGGCGGGCGCGGGTTTCGGTGGAGGAGGCTCCGGTTGCGATTCTCGATCCCGCGAACCCGATCTTTCATACTCCCAATGAAATTACGCAGAAAGATTTCGAGGGCTGGGTGCAGGAGCGCGGGCTGTACTTCATGTCGCAGTGGGACAGCAACTTTACTCCGCTGCTCGAATCGCATGATCCGGGAGAAAACGAGCAGAAAGGCGGACTGCTGGTGGCGCACTACGGCAAGGGGACGTATATCTATACGGGATATGCGTTCTTCCGGCAACTGCCGGCGGGCGTGCCGGGAGCGGTGCGGTTGTTTGTGAATCTGGTCAGCAGTCGTTAGTCGTCGGTCGTTAGTCGTTCGGGGAGTAGTTACAAACGACCAACATCGAACAACCAGCGATTAGTTAGCCAACGACTAACATCATCGACCAACGACTTGATAACGACTTCATGACAATTCCGCTCGAACGCGGACCCGACACCAAGCGGCAACTCGTCCGCGGCATTGGCCTGAGCTCGGCCACTGCGCTGAACATGATCGACATGATCGGCGTGGGACCGTTTATTACGATTCCGCTGATCGTCACCGCGATGGGCGGTCCGCAGGCGATGCTGGGGTGGGTGCTGGGCGCGGTGCTGGCCGCCTGCGATGGGCTGGTTTGGGCGGAGCTCGGCGCTGCGATGCCGGGGTCGGGGGGGTCGTATCGATATTTGAGAGAGATCTACGGGCCGCAAAAGTTGGGACGCGCTGTTTCGTTCCTCTTTGTCTGGCAACTCTCATTCAGCGCTCCGCTTTCAATTGCCTCGGGAGCGGTGGGGCTCTCGCAGTACTCCTCTTTCTTCTGGCCGGGACTGGAGCGGGTTTGGTCGGCGCGCACGTTCAGCCTGAATCTGCCGCTGCTCGGCCAACTGCAGTTAACCTGGGTCGCAATGCCTGCGACTCTGCTGGCGATTGGCGTGTGCCTGTTCACGGCGTTTCTGCTTTACCGGCGGATCACGGCAATCTCATGGCTTTCGAAACTGCTTTGGGTGGGCGTGATGGGGACGATCGGGTGGATCATCTTCGCCGGCCTCACCCATTTCAATGCGCGGCAGGCATTTGATTTTCCTCCAGGCGCCTTTTCGTTTTCGCGTGACTTCTTTCATGGATTGGGCGGGGCGATGCTGATCATCACTTATGACTATTGGGGCTACTACAACGTTTGTTTCCTCGGAGGTGAGATCAAGAATCCGGGGAAAAATATTCCGCGGGCGTTATTGCTATCCATTCTGTTGGTGGCATGTCTATATGTGGTGATGAACATCAGCATTCTTGGCGTGGTGCCGTGGCGGGAACTGGCGCAGCCGGGAGCGTCGAACAGCAAGTTATACGTGGTTTCCGCTTTTATGCAGAGAATCTACGGGCATGGGGCGGGCGGAGTGGTGTCGGCGCTGGTGATGTGGGCGGCGTTCGCGTCGGTGTTTTCGTTGACGCTGGGCTATTCGCGCGTGCCTTACGCGGCGGCGGTGGACGGAAATTATTTTCGGGCGTTTGCCCGGGTGCATCCGGTGCATCAGTTTCCTTATGTTTCTTTGCTGGCGCTGGCGGGCGTGGCGGCGCTGTTCTGTTTTCTGCGGCTGGCGGATTTGATTGCGGCGCTGGTGGTGATCCGAATCATCATGCAATTTCTGCTGCAGAGCATTGGCGTGATTGTGCTGCGCATCCGGCGTCCGGAGATGGATCGTCCATTTCGGATGTGGCTTTATCCGGTGCCGGCGCTGGTGGCGGCGGGGAGCTTCGTTTTCATTCTGGTTTCGCGCAGGGACTTTCTGCGCGAGATCCGGTACGCGGCAGTGATTCTGGTGGTGGGGATTGTCGTCTATTGTGCGCGGGCCTGGCGGCGGCGGGAGTGGCCGTTTGGGGACGGGGCGTTGGACGCTGAGTGTACACGATCGGGGTACCGCCCAGGTTAGCCTTCGCCCAGGTTAGCGCCCAAAGAACGGGCGCGAACCTGGGGCACCTTGTCCACCCCCCTCCCCCCCCCATTTTCACGTAAAATATTCAGGAATAAGGACTTATTTGTAAAATATTCAGGAATAAGGACTTAGCTTTACTTTCCCACTTTAGTCCAGGAGTCATTACACGGTGTCGCAAAAAAAATTAATATACCGACCCTTTAGAATCATAGATTTGTAGAAAAATTCCTTTCAAATCTTTGGGTTTGAAGGACTTATTCGTAAAATATTCCGGAATAAGGACTTACTAGCTCCATTCGCTTCGCTCAGGATTTCGGCAGCGGGCTCGCCCCTTCGACTGCGCTCAGGGTCACGCCCGCTAAGCGCCTGAACTTAAGTTTAGGTCCTGGCCGTCTTGGTATACGGGCACAGCAATAAGAAAGGGCGCGGAGGAATGCCGCGCCCTTTTCTTATCTATAGTTCTATTATATCAATTCCAACCTGCTTATAGGACAACTTTCCCGACTTTATTTTGCTGTCCAATTCAATGGCTTACGCGGAAAATCGTCAAAACAGGGGCTTGACAAGAATTGCCGAAATCGAGAGGCAGGTCTCGAAGCTTTGCTGGTGGGGTCCCCCGGCTTGGCCGACGCCAACGTGATCGACGCGATTGGGTGGTTTTGAGCGTTATCGGGATTTAGCGTCAACCAGGAGTCAGTCACTCAATCATCCGCAGGTGCAAACGTAAAGTTGTCATAGCGTCGCCTTTGCTTTTTCGCCATAATCCGAGGTATGGCTCTCATTGTTTTCCTCCGAGGAGTAAATGTTGGTGGACACAAAACGTTTCGCCCGAGCATCGTCGCACGAGAACTAAACGCCTATGATGTCGTAAATGTGGGTGCTGCGGGCACGTTTGTCGTTCGTAAACCTGGATCTCGAGCAAAGTTCCGTACTGCATTGCTCCGCAAGCTGCCGTTCAGCACGCAAGTTGTGCTGTGCGATGGCCGCGATCTTATCCGCCTAGAGAAGGTGAATCCGTTTGGGACTGAGCCGTCACCCCCGGACGTAGTTCGGTTCGTGAGCATCCTATCGAAAGCCGGTGGTCTCCGGGCGCCGCTTCCAGTCACGTTTCCCACCGACGGGGAGTGGTTGGTACAGGTGATGGCGTCAAAAGGCCAATTTGTGTTTGGAATGTATCGTCGCCATATGAAGACGATTGGGTGTCTTGGCCAGATCGACAAGCTTTACGGCGTGCCGGCGACTACACGGAATTGGAACACGATAGTTGCGATCGTGCGGATCTTGAAGGGCCAGACGAAGACGCGATAACGATGTTCGATTACCTTCAAGACCCTCGATGAGTGCAATCGAGATTTTGCAACAGCTGGGCAACAGTTGGCAGCATAACCCGTCCCAGAGGTAGCGACCTTTCCAACGACCAACCCCCGTTATAGCAATAAGTTACGTGCAGTTGCCAATTTGCGCCAAACACCCGCAAAAAGAGGATAATGAATGTAGAGGGATGGGGGATCCCACACAGAACTCCTGAAGTTGAACCTTACGTACCGTGTCTCATTAGGCACGGGGAAAGGAGGGAGCGATGTCCATTCGCAGAGTCTTTTCACTCGTTGTCCTCCTCCTTTGTCTTGCCGCACTTGCTGAATCTCAGCAAAGGCGGATCGAGTATGCGCCGGTGAAGCCGACGTCGCCAGCGTCGGCTCAAGAGATGTACACCGCATATTGCGTCGTCTGCCACGGCAAGGATGGCAAGGGAAACGGTCCAGCTGCTGAGGCGCTAAGAGTCCCACCACCGGATCTCACGGCTCTTGCCAAAAAGAATGGCAACAGATATCCCTCCGATCGCGTTAGAAGCGCGATAGAGGGTGACGTACGCTTGCCGACCCATAGCGCGAAAGAGATGCCGTCCTGGGGGGCCTTGTTCTGGAGTATGAGCCAGGGACACTCCTCAGAAGTACAGTTGCGTATCAGTAACTTAGATAAGCACATCGAATCGATGCAGCGAAATAACTGAAACCTCTTCTGGGCGGCCTTGATTCTGGCGGGGGCCGCCCACCGGGAACGTCCTATATATCACCGCCTTTGCTCCGGACAAGGGCGAGTCCGTGGCAACGCTTATCAAAGATCCGCCGCCCGGCGCACCCGTACCGCCGATACTGCCTCCGCAAGACGGCTATTTGTTCCTCGACCGGGCGAAGTTCCGCGCTTCCTTCGCAGCCGATGTGGACGCAGAAAGAGCCGCTTTCATGGCTGACTCTCAAGTCCCGTGGGGCGTGGAGGCTCTCAGCGGCAAGATCAGTGAACCGGCGTGGAAGGCCAAGCCGAGCTGGTATATGATCGCCACCGACGGCAAGATGATCCCACCTGATGCCCAGCGTTCCATGTCCAAGCGGGCGGGTTCTACGGTCGTTGAGGTCAAGGGCAGCCATGCCATCTACGTGTCGCAGCCCGAGGCTGTCGCAGCTCTTGTCGAACAAGCCGCCAAGAGTGTGAAGACCTCCGCCGCTGCTTAGTAACCCCGGAGGGATTGCCGCTCGATGCCACTGGTGTTTGTCGCGGGGTGAGGTCTGCCCGAGCATCGCGGGAGACTCTGCTTGGGTTTTACGGTTTGCACGACAGGCTGCTGTAAATAGGCGATAAGCGCTCAAAACCCCCGGCCGAGGTCTGTCCGACAATAGCGACCCCATCCGACAGCATGGTGTGCAAGGTCAGGTCTTGGCTCTCATAGATAAAGATTGAGTCGCAGACGGCGCTGCTGCCGAGCTGCGCTCGGCTTGGACCCTTCGGCTCCGCTCAGGGCAGGCTCGCGAGGGCGCCCGTCCCCACACTCCCGTCCCCGCACAACCCTATTTTTTTGCGGGGCCATGATGCTTGCGCCAGTCGGCTCCATCGCGTCCACCGTGGAGCGCGATCTCGGTGAGGATGAGTTCGGCGGTAAGGCGGCGCTTGATGAGGTGGGCGGCGATTCTCTGCTTCGCCTTTTTCGTTGAAACCTTCGGGTCGAGGAATACCAGCACGGACGGGCCGGCTCCGCTGAGGGCGGCGCCGAGAATGCCGGAGTCTCCGGTGAGTTCCTTGAGGGCGGGAAGCAGCGGACAGAGCGGCGCGCGATAAGGCTGGTGGATGCGGTCTTCGAGCGCCGAGGAAAGCAGGTCGGGACGGTCTTGCGTGAAGGCCGCGAGCAGGAGCATGGAGTTCTGAATGTTGGTGACGGCGTCGGCGCGCGAGTACTGGAAGGGCAGCACGCGGCGGGCTTGCTCGGTCGAAAGCAACGCATCGGGGACAGCCAGCAGCAGCGGCCACTTCCCCTTCGGCTTCACTTCGACCACCTGCGCCTGGACCTGATTGGCCATGCGGGCCACCGTGAGCGCGCCCATCCAGCAGGCAGAAGCGTTGTCGGGATGGTGCTCGCGCATGGAAGCTTCGCCAACGATGCGGTCATCTTTCCAGCGCAAATGTCCGAAATGTACCGCCAGCGCGATCCCAGCCAGGCGGGCGGCAGCGGACGATCCGCAACCTCGGCCGATGGGAATCTCGTTTTGGATGTGGATGCGCAGGGGCGCGATCTTGCGGTTCTCCGATTCGAGCACCTCGCAATAGGTGGTGACGATGAGGTGGTTCTCCATGCGGGCGCAGATCTGAGCGTCGCGGCCTTCGGCGGTGACGAAGAAATCGGGGGCGCGCTCGGCGCGCAAGCGGAGATGGAAATCCAGGGCGAGGGCGGCGGCGTCAAAAGCAGGTCCCAGATTGGCGGAGGTCGCCGGCAGCGCCAGGCGCAGCGAGCGGTCCAAGGATGTGGGACGTGAAGGCATAGGTTAGAGAGCAGTTCTCAGTTGTCAGTTCTCAGTTCTCAGTAACCCCGATCCGCACCGAGTACTGAGAACTCTCCTCCGGGGCTGCAACCGGGTCGAAATGGAAGGAATAAAAGATCTTAGCCCGGTGCGGCCCAAGCAGAATCCCTAACAATCATCAAGACATTGAACTGTGTTTTATACACGAGTTTGCGGCGAACTGCTACGAATTTCTCTCGGCCGCGTCGAGCGCGGCAATCACGGCTCCCAGATTGGCGTCGAGCACAACCGGGGCACGCTGCAGGTATTTTGCCTGAGCGACCTCGGTCTCGTTGGGCGTTCCGGCGACGGGCACGCCGGCAAACAGATCGCCGCGATGGAACTTGATGGTGAAGTCGGGATCTTTGAGCTGATGGCCGGTCAGGATCAGGACGACGGCCTCGCCGGGTTTGACGAATCCGCTGCGGCGCAGCTTCTTGAGTCCAGCCAGCGTAACGGCGGAGGCCGGTTCGCAACCGATGCCATCGGCGCCGATTTCGGCTTTGGCAATGGCGATTTCGACTTCCGTAACCTGTTCGACCTCACCGCCCGTCGCCTGCAGTACTCGCAGCGCTTTCTTCCACGATGCTGGATTGCCGATTTGTATGGCGGTCGCTAGCGTGTCGGCAGTCATGGGTTCGAGCTTCTTTCCTCCGAACTCGCGCACCGAGCGGTAGAACGGATTCGCGCCTTGCGCCTGGATGATGGAAAGCTTCGGCAGGCGCGAGATCAGTTTGAGCTCGCGCATTTCGAGAAGCGCCTTGCCGATCGCAGAACTGTTTCCGAGATTGCCTCCGGGGACAATGATGTGGTCGGGCGGCTCCCATGCGAGTTGCTCGAGCAGTTCGATGGCGGAAGTTTTCTGGCCTTCGATGCGATACGGATTCACTGAATTCAGCAGGTAGACAGGCTTCTGGCGGACGAGGTCGTTGAGGATGCGAACGCACCCATCGAAATCAGTGCGGAGTTGGCAGGTGAGCGCTCCGTAGTCGAGCGCTTGCGAAAGCTTGCCCCAGGAAATTTTGCCTTCCGGGATCAGCACCAGGCTGTGCATGTTGCCGCGCGCGGCGTAAGCGGCCATCGAGGCTGAAGTATTGCCGGTGGAGGCGCAGGCAACCCAGCGGAATCCGGCCTGGTGTGCGGACGAAGCGGCGAAGGTCATGCCCGTGTCTTTGAACGATGCGGTCGGATTCATGCCCTGGTGCTTGGCCTGCAGATTCTCGACGCCGGTCGCGCGCGCGCATCGTGGCAGGCGGTAGAGCGGCGTGTTGCCTTCGCGTAGCGTGATGACATGTTGTTCGGGAATGTGCGGAAGAAGTTCGCGAAAGCGCCAGACGCCGCTCTGGTCGAGGGCATCGCGTGAGGTGCGGCGGTTGAGCCAGAGAGACTTCAGTGCCGCCGGATCTGTGTTTGTGGAGTAACGGGCGTCTCGCCCGTCCAGCCGGGCGGGGACGCCCGGCGCTCCACCGGCACGTAAGGAATGTTGGCCGGAGGCAGGCGTGTCAAGGTTCCATCCGGGAAAAAAGAATTCCAGCAGATCGCCGCAAGCGGTGCAACGGAAGTCCTGGCCGGCGGACTCGGGAGTGGCGCCGCAGGAAATGCAGCGGAGTTTCGCAGTGGCTTCCCTATTTTGAGTGATCGACACTTTGCCTTATCACCAGAGCAGAAACACAAGTACATCATACGGGCTAACCGCAGAGAGCTGAGGTTTTTCCTGGTTTTCTTGGATTTCGAATTCCTCTGCGATCTCTGCGTACTCTGCGGTTAGACTTTTTCTCACCGCAAATAAGCGTCCGTTTTGTTCATCCAGTCGGCGCGGGGCGGGTTAAAGATGTCGAGATCGACGGTATCCGCGAGCGCCTCGGCCCAGTGTGGCATGTTGGGAGGAATGGTCAGGACCTCGCCCGCATTCACCACAATCTCTTTGCCGTCGATTCCGAATTTCAGCGCGCCTTCGAGGATGTAGGTGATCTGCTCGTTGTGGTGGCTGTGTTCGGGCACCATGCATCCCTTCTTGAGCAGGACGCGAGCGAGCATGACGTTCTGCCCGACAACGAAGTGGCGGCCAAGCAAGGGGTTCAGGGCTTCGACCTCGACCGAACTCCACGGGATGTGGCGCAACTCGGCCTTGAGCGGCTTGCCTTTCAGGACCGTGCCTTTGAGCGCGACTTTACTCGCTGGGCGCGGCGTCTTCGCCGTTTTCCTGGCGGCTGATGTTTTTCGTGCGGGTCTTTTTCGGGCGGTTGGTTTCAGCTTCTTCTTTTTCATAAGAGTGGCTCCATGAAGAATATTACAGACGCCAGGCCATGTCTTGCGAGACCTGTTATTCCGTCCGAGTCTTGCGCCTTGCCGCGGCTGGGCAGGGCAGGTAATCTTAAGAGATTCCAGCTGGGTTAAGGACAGCTTTATTAAGGAGAATATGGGAGCCGCTCGTTACATCTGGATCGATGATTCTTTGAGGCCCGCCAGCGAAGGCGTGGTCCCGTTTGTGAGTGCCGCCGTGCAGTTCGGCTTCAGCGTGTTTGAAGGCATTCGCTGCTATTCGACCGACAAGGGGCCGGCCGTGTTCCGGATGGACGAACACGTGGAACGCCTGCTGGACTCGGCGCACATCGTGGGCTTTCGCGAGCTGCCAGTTACGGCCGAGCAGGTGAAGATGGCCATCAATCAAACGATTGCGGCGAATGAGTTTTCGGCGTGTTACATCCGTCCAATGATTTACCTTGACGGCGCCATGATGATGACCGTCGAGTCCGGCCAACCGCGCTTCGTGGTCGCGGTGTGGGAGTGGAAGAATTTTCTGGGGGCCGAGGCGAAGGAACGCGGCATCCGCGCCAATATTGCGTCGTTCACGCGGCTGCATCCGAACATCATGATGACCAAGGCCAAGGTCTCGGGAAATTATGTGAGCTCGATTCTGGCCAAGACGGAGTCGCACCGCGCCGGATTCGACGAGGCGATTATGCTGGGCCCCGATGGATACGTGGCGGAGTGCACGGGTGAAAATCTCTTCGTTGTTCGTAAGAACGTGCGCGGCAACGTCGGGAACAAGATCATCAGCACCACGCCGCGGGCGGGGATTCTGGAAGGCATTACTCGCGACAGCCTGATCATGCTGGCTCGGGATTTGGGCTACTCCGTGGTCGAGGAGCCTATTTCGCGCGATCAGCTTTATGTTGCCGACGAAGTGTTTGTGTGCGGCACGGCGGCGGAAGTCGTTGGCCTGCGCGAAATAGATTTCCGCGTCATCGGCGATGGCAAGGCTGGTCCAGTAACCCGCGCCTTGCAGCATGAATTCGACAGAGTGGTGAGCGGCCGACACGCGAGGTCGGCCGAGTGGCTGGCGCCGGTGCCGGCGCTGAATGCGGCAGCGGTACGACGCTAGGACTGTCCGCGACTGCCGTTGAACAAGCCCGCGCTGTCATCCTGAGCGAAGCGAAGGACCTATGTACTTGATGCCGCCCAATGCACAGGTCTTTCGCTTCGCTCAAGATGACAATCCATTCTTATGTAGAACGGCTGCAATCTAAAGGGAGCTTCGCATGAAAAAGCACGAATTTCGTCAGGAAACCGAGGCGGTACGCGGCGGCACCAGCCTCGCCAAAAAGAACGGTCCGCTCTCCACGCCCATCTATCAGACTTCGACCTTTGAAGTCACCGATATGCAGGAGCAGGTGCGCGCCACGCCTACCGATAGCTTCTACACCCGCTACGGCAATCCCACGCATACCGTCGCCGAAAATGCCATCGCGGAACTGGAAGGCACGGATGCGGCGCTGCTGTTCTCTTCCGGCATGGCCGCGATCACAACGTCGATTCTTTCGCTGGTAAAGGCGGGCGACCATATCGTGGCGCAGCGCGATATTTATGGCGGCGTGATCAAGTTTTTTTCGCAGTGGCTGCCGAAGCTGGGGGTCGAAACGACGTTCGTCGATACCAACGACATGGAGCAGCACGAGCGCGCGATCCGGCCCAATACCAAGATCCTGCACATTGAATCGCCAACGAATCCAAACGTGCGGGTCGTCGATCTGGAGAGGATTGCGGCGCTGGCGCGCAAACACGGCCTGATCTCGACCATTGATTCGACTTTTGCGACACCGATCAATTGCCGTCCGGCGGAGTGGGGCATTGATCTGGTGCTGCATTCGGGGACAAAATATTTTGGCGGACATTCCGACATTATTTGTGGCATTGCCACCGGGCGGCGCGATTTGATCGAGCAAATTCATCACACGCGCAACACGCTCGGCGGCTGCATGGATCCGCACGCGGCATTTCTGCTGCTGCGCGGGATAAAGACGCTGGCCGTCCGGGTCGAGCGCCAGAACGAAAGCGCGCTGCGGATTGCCGAGTTTCTGAGCCGGCATCCCAAGGTGGCGCGGGTGCATTATCCGCTGCTGAAGGGGCATCCGGACTACGCGACTGCGAAGAAGCAAATGGCGGGCGCGGGCGGCGTCCTGAGCTTCGAGGTGGAAGGCAGCGGCGCAGATGCTTGCCACGTGGCCGAGGCGCTGAATCTGTTTACCCTGGCGCCCAGCCTTGGCGGAGTGGATTCGCTGGTGACCATTCCGGTGCTGACCTCGCATGCCATGATCGCTCCGGAGCTGCGGAAAAAGATGGGCGTGACCGAACAGATGATCCGCCTGTCGGTGGGCCTTGAGCATGTCGAGGATCTGATCGCCGATCTGGAGAAAGGGCTGGCGGTGCTGAGCCGGGAACATGCGCGCGTGGGCGTCGCGGACTGACGAAGCGATTGCTTGAATACTCGCTGCAAATCCCACTCATCGCAAAGAACGCGATGAGTGGGGCACCCGCCGATGGATCAGAATGTAAATCTTGCTCCAAACTGGAATTGACGCGGGGAGTTGGAAGTTGCCACGATCTGGCCGAAACCGTTAGAAGCCAACCACTGGCTGCTAGAGTATGTCGGCACACTCGGCGACGCAAACTGCGGTCTATTGGCGACGTTATAGGAAGATATATCAAACCGGAGATTCCGCGTCTCGCCCAGTTTGAAGTTCTTGGAGAATGTTAGATCCAGATTGTTGGCTCCCATCGTGCGGACGTGATCAAGATACGCGGGCGCATTCCCCGGAATAAACGGGTTTGCATTAGCCGGGTTACCGGTTGCTTCGGTTCCAGGCACTGCGAAGCAGTTGCCGTTGAACCAGGTCGCTGCCGTATGTGGCGCTCCCTTGCTGGGATCGCAGATCATATCAGCCCTTTGATTGGGGAGGTAGGAGAAGCCACCTGGTACATTTGGGTTTGGCGATGTCCCCACATAGGGCGAAGCGATGGGAATACCGCTGCTCACATAGAAAATCCCGTCGACCGTCCAGTTACCCAGGATGGCATTCGATAGCCCGTTTAGATTGACCGCCCTGTCCTTGCCCACAGGCAGTTCGTAAGATGCCTGCCATGTGAGCTGATACTTCACGTCCTGCGGGCTGATGGAGTGCTCGTATCTCATGTCCCTCCAGTCCTGAATGTTCCCGAGATGAGAACCAACAAAATCCAGTGGAGGACTGCCGTCGTCGGTCATCAGCTTGGCCCAGGTAAAGGAGGCCAGGGTGGTGAAGTGATTGGTGAGGCGCTTCTGCACCTTCGTTTGCAGGGAGCTGTATTCGGAATCTCCAGCGGGATAGCCATGCACGATGACCCCTGTGTTGATGTTGCCATAGGTGAATTGCGGGAAAGGCTCCGCCGCGAAAAATCCGGCTGTATTGTAGCCATTGGCACTGTTAGCGATCTGACTGATCTGGCTGAGGGTGAGCTGGTTCAGATCCACCTGGAATATCGGAAGGAAGAGACCTCTGCTGCCTACATAGCCGGCGCTGACAACGATCTGGTGTGGAAACTCGTACTCCAAGCCAAAATTGAAGTTATAGGTTTCCACCGTACGCTGCGAGCGCAGCATCGTATTCAGACCCCCGCCAAGGCCGGTCGTCAATCCAGTCGGCAGCACCTGGGACGGTGGAAGGAGACCCGCTCCCAATTGCGGTGGGAACGGATTGGTCAGCGAGTAGGGTCCGGTCACACTTGGTGCTGGGCCATTAGGGTAGGTCAGATACCCGGTAGTGGGAGAGGTGGCCGTCCAGCAAACATTGGAGCCGTTTAGCACCGTATTGTTGTCTGCGTTAGAACAGGTAGCAATCCAGTTATTCGAGGTGGAGTATCCATCGCTATCGAAGGTGGCACTGCCGACCTGCTGTACGCTCGGCCCAAAGTAAAAGCCAGCCCCACCGCGAACGACAAGGTGCTTCTCTGGCTGCCACGAGAAACCCAGGCGCGGACCAAAGTTCGTCAGATTGGTAGTAAATGGAGAGCGGTTGCCGCTCGTGGCAAATACTTCGCCGCCGGTGAAGGTTCCGCTGCCGGGAGGGGGATAAGTTCCCACGGCAGTCGGATCGAAGTATTCCAGGCGGTTATGGCGCTCCGTCTTGCCGCCGAAGATGTCCCAGCGAAGCCCGGCGGTGATGGTGAGATTCGGGCGAACATGGTAGGTGTCTTGGACGAAGGCAGCGTAATACGGATTCGCTTCGGCTGCAAAAAGGTCTTGCGTGAAAGATGGCTGAATGTTGCCTTCGATGCCAGTATCCCCCATGCCCAGGAGGAACGAAGCGAAGTCGCTGCCTCCCACTGCGTTGGCTGTGGTTTGGCTTGTAGCGGAGATATCAAATGCGTAACTGCCGGAGGGCGAGGGCGGCGCGCCCACATTCATGAGCCTTTTCATATATTCCGCACCGAAGCTGAGTTCGTGCTTGCCCACTACCTTCGTGAGGGTTGCGCTGGCGTCGTGGTTCATGCTGGCAAAGACGAAGGTATTGTAGTTCGCGGTGCCGCCGAGGCCATCGGTGAGGTTGTTTACCACCAAGTCGGTAAAGAACACGTTGGGGAGGGTTTTGTACACCTCAGCCGCGGCCAGCGACGGGTCAAATCCCAACTGAGTGAGGTTGGCGCCATTCTGTCGAGGATCGCCCCCCTGATTGGTATACTGGCGCGCAAAGGAGTAGCGCAACTGCAAGACGGTAGTGGGATTTATGGTGTAGTCGTACCCAATGATGAAGTTGCGCGCGTTGGTAATATTCTGGGCGTAGTCCTCATCCCAATCGTTATTGAAGGCGTTAACCCCGGCCACGGTTGTCCTGGCAAACGAGAAGCGGGAGAAGAGGCGCTGCTTTTCGCTCTTGTAGTAGTCCACGCGGACGTCGAATCTCCGCGCGGTGTTGGGATCCAGGCCCGGAGCGAAAAAGTTGCCGAGGTGGTTTCCGGTGTCTGAATCGCAAGTCTTAGGATCGGGAAAGTTGCATTTGGGGAACATGGACAAAAACGTTACTGCGATTGGATTGAGCGCGGGGACGCCATTGGTAGGGTTGGTAAGTATGTTGCCGACAAACGCCTGCCGAGTTCCGTCGGAATTATCGGGAATCAGCGGGTTATAGATCGTGTAGCTGTCGGCTGAAAAATCGCCGGTCCGTTCCGCGGTGGTGGGAACGGTAAAGATGCTTGAACCATCATACAGTTTCTCTTGCGTGCCTTCATAATCCGCAAAGAAGAAAAGCTTCTTGTGCACGATGGGGCCGCCGATGGCGCCGCCTTCCTGGTAGCGATGAAAACTGGGCGACTGGTTGGGCATACCGGCCAAAAGCTGTTGTTGCTTGTTGAAGTATTCGTTGGCGGCAAGGATATCCGGGCGGAGAACCACGAAGCCATCGCCATGGAACTGGTCGCCGCCGGACTTGCTGACCAGGCTGATGACGCCCGCGCCGCCGCTCTGATAGGAGGCTGGAGTGTTCTGGGTTTCGACGCGGAACTCTTCCACCCCATCCTCGGGAATCTCCATTGCCGGGAGGATGGCGGCGACATTGTTTTCAGCGACGCCCAGCGGGCTGCCGTCGAGCATATAGTAAACCGACCCCTGGATGGCGCCGTTGAAGGTGTACGACGAGACATCGATTCCCGGACGTCCGGTCGAGATGTTGACGATAGCCTGCGAAGTGGAGGAGTTGGGCGCGCCATTGGCCGGGGTCACGCCGGCGCTCAGTTGCACCAGATCAAAGACATTGCGTGTGAGCAACGGGACGCGAGCGATGGCGGCTGAATCAATCAACTGGCCTACGGTGGAGTTGCTCGTATCCACCAGTTCGGATGTGCCCGTGACCTCAACCGTTTCGGCCACGTTGCCGACTCGCAGAGCGATGTTCGCGGTGGTGACTTGATCCACGGTTACCAACACATTGTGCTGAGCGACGGTTTCAAAGCCCTTTTGACTGGCCGTGACTACATAGATGCCCGGGTTGAGCGATACAAAGCTGTACAAGCCCGCGTCGCTGGTGACGGTGTGCTGCGCGACTCCGGTTGCCTGGCTGAGTGCGGTGACTTGGGCGCCACTGACGACCGCCCCCGAAGGATCGGAAACCAGGCCGCTGATGCTGCCCCGGCCGGCTTGGGCAAGCGCTACAGAACCCGCGCAGAGGCAAAGAATACAAACAGAAAGAAAATTCCGCACGGTCTTGACAATTGCATTTCCGCTATTCATAAGAGCCTCCTAACCGAAAGTCGCAACGCGATATTCAATGGCTCCGGTGTTGTTATGCAACGTGCCGGAGATCGCGCGGTATCCTGTGCCAGCCGCCGGGTTGTCCAGCCGATGTTACGCTCCGAATTTTCTGCCGGGCTCGATTTTGATTCCCATCCCAAATTTCTTCCCAGCGCTGCCGCTCGCCGCAGAAAACGGGCAAAATCCTTTATTAAAACGTATTAATATTGCTTCAGGTGTCTCTCTGTGTCAAGAGAAAATGCAGAGCTTGTGCCCAGGCAGCTACTTTACGCTGCGGGTCGACTCGCGCACGATCAGCTCGGGAACGATTCTGCGGTGAATGGTGCGGGTCGGTTTCTTTTCGAGAGTGGCGCTGATGGCCTCGAGCACAATGGTGGCCGCAGCCGTCCCCATAACTTCCATGGGCTGGCGCACAGTGGTCAGCGCCGGAGAATAGATGGCAGCAGGCGCGACGTCGTCAAAGCCCACCACCGAGCATTGCTCGGGAACGTGAATCCCCGCTTTGGCGAGCGCACGGATGGCCCCGAAAGCCGTCATGTCGTCAAAGGCCATCAGCGCGGTGAAGGGATGGCGGCGGTGCAGCAACTCCTCCGTTAATTTGTATCCTTGTTCAAAACTTGAAAACGGATCTCCAGATTCTGGTAGATCGACGATCAGCCGAGGGTCGAGTTCGAGGTTATGTTCGCGGGCCAGCGTGCGCACGCCATGCCATCGAGGTCCGGTGTCGGACAACTGGTGGGGGCCGCGGATGAACGCGATCTTGCGATGGCCGAGCGAATAGAGGTGTTCGAGAGCGGCGCGCGCGCCCAAGTCATTGTCGACGATCACCGAGCTGATTTTGTCGTTCTTGAGTTCGCGCCCCACGGTTGCGGTCGGAATGTTGTTCTTCTCCAGATCGGCGAGGACGTTGATATCCACAAACAGCCAATTCGCGAGGACGACCAGGCCTTCGATGCGGCGGTCCAGCAGCATCTCGAGATAGCGTTCGAAGCGGCTGCGCTCGTTGTGCACATCCGTAAGAATGGGAAGAAAAGACGACTGGTAGAGGGTGTTTTCGATGCCGCGCAGCACGAGCGTGCAGTAAGGGTCGGTCATATCGAAAACCATGACGCCGACGGTGTGGCTGCGCCGGCCACGCAGCGAGCGCGCAAACAGGTTGGGACGGTAGCCGAGATGCGAAGCAGCGCGCTGGATGCGTCCTTTGGTGGTGTCGGGAATGTAGCGTGCCAGGGGCGCGTTGTTCAGGACGATGGAGACGGTGGCCGAAGAGAATCCGCTGCGCTTGGCGACGTCGCGGATGGTAACCGCGGCCGGGTGCGACCGTTTGCGGGAGGGCTCGGACTTGCGGCGGGATTTCGCCGATGGGGCATTTCGCGCAGGCTTCGAATCAGCAGATCCCATGGACTCCTTGAATTTGGCCTCTTGCTGGCGGACACTACAGGACGATGAATCGAGTGTCAAGCGTCCGCACGCCGTTCGTGGCTCTCTGGCTGCTTTTTCTTTCGAGTGGGATTGGGATAACGAGTGGCGTAACAAATACGCCAAGTGTCTAGAGCACGGCGCCTGCGAAGACGGGAACGGAGGGGCGCAGGCGGCGCGCGATCCGCATACGCTACGCCTTTTTCTCCTCCTTGGGAGCAACCGTGAGCCCGAACACCGAAAGCTGGCCTCGGCCCGCGACGTTCACCCCACGCGGATCTTCGGGACTCGGCAGGTAGAGCGTCTGACAAAATTCGCAGCGATACACTTCGCGGTCGGCTCCCCAGGCTTTCTCCACGCAGCCGCACTCCTTTTCGAGCACGTCGGCGGCATAGAACCAGCGTTTCAGGTGTCCGCCACAGAACTTGCCCTTTTCGTTTTTCTCGTTGCAGGCACGCTGGCCGGTCTTCTTGATTTTCACTTTGTGGTTAGGAAGCTGTGGAATCGTGCTCGGGACAGCGGTTGCCGTTTCACCGGAAGCCATTGAGTCTCCTGAGCGCCTTGCAAAGGGCGCTTCTCCGCTATTTTACTCAGGCCCAGCCTTCGGACCAAGGACGCCGCGCTCCGCTATTCTTCTTTTGCGATAGCCGATCCGCCGATAGCTCTTGGTACAACTTTCGAATTACCATCCAGGCAATGACTTCTCGCCTCGGACGATGGCTGCGTGATCCGCTTTTTCTCCTGGGTCTGACCGCGGGGCTGCTCGCTTTCGTGGTGCAGTCCGGCGAGTTGGGGACATCCGACACGATGCATCGGCTGCAAACCACGCATTGGCTCTGGACCTCGGAGCCGCAGGTTTTCCCCAACGAGTATCCCGAATTTGGCCTGCACGGCCGTGGCGGGCGTCTTTATAGCTGGTACGGCATCGGCCAGTCGCTGCTCATGCTGCCCGCCGATCTCCTGGGGACGTGGATTGCGCACTGGTCGATCTTCTCGGATTACGGCGACGATCCTGCCGTGCGCAGCATTGTGGTCAGCTACACCACCAACATTCTGGTGAACATTCTCACCGCGCTCGTCGCATTCCGGTTGCTCGGGCAATTACGTTTTAGCGCGAAGGAGTCAGCGGCCGGCGTGCTGGCGTTGATGTTCTGCACCACCCATCTTCACTACACACAGAACATGATGGAGAACAACTACATCATGTTGCTGACGCTTACTGGATTTTCATTCCAGTACGAGTGGCTGCACGCGGACAGCCGGCGCGCGCTTTTCATCGGCTCCTGCGCGCTGGGGCTAAACCTGCTTACGCGTCTCACCACCGGTTTGGATCTTATTGCGGGAGGAATTTTTGTCTTACTCGTGCTTTGGTTCGAAGGAGCGGGGTTTGAAGGAGCGCGCGGCCGCGGGTTGTGGCAGCGTCTCCTCGCCTACTGCAAAGTCGCCGCACCCGTTTACCTATTCTTTCTCATGATCGATCGTGCCTATCAGTTTTATCGCTTCGGATCCTTTACCGGTACATACGTGGCGATATTCGCCCGGGAATATCGCCAGCGGGATCCTACACTGCCAGCGAACTTTCCCTGGAGCACGCCCTTTCACGTCGGCTTTCTCGGTCCGCTGTTCCAGCCCGAGAAGTCTATTTTTCTCTTCGATCCACTTCTCGTGCTGGCGATTTTCCTGCTGGCATGGCTGTGGAAGCGCCTGACTCCAGAGGTCCGCGCGTATGGCGCGACCTCTCTTCTTCTGTTGCTGGCCTATATCTGCTTTTACGCGCGATACACCTACTGGAGCGGCGACTTCGCCTGGGGCGACCGCTATGTTTCCACATCGGTGGAACTGGTGACACTGGTTGCTGTGCCGCTGCTCATGCGCTATCGAGAGCGTTTGGGAAGAACGATCTGGCGGGCGGGATGGGTGCTGATCGCAGTCAGCCTGATGATTCAGTCAGCATCGCTGGCCTTCTGGCTGCCGCTGGAAATTTACCAGATGGAGACGTTTGGACATCCGACGTTCGTGATTGCTCTGCGTTTCAAAAACATCGTCGCCTTCGCTTTGGGCAAGATGGACGCCTGGGGCTTGACCACCGAGGCCGTGACCCAGGACCCGTGGGATTATGTGCACATGACGACGTGGAATTTTCTGCCGTTTCTGCTGCGCCGCGTCGGAGCAGCGCCGGGCTGGGTGGTGAATTCAGCGCTTGCGATCTGGCTGGCCGGGATTGCGGCACTGGGAGCGGTTTTGCTCCGGTTACAAAGCAGCTTGCGAACGGTCGCGTGAGGGCAAGGCTTGATGCCGGCTCATTTTATGAAGATCGCTGCTAGTCAAACTCTTTGCGCGGGGAAGCCTGATCCGCGCCGACGCGCCCGACAGTGATTTCGGCTGCGAAATAGCTTTCGCCCTTGATAGGAACACCGGCCATCCGCCGCAGCATTGCGATCTGGCCAATGTGGGTGAGCGCGTCGGCGACCGGGCCCTGAAACAATTTTTCGGGGGAGACTGCGAGCGGCTTTTCCGACGCCAGGTAGTCATCGAACTTTTTCAAGGCGGTGAAGAAGCGCTCGCATTCTTTTTCCCACGGCAGCGAAGCCGAGTCGTGCCATTCTTGGCGGCCTTCCGACATGGCGAGACCCCAGTCCATCAGGTCGCCCATATGCGCGAGAATTTTCGCCGGCGTGCGCGAAGTTTCGGCCGAGCCATATTCGGCAAAGTCCGGCCCGGCGTTGCGGATGGCTTTCGCTCCGCGATAGGCGACGGTGGCGAGAGTGTGGCGCAAGAACGCGCGCGAGTCGGTCATGATTAGTCTACTTCCTCGATGATTAGTACGTTCTTGTCATCCTGAGCGAAGCGAAGGACCTCTGCATTCCGGTGCTCCAAGCAAATGCATAGGTCCTTCGCTTCGCTCAGGATGACACATATTTCTGGATCTTTTCCACCTTACAGTTTTCTCCGCCACAGCGCTCTGGTGGCTTGCACGCCGGCCTTGAGTTTCTCTCGCAGCGGCCGGGCGTACAGCAGGTCGAGGAAGCTTTCCATCTCGCCCGCGAATCCACCACCGTAGCCGAACCACCAGATTTTTTTCATGCGCGGCAGCAAGTCTGTGTCGACGTGTTTCACGCTTACCATTTCCTCCAATCCCCAGCGCCCATGCGTGCGGCCCAAGCCGCTCTTCACACCTCCATGCGGAGCCTCGCTGATGCTGAAACATGACACAGCGTCGTTCACCATCACTGTTCCAGCATGGATCTGGCGAGCCAGCCGCTCGCCGCGGGCGCGATCGCGAGTCCAAACGCTGGCGGCCAGCCCGTAATCGGAATCGTTGGCCAGGCGGACGGCCTCGGCATCGTCGGCGAAGGGCGCAATCGGCAGCACGGGGCCGAAGGTCTCTTCTTGCATCACGCGCATGCTGTGATCGGCGTTGGCCAGCACGGTGGGCGCAAAAAATGTTGGGCCGAGCTCGCGCAGCCGCGTTCCTCCGGCTAGCACGCGGGCGCCGCGCTGCTTCGCATCCTCGACCTGCGATTCGACAACACGCACTTGCCGCTCGTGAATCATGGGGCCGATTTCCGTAGCCGGATCCATGCCATTGCCGACGCGCAGCTTTTGCGCCTTCGCACCGCAAGCATCGAGGAACGCCGGATACAAACTCTCATGCACGTAGCAGCGTTCGACCGACAAGCAGGTCTGCCCCGCATTCACGAAAGCTCCCCAGACGGCGCCGCTCGAGGCTACATCCACATCGGCATCTTCGAGCACCAGCATGGCGTCCTTGCCGCCCAGTTCCAGCACTACCGGAAGCAGGCGTTCGGCGGCGATCTGCGCGATTCGCCGGCCCGTGGCGACGCTTCCCGTGAAGACCAGTTTGTCGATTTCGCTTCCGACCAGCGCCGCCCCGGTCGCGCCTTCGCCGGGAAGAACCTGGAAAATTTCGTCGGGAACACCAGCCTCGCGCAGCAGCGCCTGCAGTTCGAGCGCAACTAAGGGCGTCAACTCGGAGGGCTTGAGCACGACGGCATTTCCCGCAACCAGGGCCGCCAGGGACTCAGTGGCCGGAATGGAGAAAGGATAATTCCATGGGGAGATAATCCCGACTACGCCATACGGCTCGTGCAAAATGCGGCCCGACTTGGTTTTGACCGCAAGATTTCCGTGGGGCAGCTTTTCTTCGCGCAGGAGCGCGAAGGCATTGTCGATCAGGAATCGCGCCGCGTCGAGCACGACCAAAACTTCGGTGAGCAGCGCTTCCACCGCGGGCTTACCTGCTTCCTGTGTGATGCGCCGCGCGACATCCATCTTGTGCGCGAGAAGAATCTGCTGGAAGCGGCGCAACACCCGGACGCGATTGCGGATGCCCCAGGCGTTCCAGTCCGGCTGTGCGCCGCACGCCCGGGCCACCGCGGCGCGCACTTCGGTCGGACCGGCACTGTCCAGTTCGCCCAGAACTTCACCCGTCGCCGGGTTCACGGAAGCGATGCGGGAAACGGTGAATTCGAGATTCGTGGCCATTGCGAAGAAGTTTACGCGGGACGGGACCGGCGCGCCACAGCGTTTATCTATATCCTGAAGTGTCATCCTGAGCGAAGCGAAGGACCCATGCATTCAGGCGCTGCGAGTAAATGCATAGGTCCTTCGCTTCGCTCAGGATGACAAATAGTTGGGCAGATGTTCGCATCAATATTCCACCTCGACCAGATATAGCCCACTGGCGGGCGCGGTCGGCCCGGCCGCAGTGCGCGCACGCGCGTCGAGGATGCGGCCGAAATCTTCCAGGCTCACGGTTCCCTTCCCCATTAGCACGAATGTGCCGACCAGGTTCCGCACCATGTGATGAAGAAATCCGCTGCCGCGAACCATATAGATCAATTCGTCGCCTTCGCGCGTCCAACTCGAAGAGAAGATCGTCCGAACGTTGCTCGTCCGAACATTGCTTACAGCCCTTTCAGAGCGTGCTTCGTGGTTGAGATTTTCGCCGGCCGCCATCCGTTCCACGCGCTCCGGATCCACTGCCGCGAACGATGTGAAATCGTGCTCGCCCACGACCACGCCAGCGGCGGCAACCATCGCCGATTCCTCCAGCGGATAAGGATAATGCCAAACATACCTCGCCAGAAACGGAGGACAGATCGCTCCGCGGTGAATGCGATAGCGATAAGTCTTGGCGCGCGCCGACTTGCGTGCGTGGAACCCGGGCGCGGCCTCCGTCACCTCCAGCACCCGGATCGAAGCCGGCAGAATGTCGTTCAGCGCCCGCAGCCAGTTTTCGGCCGGAATCGCCGACTCGGTCGCAAAGCTCGCCACCTGGGCCAGGGCGTGCACGCCCGCGTCGGTCCGGCCGGAACCCTGGGGCAGTATATTTTCCCCGCTCAATCGTCCAATGGCGGAGGCCAGCGCGCCTTGCACCGTCGTCTGGCCGGGCTGCACCTGCCAGCCGGCAAACTCGGCGCCGTCATAAGAAAGGATCAGTCTTAGATTTCGCACATTCTTCTTCGAGTCCTAAGCTGCCTGAGCATCATCGCAACCATTTACAAAGTTTTACCGCCGCCGTCATAGAGAGTGCGACGGCGTGTCAGCTATACTATTTCACTTACGATCAATTTATTCACGATCAATGGAAATAGAAAAGATTGCCTTTCCCCATTGCAAGGAGAGGACTGCAAGGAGAAGATTGCAAGGAACTCTTGCCTGTCGTTCTACGTATCAGCAAAGGGTTAGTAAAAGTGCAGACCACTACGTCCGTTCCTCTCGAGCCGGATCACTTGAGTGTGGTCACTTAAGTATGGTCACTTATGTATGACCAATGGAGATGATGCGAATGCAACGTTCTACCGTGTTGACCGCATTTCAGCGGGCCGCCGTCGTCCTTTTCCTTTTCCTTGCCGCCGTCTTCCTTGCTGTAGTCGTGGTACCTGCCGGGTGGGCGCAGGATGCCTCGCCCGTGCCCGCCGCGCCGTCGGCGCAGATGCCGGCCCAAAAGGCTGTGCCATCGTCGTCACAGCCGTTCGATGTGCAGGAGTACGCGCACCCGCAGTCGCCCTTCCCCAACCCGCTCGCGCCCTACACCGCGCGCCACGTAGCGCCGCCGAACCTGGCCAACACGCCGCGCATCGGCCAGTTCCTGCACGACGGCAAACTTTATATCTCGATGAACGACGCGGTCGCGCTGGCGCTCGAAAACAACCTCGATATCGCAATCGCCCGCTACAACCTGAACATCGCTGATACCGACGTCTGGCGGGCAAAAGCCGGCTCCAGCATTCTCGGAGTAAATAGCGGTGTCGTGCAGAACACGCCTGGCGGCGGCGTGGGCGGACTCGGCGCACAAGTTGGCTCGGGCCAGGGCGGAACTTCGGTCGCGGCGGGCGGCGCCGGCACCGGCACGGGCGGCCTGGTCGTATCAACTCTCGGCAGCGGCCCGCTCATTACTAGTTTCGATCCCGTTCTCACCAGTACGTTGCAAATCGATCACCTCGGGATCGATTGCAACACCCCATTTTGCGGCTCTACTCAGAACACAGGAACCGCCAATTTCGCTTACACCCAGGGATTCCAGTGGGGCACGAATATGTCGATCGGCTTCAACAACAGCCGGGTAACTTCCAATAACGAGTTCAATGCCCTAACTCCGGCGCTGAATTCCAGTTTCCGGTTTCAGCTGACGCAGCACCTGCTTCAGGGATTTGGATTCGCCCCGAATACTCGCTTCATTCAGATTGCCAAAAACAATCGTGAAATCTCGGATGTAGCTTTCCGCCTCCAAATCACCACCACGGTCGACCAGATCGAAAACATGTATTGGGACCTGGTATACGCCTACGAGAACGTCCGGGTTCAGAAGGAGCAACTCGCTTTCGCTCAGAAGACCCTCTCTGACAACCAGAAGCAGGTGGAAATCGGGACCCTTGCGCCGATTGAAGTGGTACGGGCACAGAGCACAGTCGCTTCCAATCAGCAGACCCTGACCCTGGCGCTGACCAATCTTCAACTGCAGCAGTTGCTGATGAAGAATGCACTCAGCCGCACGCTCGTTGACCCGGTGCTGGCCGATGCCGAAGTCATTCCTACCTCAATCATGGAATTGCCTGCACAGGAAGCGGTTGTCCCCACGCAAGACCTGGTGAACGATGCGCTTGCTCATCGCCCGGAATTGGCGGAGTCTCGCATCAACCTCACCAATACCGAGATCAGCAACAAAGCAATCCGCAGCGCCCTATTGCCCTCCCTGGACCTGTTTGCCTACTACGGCGGCGCAGGCCTAGGTGGCAATCAGAATCCTGGCTACATATGCGCTGTTGACCCGTCATTCTGCAGTCTCAGCAGTTTCACGCCCGCCTCTCCCGTCTCTTACGGCTCAACGTTGAACCAGTTGGTGAATTCCAGTGCGCCGGATAAAGGTGTAGGCGTAAATCTCACCATCCCCATTCGCAACCGTGCCGCGCAGGCCACGCAGGTACGCTCGGAATTCGAATACCGGCAAGCCCAGTTGCGCATTCAGCAGATCGAGAATCAGGTACGCATCGAAGTGCGCAACGCGCAGTTTGGGGTGCAGCAGAATCGCGCCAGCGTCGCTTCCGCCCTAGCCGCCGTGGATCTGGCGCGCCAGTCGCTCGACGCCGAACAAAAGAAGTACGCGCTCGGCGCATCCACGTCCACTCTGGTGTTGCAGAACCAGGCAGCCATGACCCAGGCTGAAGTTACGCTGGTTTCGGCCAAAGCCCTGTACGAAAAGGCTGAAGTCGAACTGGATCGGGCCATCGGTCTCCTGCTCGATCACGCCGGTATCCTGATCGCCGACGCTGAGCGCGGCCAGGTCACGCACACGCCGAACATTCCGCACGTGGCGCCGCGGCCAATCGACCAGCCAACGCCGGCGAACCCTCCGGCCCAACCGCAACAGTAGAGCCATACTGCGGCAGTATGCGAAAGGTTCGAGCGGATCAGCCTCGGCGCAGCGATACAACGCCGACACAGATGCAACAGAATCCGAGTGGGAAGAGCTGATACGAGCGAACCCGACCGTGACTCGCGATGAATGTCCTCATATTGTTTTCGCACCGCTGGCGCGGAGGCAGAGCGGGCGGCGCCGAAACCCACGCCCGAGACTTGATCAAGGGCCTAGCCGCGAAGGGCCACTCCATCGTCTTCGTAACCGGCAAGGCAGATGACGGATGCCGCCCCAGTCTCAGTGACGGTGCCTCTGCACATTTCGAGCTATCCTTCCAAACCATCAACCCGCTCGACAAGCTCAAAACCTATCGCCGCCTGGCGGAGATTGTCGCCGAACATCGAATCGAAGTCATTCACGCACACCACCGGACCGCAGGCTACTTTGCCGAACTACTTTGCCGAAGGAAACACATCCCTTACGTCGTCACCGTCCACGACCCCTGGCACAGCACTCCATTCAAGAAATCGCACGGCAGGGTATTCCGCCGCCTCATCGCGGTCAGCGACTACCTGCATCGGCTTTTCGTCGCGCGCTTCCATGTTCCACCCGAACGCATACGTACGATCCGCAATGGAGTCGACCCGAGCCGGTTCGAAGGGATTGCCCGCGCCGAGGCGGCGCGTTTCCGCTCTGCATTCAGCGTGGGCGCCGATGAAATCGTGCTCAGCCAGATCAGCCGCATCTCGAAAGCAAAAGGTCAGTTTGACCTGCTCCACGCACTGCGGCTGCTTCCGCCAGACCTTCGGTACCACTGCCTCATCGTCGGCGAAGGCAAAGAGCGCGCCAGCCTCGAACGCCTTGCCGAATCCCTCGGGCTAAGCCGGAAGGTGACGTTCTGCGGCTATCAGTCGAACATCCCAGTCGTGCTCGCTGCAACGGACGTCATGCTGCTGCCCTCGCACCGTGAACCTCTGGGACTATCGATCATCGAAGCCATGCTCTCTCATGTTCCCGTGATCGCCGCCAATGCCGGAGGCGTTCCAGAGATCATCACTCACGGCAAGGATGGGCTCCTATTCCCGGCCGGCGACATCCCAGCTCTGGCCAGGCTGATCATGCAGATGGTCCGCGATACGAGCTTGAGGCAGCAACTCGCGCAAGCAGGACACCGCACCGCCATCGAGCGATTCCTGGTCGGCAGAATGATCGATGAAACCGAAGCGTATTACCAACGCATCCTCGAGGAATCGACAACAACCGCAAACTTCTCATCGACGCATTCTCGGCGCAAACAGTAGAATAAATATTGAACTTGATGTACACGCTCGCCAGGCAGGCGGCACACTAATCGAGGCATATCAGGAGTTGAAGTGGAGTAGGCATGGCGCCAAACCAGCCGAACAAACCGAGGGTTGCGGAGTCACCAGTAACAGACGTTTTCGCTGGACGCGACCCATCCGCCAGCGAACAGCAATGGGCTGAAAACACGCTCGCCCCGACGCTCGACAAGGCTCCCGAAAAGCCGATTGGGGCTCCCACCGGCACCAATCTCGACGAGCACGGCCACGCCCGCTTCAGCACCATCTCGAACTCGCCGATCCGCCGCCTCTACACTCAGGCCGATCTCCCCGCCGACTGGAACTACGATCAATACCTCGGCTATCCCGGCCAACCGCCCTACACGCGCGGCATTCACTCGACCGGCTATCGCGGCAAGCTCTGGACGATGCGCATGTTCTCCGGTTTCGCTTCGCCCGAAGAAACCAACCAGCGCTACAAATATCTTCTCGAAAGCGGCGGCGGCGGGCTCTCCGTTGCCTTCGATCTGCCCACGCTCATGGGCTACGACTCCGATCACGCGGCCAGCGAAGGCGAAGTCGGCAAGTGCGGCGTGGCCATCGACTCGCTTGAAGATATGGAAATCCTCTTCGACGGCATCAGCCTGGACAAAATCACCACCTCGATGACTATCAATTCGCCGGCCAGCGTGCTCTGGGCCATGTACCTGGTCGTGGCAGAAAAGCAAGGCGCCGACTGGAAGAAAATCTCCGGCACCATCCAGAACGACATCCTTAAGGAATACATCGCGCAGAAGGAGTACATCTACCCGCCCGCGCCCTCGATGCGACTGGTGATTGACACCTTCGAGTTCGGATCGAAGTTTACGCCGCGCTTCAATACCATCTCCATCAGCGGTTACCACATTCGTGAAGCCGGCTCCACAGCGCTGCAGGAACTCGCTTTCACCATCTATGACGGCGTCGAATACGTCGAGTGGGCGCGCCGCCGCGGCCTCGACGTCGACGACTTCGGCCAGCGCCTCAGCTTTTTTTTCAACGCGCACAACGATTTCTTCGAAGAGATCGCCAAATATCGCGCCGCGCGCAAGATCTGGTATCGCCTGATGAAGGACCGCTTCGGCGCGAAAAACGACCGAACCCGCCTGATGCGTTTCCACACCCAAACCGCCGGCGTCTCGCTGCCCGCGCAGCAACCGATGAACAACATCGCGCGCGTCGCCCTGCAGGCACTGGCGGCGGTGCTCGGCGGCACACAGTCGCTGCACACCGACGCCTACGACGAAGCACTCGCCCTGCCCACCGAAGAAGCCGCGCGCATCGCACTGCGCACCCAGCAGATTATTGCCTTCGAGTCGGGCGTCGCTCAAACCGTCGATCCGCTCGGCGGAAGCTACTTCGTCGAGAAGCAAACCCTCGACATGGAAAACGGCGCCTTCGATTACTTCGAGAAGCTCGACCAGATGGGAGGCATGGTCAAAGCGATCGAGAGAGGATTCCCCCAGAAAGAAATTGCCGAGGCCAGTTACCAATACCAGCGCGCCGTTGAAGCCAACGAGAAGATCACAGTCGGCGTGAATGATTTTGTCATCGAAGAACGGTCGCCCAACATTCTTTACATCGGCGAATCGGTGGCCCGCGCTCAGGAGAAGAAACTCAAGGCCCTGCGCGCCCGCCGCTCGAACGAAGAAGTTCAGCGCCGCCTCGATGCCCTGAAACAAGCCGCCGCCAAAACTCCCACCGCGGGCACCAACGGCAACATCTCCGACGTCAACACCATGCCCTACATAGTCGACGCCGTCCGCACCTATGCCACCGTCGGCGAAATCTGCGAAGCCTTGCGGCAGGTATACGGGACGTACACGGAAATCAGCATCACGTAATTTCTGTTTGAGGTTGCAAATTGCAACCTCAAAAATTTGTTCTTGAGCTTTGTGCGCTCCCTCAATAGGGCGCCGCTCGGGATAACCTCCGGTTTCATCACATTTGGAGTGCTCATTGGTCACATCCTCCATCTGGTTTCGAGGCTACGATGGCAGGATGAAAGTCCGTTCGCCAAAACTCGGACGAACCCGGCGAGCGTCAGCAGTCCGTCGACGCGCTGCTGTGGTTCCCATCGAATCCCGAATCACGATTCTGCGCCATCAGAAAGTCATCCTCGATACCGCTTTGGCTGAGCTCTATGGAGTTCCGGTCAAGCGTCTCAATCAGCAGGTAAACCGCAATTGGGAGCGGTTTCCTTCTGATTTCATGTTCCAGCTCACACCCCGGGAGTTCGCCGCTTTGCGGTTGCAATTTGCAACTTCAAACAAGAAACGCGGAGGCCGACGCTCGCTTCCATACGCCTTCACCGAACATGGCGCGATCATGGCAGCGACCGTACTCAACTCGGAACAGGCAATAAAAATGAGCGTTTTCGTGGTGCGCGCCTTTGTCCGCTTGCGTCAGGTGCTGGCCGCAAACAGAGAATTCGCCGACAGGATAAAAGAATTGGAAGGACGCCTAGAGACGCACGACGGCACGATCCGGGAAATCATCAGCGCCGTCAAGCAGCTGATGAACCCGTCACCCAGTCGCCGAACCAGGATCGGATTCGCGCTCCCACCTGCCCGGACGGGGTAATCGCCATCGGAATTTCCCCTGCGCATTCTCGCCGTTGGATTCGGCAAAAACCACTCCCGGGCTGCACACGCGGGAAGAAGCCGAAGAAATCAGTAATCTCGAAACCCCATGGCACCGAGCCGCCATTGCATCGCGGCGAGCATTCTGATAACTTGCCTCCGTCTCTCAAAGGAGGCTCCGATGGCTTTTTGTGCAACCTGTGGAACGCAGATCGCGGATGGAGCGACCTGTCCGAAGTGTGCTGGCGGCGCCGCACAAAGCGTGAGCGCGAGCACGGCCGCACCCGCAGCCGCCGGACTCACCGATAACGTGGCCGGCGCGCTGGCCTACGTGACCATCATTCCGGCGATTATTTTTCTGGTGCTGGAGCCGTTCAACAAGAAGCGTTTCATTCGCTTCCATGCTTTTCAATCCATCTTCTTTGCGATCGCCTGGACCGTGCTCTGGATCATCCTGACATTCATCGGCCACATCCCATTTCTCGGGTGGGCAACAGTTTTTGTGTGGCCGCTCGTCAGTCTGGCCGGGTTTGTGATCTGGCTGATTCTGGTGCTCAAGGCCTATCAGGGACAAATGTTCAAGCTCCCCATGATCGGCGACATCGCCGAGCAGCAGGCTGGCGCGTAGGCTGGCTGCATACAACTCGTTGCCAGGAACGCGATCGGTAGCGGACCGGCGGTAATGCCCATTTCCAAACCTTTTCCCTCGTTGCACGTCAATCGAATAATCAGGCATCCATCAAATTCGCCATTTGTTCGCCTATGTGTTAAACTTGCCGTCGCCCAGCGAGGAGCCCGCGACGATGCGCAAAGCCGTCCACCACCTAGCGAACCATCTGGCGATCCGGCACCTGAAGAAATCCGACCCCGTGATGGCTGCGATCATCGAGCGCGTAGGGCCGTGCCGCATGCAGTTTGGCGAGCCCACGTTTCACGCCCTGGCCGAGGCGATCCTCTATCAACAGTTGAACGGCAAGGCGGCCGTGACCATCTTCAATCGATTCACCGACCTTGCCGGCGATCCGCTGACGCCGAAGGGCATTCTCAAACTGACCGATGCGCAAATGCGCGGTGTCGGGCTGTCGCGGCAGAAAACCGCGTATCTGCGCGATCTCGCCGAGAAGACCGCGGCCGGCCTGCTGGAGTTCGAGCGCTTGCCGGAATTGCCGGAAAAAGAAGTGATCGCGCATCTCACCCAGGTCAAGGGCGTCGGCGTCTGGACGGCGCACATGTTCCTGATGTTCACCCTGCGCCGTCCGGATATTCTGCCCGTCGGCGATTACGGCGTTCAGGCTGCCATCAAGAAGCACTACAAGAAACGCAAGTGGCCGAAGCCTGCCGTGATGGAGAGGATCGCTAAGCCTTGGGCTCCTCATCGCTCGATTGCTTGCTGGTACCTTTGGAAGAGTCTGGATATTAAGACGGTCGAAAAATAAATCTTGGCTGCTTTCGCTTGGGGTTTTGGGTGGCGCAACGGTTCGCCGTTGCGAGCGAAGCCGAGTTTGATTTAAAAGGGCACGACTTCAGTCGTGCCGCGAACGGGCCACTTCTCAAAAAGCGCGAGAAGTAGCGCACCCCGGCGTTATACTCCCAGTTAAAGAGAGTGGGGATGGTAAGAATCTACACCGACACCAATGTGCTTCGTTATTTCGGGACGGCCTTCGCCGAGGCCAGTTTGCCAGATGATCTGCAGATGCAGCTACTCTTATCGCCTCTAACTCTAATGGAGCTGATCTCTCAGCTTGGGACAGACGGTGCTGCGGAGGCCTTTGCAGCCGTCCAAGCTCTGCCACGCGTTCACAACGCCGGGGCCACTGGAATGCTTCCATGGTCGGATGACCTTTTTCGCATATGTCTTTTCAACTTGCCGCCAAGTAAAGATACGATCACTCCCGCCCTAAACAAAGCTGTCATCAAGATATTGAATGCAGCAAACGCGGAAGACCTATCGGACGACGGCAAAGAATTACGCGCTTTGCTCGATGCCGGAAAAGACGAGGCCGCTAAGAATTTTTCTGCCGTGCTTAACAGTTGGCGTTCAGAGGGCGGGCTCGCGGAGGAAAACCACAGGGCGATCTTCGCGCGTTCTATCGCGCGCCGAGCGCGATTCGATGAGGCGAAGGTAGATGTTGACTTTGTCGTGAAAAACCTTAATGCGCTTTATGTCTTCGAGAAGCACAGGATGGAAGTTGGAGCCCAAAACCAAGACTACAACGTCGACAAACATTCCAACGATGTTTACGACGCGGAGCTTTTGATCTACTTGGCGGATTCAACGTTACATCTTTTGACAGGCGACAAAGGGTTTCGTCGTGTCGAGAAGTCTTCCCAAGCCAGCAGAGTCCACTTGGCAGATGCAGCCTGTCTCAAGGATCCTGAGTGCGCTACCAAGACGATTCGCAGCATTGTCGAGGCCGCTGGCGCGATGGCCTGATTCGGGACCGCCGATTGCCGGGATCTAACGTGGATCGGGGGTCGAGGATGGAGGATCAGAACGTGCCAAATTCTGAAAGTGAAATTCGTCGCACTCTGAAGCGCTTATCCGGGCAACGGGTGGCTCTTGTCTTGCAGCCGGGCAATATATGGGTGATTGAAAATGCGGTTGAAGACAACGAGCAAACTGATGCTGCATTAAAGACCGCCTACATACGAGGTTGGGTTAAGCCCCTAGAGAATGCAGTACCCAAAGGCAGGCTCACACCAGACGGAGCCCTACCAAGCGGAAACCTTTTTCAAGGAGTAGGGCCTCTTTGGCAGCTGACGGAGGGTGGCTGGACCGTAGTGAATAGAACTCACGGGTGGGCACTGTTCGCCATCTTAATTTCTGTGCTTTCATTTACTGTGTCGGTCGGCTCGCTTCTGCTGACCCTTTATTGGCGGCACCAATAGGCGTGCATGCGTTCCTCTGACCGCTAAACGATCCGCCGGTTTGCTTAAGGAATCGGAAAGTTAGCGACGATGTCGGTATTTGATTGTGATCTGATCTGTTCGACTCAGTGAAGTTAGGATGGTGACAGCTTTTCCGTGGACAGTATAGATATCGGGAGGTTCTACTAATCCGTTGATAAGAACTTCCTCTGATCCGGGGATCGGAATATCCGAAAGAATGAAAGTTTCTTTATTCGTATCGGTCGCTTGGAACCACTGAACCTCGGGAAATTCCTCGTACCGGTAAGAACCGTACTCACCGCATAGCGCAAGTGCAAATGCCAACATTGCTACAGCATTCAACAATGTTGCTCTCCGAGACCATTTCTGTGCGACATATTCAATTCCTATCGCGAGACCCCAGCAAAGAATCGTGCCAATCTTGAGAAAGGCATTCATAATCCGCAAATTGTACCCCACCGGCGGGTGGGCTACATCAAAGTGGCGCATCCATCGGAAACTCTGGACCCAATGAAAAAACCCTCTCGACCGAACCGAGAGGGTTTGCGAACTGGTTGGAGAAATTTATGCCGCGCGCACGACGTTGCCCGCCTGGAAGCCCTTCGGGCCTTTGAGCAGATCGAACTCGACGGTCTCGCCTTCGTTCAGCGAGCGGTAGCCGTTCTCCTGGATGGCCGAGAAATGCACGAACACGTCCTCGCCCGTGGAGCGCTGGATGAATCCGTATCCCTTCGCCCCGTTGAACCACTTCACAGTGCCCTTCTCTCTCACAAAGAAACTCCTTTCGCTTCATTGCCAAGAATTATTCTTCCGTCTCTTGTCTGTTTGCCCTGGGATACAGGACACCCCCTCGAAGGACGGTAAGAATTTTTTGCTGACGGCGCCGCGCGCGGGCGATACCGCACCAACAGAAACGGCTCCCCTAAATTCCGTCGGACGGTTACCCGCGACGAAATATCGTGGAGCCGCGAAAACGAGGGCGCGATATCTGACTGCTGACACAGAAACGTCAATCTTGCTGCTCGCCAACCGGGTCCGGCAGGCGAAGCACCAGATAATAGCAGGAAGATACCAGTTGGCAAGAGCTAAGTTATTGAAAACGAACATGACCCGGGCTCAATCCAGCGCCAGGCCGCCGGGACCCGACCCAGCGTGCCTCGACGGGAAGCCGTAAGTATTTGATAATATTTGAGAAACCAGTGTCGTCGCTTACTCCCATCGAGCTTTCCGACAAGGCCGGGGCGTCCGAGTATCGCACTGCTCCTGCCGAGAGCCTGGTGCGCTCCACCGCGCTCTATCTGCTCCGCACCGAGGTGCACACGTTTGCCTTCTCCGTCGCCGCTAACTCCATTCTGTCCTTCTTCCCGTTCCTGCTGTTGCTGATGACGCTGATCCGCTACGTCTTTCGTTCGCGGGTGATGTACGGCGTAGTCGAGAGCCTGTTGCGCGACTATATTCCGACCGGCCAGGACTTCGTGATCCGAAACTTGAATGCGCTGGTCGGTGCGCACCATCGGGCGCAAGTATTCTCGCTGGCCATGCTGCTGATTACTTCCACTGGAATTTTTCTGCCGCTCGAAGTGGCGCTGAACCGCGTCTGGGGATTTCGCAACAACCGCTCCTACCTGGGAAATCAGTTGATGTCGCTCGGGCTGGTGTTTGCCTGCGGATCGCTCGCCCTACTCTCGGTAGGATTGACCGCGGGAAACGTAGCCATCTTGAAGAGTGTACTGCACGGCTACAGCGCCTGGTATGTGCAAGTGGTGGACTTTTTGACCATGAAGGTCTTTTCGATCCTGGCCAGCATCGCTATCTTCTTCCTCGTCTACTGGCTGTTGCCTAACGGCAAGGTTTCGGCCAAAAGCGTTCTGCCGGCGGCGGTGATCATGGGATTGCTCTCCGAGGCGCTGAAGTACGTTTATATCTTCGCCCTGCCGCGGCTGAATTTCGCGGAAGTGTACGGGCCGTTCGCCATCTCGGTCAGCCTGATGTTCTGGGCGTTCCTGTCGGGAATGCTGCTGCTGACCGGAGCGCATTTGTCGGCGCGAAAAATACTGCGGAATGTATGATGGGTAACTTTACGCCGCGGCCACGTGCTTTTCGAAATTAGAAATCACAAATTACAAATTGTCCAATTTCCATCGCGTCGCCGACTTCGGGAAACTCTTCTCGATGAATCCAAATACCGTCTTCGGGCGCACGATGAAGATCGGTTCGCCTATGCTTCGCGGGTCTATCTTATATTTTTTCTTGTAGGCTGCTGCGACGCGCTCCAAAGCGCCGGCTTCTTTAACTTCTTCGGCCAGTCCTTCGACGATCACAGCTTCTTCGCCGTCGTCGTTCGTAATCGTGCACGCGGGATTGGCGGCTAGATTTTGACCTTTGCGGGATTTGCGGCCGGTTGAAAAGAAGAATGCATCGTCGAGCCACACTCCCCATAGCGGCATCACATGCGGACGTCCTTGACTCGCGTGAATCGTGGTTAGCCAAAACGTACGGCAGCGATTCATTTTTCTCGCAACCCAAGCCCACGCGAGGAGGCCTTTACCCTCTTTCGCGCCGACAATGGCGTAGCCGGGCGCAAAGGGACGATCTGCCTTGGGTTGCGACTTAGCTGGACGTTTGGAATTCGTCGATTGCTTTGCCATGTGAGAGACTCCACATTAATTTCTCTTCAACTCTTGCACGGCGCGATAAGCCTGATCGATGGCGCAGTCGGTGTAGGCGTATGCGTCGGCGTCCGCATTCGCGATCGCCAGCCGTCCGAATGGTTTGCGCGCCACCTGACACGGGGTCTCATTCTCACTGCCTTCCAACCAGAACTCGTCGAACAGCGAATTGTATTCGTACGCGTAGCCGTGCGGCCAGCGGTTGACCGTGATTCCGAGGATATCGCGCGCGGGGTCGAATCCGCCCGAACCCAGCATCCGCGCCAGTTGCTCGCGGATGTTGCGTTCGCAGGTTTCGAACGTCGTGGTATAGAGCTGGATGCGCCCCAGCTTATGCTGCTCGCGCGCCGGGTGTCCCGGCTTGCAGGCCGCCTTCATCATGTGCACCACGATCGGCTCGTCCGGTTTTTTCGTGCATTCATAGCCGCCGATGCTGACCGGAATATCCAGGTTCACGCCGGTGTGGTACATGCCGGGCGCGTAAATCGCGCTCGTGCCCAGCTTCTGGAAGGCGCTCCAGTTGCGCACCAGGACGTTGTTGTAGAGCAGCGGAACTTTCTGCGCCGAAGCCAGCGCCTCTTTCTGCGCGTCCGGCAGTTCCGGCGCGATGTAGGGAATCACCACGTGCCAGCACGCCAGAATGCAGTTCGCAGCGCGCACCGTCTTGAGTTTATTTTCGGTGAAGTAGCTGACTTCCACTTGCTTCGCCGAGGCCGGATCGCCCCGGTGATTCACCTTGACCACCGTGCTGTTCAGCCGGATTCGGGTAGAAGAAGACGGCTCGTCAAGCTTTGCGTAATCGGCCTTTGCCAGCACCACGTCGGTGGCCGAGTTTCCTGGAATCGCCGCCGGGATCAGCTTGCGCACCAGCAGCCGGGTGATCGACGCGTTGCCGTCGGGAAAGTGAAAGAAGTATTTTTCCGCTTCGTCGTTGTGGATAGCGTCGCGGTTCATCCCCTTGCCCGGTGTGGGATCGAGTTTGAGCCCGTTGAATCCCGGCATTCCCAGGCCCCAGGCGTCTTGTGCGGGGACTGCATCAATGCCCACGCCGAACAGCGGGTGCGGAAAGGCCTGGAGCAATTTCACGATTTCGTCGCTCACGCCAACCGTGTCGGTCAGGTATTTCGCATAGCTTATGCGAGCCAGGCGCGCCTTCTTTTCGCCGGAACTGAGACCGGGGAAATAATCTTTCTCCTCCGTGAGCAGACGCTGAAAGTCCGCCTTGGCTTTCGCCGAGAGCGGAGCTTCTTTCAGAAAATCCCGCAAATCCGCCTCGCCGGCCTCGTCGTTGACGCCGCTCTCATCTCCTCCGGTATGCACCGCGTTCGCGACCAACTTGTCGGTCCCAAAGGTTTCCTTGTCGAAGAAAATTCGCGGCTTCAGACCCAGCGAACGGTAGAGATCTTTGCTGACATATTTGTGATACGAAGGCACATCAATCCCGAGCTCTTCGATCAGAGCCTTCGAGACTGCGCTATAGGGCGCCGGGCTTTCAATGGAATAGGTGCCGCCGAATCCCAAAATCGTGCGGCCACCCACGCGGAATTCATTGCGCTTGGCGTGTCCGCCGAAGTCATCGTGGTTCTCAAGAATCAGGATGCGCGCCTTGTCGCCCGCGGCCTTGCGGAAATAGTGGGCTGCGGCCAGTCCGCTGATACCTCCGCCCACGATCGCCAGATCATAGGATTCGCCCGTATCCACGGCCTTCGGAGCGACCTTCCAGAAGGCGGCGTCGCGGAGTTTGTGCGTGATTTCGAACGACCCGGCGTGGTCGCCGCGCAGGCCGGTCTTGGCTGGAGGATAGTAACCTGGGACGTTCTGGGCTTCGGGTTGCAGATCGGCGGCGGCCGCAGCCCACATTTCAGGAGGAATGATGGCCGCTCCTGCCGTCAGTGCGATTCCATTCAGAAAATCCCGGCGCGTAATCCTCACGCCCATCCCCAGTGCCCGGTCCCGTTCCTTGGACACAAACTCGTCCGCCATAAAGCCCTCCGGCGAGGCAGTTTATCATTCCCGCGTCGCCAGTACCGTGACCGCGTGACGAGTCCTACGGTGGAGGGACGGGTGTCTCGCGAGCCTGCCCTGATTTGCGGAAGTCCCGAGCGAAGCCGAGGAGGAAGTCGGAGGGTCCAGCCGGGCGGGGACGCCCGGCTCTCCACCAGCAAGCTTGCATCGGCAGCGCTAACCATCACGCGGTCGGGCCGCTAACGCCGTGTCCCGCCGCCGTTTCCGCGGTCGTTCCCACGAAGGCTGGCGGTCTCGAGCCCTGACTGCGCCGTCGCTTCGAGCACCTCATCCCAAAAAGAAGTATTCGGATCAACCGCGGCCACCCCGATTTGACCTGCCGCCGGGGTGTTCTCTCCCCCTACCCACGCGACTCGAAACTGTTCCTTCTTGTGCAGCCGAGAGAGAGAAATCTTGTCGCCCGCCCCAAGCATTCCGTGGATGCCATCTAACAGCGCTCCGCGCCGGCTGATATTGATCGTCATCACTCTCTGATCCAGAGGGCGACCACTGACGTCGCTCCCGGTAAGCAGCACCGGCAACGCCAGCTCAATCCGCGGGTCGCGACGCTTGCCGAGCCGCTGCGCTCGCAAATCGTTCAGAAACTGCTCCGCGGTTAACGACGCGCCCTCGCGAACCAATTCCAGGAGCGCGTCAGCCGATCCGTTATCGAACGCCGCATCGGGCGCCGGATTCGGCGCCGCGTGCTGGCCTTCTTTCCGCCCGACGAAAACTTTCGGAACCTCGCGATTGCTCGTCAGCCGGCCGATCAGTTCCTCCACCCGCGCCCGCTGATCATGCGCTGGTGCCCCCGCGAACTCGACTCCCATTCCCGTTTGCGGATGAGACACCCGCACCACTCCCTCCAGCAGACACTCCGTGTTCAACGCCCGAATACTCAGCACCACCGGAGTGCCGGCGGGAAATGGCGCAGCCGCCTCCAGATAGCAGGCGCCGGCGCTGATGTCGGTCAGGCGCCAGCGTCGCGAACGAACCGCCTTCGCCGCCGCGCTCGGCGCTTGATCGCTCCGCTGCTGCTCTGCGGCAGGCGTTGGACTCTCTTCGATCTTCCAATCCGAAGGCGCATACTCGATTCCCCAAAAGTTGCCGGGAACGTCGAGTTCCAGGCCGACCAGCCAGGTCTCGGGATCGCCGCCCAGTGGAACCACTTCCGCCACCAGCGCCGTGGTGTGCCGTTTTGCCGAAACGATTTCCAGCCGGACCTTAATGCCGTGCGCGATCGCGCGGGGAGCGATCAGCCCACATCCGTGCGCGTTCACCAGCGTGGTGTTGCACTGCTCGGAAAATGGCGCGGCGGCGTTGAGGCTGGTCACCAGCACCGGAACCTCCAGCGGCAGTCGCGTGCTGCGCCGAATGGCGTGCTCTGTTTTTTCCGAAGGGCCCATAAAGTCAGCAGGCAAAAAGTTCTTCGGCCTGAAAACCTCGATTTGAGAACCAGAGACGATTTGAAAACCAGTGCCGGTAACTCCGGCAACAATTGTCCACGGACCATGCTAGATCACGAGCAAGTCCCGGGCACGCATTTTCGCCGTCCGGGTTTCCAGTTAGACACTAGGGAACCTTCATCGCATCCGGCCCCGATCCGATCTTGATCGCCGTATCGGGCGCCTGGAAGGCGATCTTGTGACTACCGTCGCAGAAAGGCCGGTTGGCAGACGCGCCGCAGCGGCAGAGGGAAAACGCCGTCTTGCCGGTCAAGTCGTACTTGTTGCCGTCGGCGTCCACCATTTCGACAACGCCGTTGGGATCGTCTATGCGCAAAGGACCGTTCTTGCGCACCGTAATCGTGACTTGCGGCATGGAACCTCCGGTGAAGATGAATTGCTTTCAAACTATCGCAGAACGAAAGAAGTTGCCAGTTGCCAGTACCCAGCCGAAACCCGAGTCTTAACTTGGGTACTGAAAAAAGGAGTCGTTGGTCGCTAGTCGTTAGTCGTTCGCAGGGTTTGCCAACGACTAACGACCATCGACCACCTGGCAACTGACTACCGCCACCGGTCCACCGCTTCCCACCACAATATCTTCGCCCACTCATCGAAAGTGGTTTTTGCCCATTCGCGATTCGTCCACCACGCTTCGCCGAAATGCGCCGGATCTCGAGCCGCGGCCGTATTGAACTGGTACTGCGGCAGGCAATGTCGAAAGATCATCAAGGCGCGGCGGGTGTGAAAGTCGGAGGTCACGATCAGCACCCGATGCGCGCCCAGCGGCTGCAGGCATCGGCTTACATCGTCGGCCTCAGCCTTGGTCGAGAACCCGGTGGTCGGGCATACCGAGATACGGTTCGCTTCAGGAAGGGCGTTCACGTATTTCCCCGCAATGTCGGTCAGTCGCTGATCGTAGATCAGATCTCGCGTCTGCACATCCAGAAACACGCGCGGCGCCTCTCCCTGGCGCAGCAGTTCGACCGCGCGGGCCGGACGGACGTTAGTTCCCCCAGCCAGCACCACGATGGCATCGGACTTTCCCGGTTCGTCCACCACCAAAAAGCGCGCCGCCTGGCTCGCGAGCGCGCCCAAGATCAGGAACACAATGAGTAGTCGTAAGAATCGCATTTAAGACGCATGTTACTGCACCCGCATGTTACTAAGGAAACCGCTGCGCGGGCGAATTCAATTACGGCAGTAATCAAGATCGCAATCCACCCTGCAAGAATCGCATGAAAATCCTATTTCAGCCGCAGCTTCCGCAGCTCAGGCGCGACCTCCAATGCTAGAATTATTTCGTGCTTGTATGAATACTCAACTCACCGCTTCTTCCCTCTTTACTGACTTGAAAGGCCGCATCGATGCGCGCCAGGCTCGGGTCGGAATCATCGGCCTCGGCTACGTCGGATTGCCGCTGGCGCTGCTCTACAGCGAGCAGAAATTCCCCGTCACTGGTTTTGACATCGACCAGCGAAAAATCGATACCCTCGCCAGCGGCGGCACCTACATTTTCCGCATCACGCCCGGGGAGATCGCGGCGGCCAAATCGAACGGCTTCAAAGCCACGGCCGACTATTCGCAGATCACCGCCATGGATGCGATCATTATCTGCGTCCCCACCCCGCTCAATGAATATCACGAGCCCGATCTCAGCTACATCACCGACACCGCCCACGCCGTAGCGCCCTATTTGCGCGCCGGTCAGATCGTCATTCTCGAGAGCACCACCTATCCGGGCACCACAGAAGAAGTTCTGATTCCGATTCTCGAACAGGAGAACAAGGCCGGCCTGAAAGCTTCCCGCCTGGGCGCAGCCGGCGATAACGATATCTGGGTCGCGTTCTCGCCCGAGCGCGAGGATCCCGGCAACACCCAGGTGGCTCGTCACGATATTCCGAAAGTGATTGGCGGACTCGATCCCCAGGCCAGCGAAATCGCGGCCGCGCTCTACGGCTCCATCTTCCGCCGCACCGTTCCCGTCTCCTCGCCCGCCGCCGCGGAGATGACCAAGCTGCTCGAGAACATCTACCGTTGCGTCAACATCGCGCTGGTCAACGAACTCAAAATGCTCTGCCTGCGCATGGACCTTGACATCTGGGAGATCATCGACGCCGCCGCCACCAAGCCGTTCGGCTTCCATCCCTTTTATCCCGGGCCCGGTCTCGGCGGACACTGCATTCCGGTCGACCCGTTCTATCTTTCCTGGAAGGCGAAGGAGTTCGACTTCCGCACCCGCTTCATCGAACTGGCCGGCGAAATCAACGTGGCCATGCCCTACAACGTGATCGCTTCCACCATCTCCGCGCTCAACCGGCAGAAAAAGCCTATCAACGGATCCAAGATTCTGGTTCTGGGCGTTGCCTACAAAAAAGATATTGACGACCTGCGCGAGTCGCCCGCTCTCACCATCATCGAGTTGCTGCAAAAAGAAGGCGCCGTGGTCGGCTATAACGATCCCTACTTCCCCTTCGTCGGCCGCGGCCGCAAGTACGACCTGCAAATGAAGTGTTCATCGCTCGATAATCTCGGCCAGTACGACTGCGTGCTCATCGTCACCGATCACTCCGACTACGACTACAAGAAGATCGTCGACGAGGCCAAGCTGGTGGTGGATTCGCGTAACGCTACCCGCGGCATTAAGAGCGACAAGATCGTGCACTGCTAGGTCTCCGACCGCGTAATTTCGTGCGTTGAGGTTCGCGCTATCCCAGGTCTCGAAATCGAGACCTGGGGCACCCATCTTCGTACAGGATCAAGCGGTCAGACCTAGGTGCGCTGGTGTGCGTGGACGTTCTTGCCGCGGCCTTACGGGCCTCATGCCAGTCATGCCGCCTTCGTTCGAAGCCTGTGGCCCACGGCACCGATCGGAACGCACCGCCTGTGCTAGTATGTCGCGTTGAGCCAGAGCAGCGTCCGCATTAAACGTTGCCTCCCTACGGTATGCCGATGAAAGATACGCTCGGAATCTTGCTCGCCGGAGGCGCAGGCGAACGCCTTTATCCGCTCACCCGCGACCGCGCCAAACCGGCCGTGACCTTCGGCGGCATTTACCGCATCATCGACATCACGCTTTCCAACTGCGTCAACTCCGGCCTGCGCCGCGTCTTTATCCTCACGCAATACAAGGCGCTCTCGCTCAATCGCCAGATCCGTGAAGGCTGGAACATTCTCGGCCGCGAGATCGGCGAGTTCATCGAAATCCTGCCGCCCATGCAACGGGTCAGCCAGAACTGGTACATGGGGACGGCGGACGCGGTCTATCAGAACATCTATTCCATCGGCTCCGAGCAGCCCAAGTACGTGTTGATCCTCGCCGGCGACCACATCTACAAAATGAATTACGGGCGCATGCTCAAGCAGCACCACGACGCCGCCGCCGACGTCACCGTCGCCACTTTGGTGACCGACCCCTCTGAATGCCACAATTTCGGCATCGTCGATATCGACCACGACAATCGGATCACCGGCTTCCTGGAAAAACCGCAACACACCGAGCTGCGATCGCCTTACGATCCAACGAAAATCTCGGCATCGATGGGCATCTATATCTTCAACACCGATGTGCTCATTCCCGTGCTGCTCAAAGACGCCGAGGATCCCGATTCCAGTCACGACTTCGGCAAGAATATTCTGCCTAAAATGCTGGGGGACTACCGCGTCTTCGCGTTCAATTTTGTCGACGAAAATAAGAAGGAGGCGCTCTACTGGCGCGACGTGGGCACGCTGGAAGCGTATTACGAAGCCAACATGGACCTGGTTTCGGTCTCGCCGGTCTTCAATCTTTACGATGAGCAATGGCCCATCCGCACCCACCAGCGCCAATATCCGCCGGCGAAGTTCGTGTTTGCCGAAACCGGACGCATGGGCCACGCCCTCGATTCGCTGGTTTCTGCCGGCTGCATCATTTCCGGCGGCACGGTCCAGAATTGCGTGCTCTCTCCGGATGTGCGCGTCAACTCCTATACCGAAATCGAGAGCAGCATTCTGTTCTCGCACGTCAATGTGGGACGCAGTTGCCGCATCCGCAAAGCCATCATCGACCGCGACGTTCACATTCCCGAAGGCACCACCATCGGCTACGATACCGAAGCCGACCGCGACCGCTACTTCGTCACCGACAGCGGCATCACGATCGTGACGCGCGATTACTCCCTGTTTGAGAACCCCGTGAGCGTCGACTACTTCACCAGCGAGTAGAGCAGGTCTCAGGTCTTACACGGGAACCCCATGCCATTGAGGTTTTCCTGAGACCTGACACCTGAGACCTTTTTCCTAATGCTTCACCAAATCTTCCGATAGCAAATGTGCCTTCACGGCCAGCGTGTTTGCTCTCAGCACATCGCCTTCCTTCAACGCCGAGCGCGCACCATCCATATAGTTGCGGATCTGTCCCACCGTCTCCTGCTGTCGCGCGTCCAGCGTGCGTCCCGCCAGCTGTTTCAGTTGCTCGTCGGTAGCGCCCAGCAACTGTTCCGCGTTCTGGCGCTGGCGGGCGGCTTCTGCGGGAGTCATGCCGGGCACAATCTGCGCCGCGGGTTCGCTCGCTCCGCCCTCGCGGATCACAATCTTCCGTGGACCACCATCCGGCGCTGGCGCGGTGCGCTTGCGGCGTTTCGTGGTTCCGCTCGCCGAACCAGCATCCATCTTCTTCTTCGCCACGCTCTCCGGCACTTTCTCCACTGCGGCCGGCGTCTGTGTATTAGCGGGCGCTGCCGGCGTGGTCTCTGCGGGAACCTGCTCCGCCGGAGCGGGCTCTGTCCGCGCCTTCTCTGCCGGAGCATTCTCTGCCGGAGCAGGCGCAGCCGGAGCTTGTCCAGCGGCGGAGCCTGCCGGGTCCTGCTGCGGGGAAGCCATTCCCGCAGCCGGGAAACTCAGCCAAAGCGCAATCGCGAGTCCACAGGCAAGTCGCATGACAGTGACAAAAAGATTGTTTCCCACCCTTAGATGGAACGCAAGCTCGGCGCTTCGGCCACACAAGAAACCGGGGAAGCGTTTCCGCTTCCCCGGCTAGGTATTTCGGCTTGAATTCAGTCTTACTCGGTGCTGCCAGCTTCGGCGGCGGCGCTGATGGATTCATCCTCCGGTTGCAGGATGACGCCATCAAATGGAGTCGCGCCTGCGAAGCGTCCGCCTATCACGCTGACCCGGCGCAGCGGGAATCCGCTGTCGGGACCTCGCTGCCAGGAACGCCCGCCGTCGCGGCTTTCGAAGATCACGCCCGTCGCGTCGCTGGTGGCCAGCAGGCGCTTGTGGGTGGAATCGAAGCTGACGGAAGTGATGTCCTTGGCGGGAAGGCCGTTGACGACATGCTCCCAGGTCGCGCCCCCGTCTCCGCTGCGGAACGCCCCTTCGCGCGAGGCGATCACGATCTGGCTATCGGAAGCAATCGCGGCGCTGCGGATGCTGACCAACCACGTCGGCAGACCGGCGCGTTTCCAGGCCGCGCCGCTGTCATTCGAGACCAGCACGCTGGAACGTGTAGCCGCGACCAACGTGGAACCTTCGGCTCGCACTGAAACGAAATCAGTCTGTCCCAGAATCTGTCCGCCCTTCCAGGTTTTGCCCTGGTCGGCGCTCGCGTAGATGCCAGTAGTGGTTGCCGCCAGCCAGCGTCCGGAACCGAGTTCAAGATCGTTGACCCGCGAGACGAGTTCCTTCTTCTCGAAGGTTGTCTTGGTGACCGCTTTGCGTGAACCCTTGGGCGTGGTTTTCGAAGTATGCTCGATCACCACAACGTTCATGGGATGCCATTCACTGGCATTGCGCTCCAGCGAATACACGCCATGGTTGGTGCCCGCGACCAGCATTCCGCTGGGAGCCTGTTTGAGCGCGAAAACGTCCTTCCCGCCGAGGCCGGCCGCTTTCTGCAACCAGTGCTGTCCAGCGTCACGGGAATGGAACATGCCACCGTATTCGCGGTCGTTGACGACGCCAACGTAGAGCGAACTGGCATCTTTGTTATCGGCCAGAATGGCGGAGACATAGCGATGTGTGTAGCCGTGGTTGGAAGTGGTCCAGGTGGAGGCGCCATCGGTCGAGGCCATCACGCCGCTGCGGTCGGTGGCGAGCAGCACGCGCTTGGAATCCCGCGGATCGATGAGCACGTCATTGACGACGACCTCGGGATCGCTCACACGCTTCCACACCTTGCCGAGGTCGGTCGATTTCCAGAGGCCTTCGGTGGTGCCGGCGTAGATGATATTTTCGTTCGCCGGATCCTGCTTGAGCACACGGGTGCGGCGCGCCGAAAACGGAATGCCCTGAATCTTCGTGAACAGGTTGCCCCCGTTCTCGCTCCTGTAGATTCCCGAGCAGGCGCTCGCGAAAACGACCGAGGGGTTTTCATGGTCGACGATAACCGAAAACACATCGGAGTCATCGATCATGCCCTTATTGATATGCTGCCAGTTGGCGCCGCCGTCGGAAGTTTTCCAGGCCAGGTGCCAGGTTCCGGCATAGACGGTGTTCGGATCTTTGGGGTCGACCGCGATCGATTCAATATTCTTGATGTCGGCGGAGTTCGCGGGCGACAGGCGCTCCCAGGTATCGCCGCCATTTTTACTGCGAAAGACGCCGTCGAGCGCGCCGACGACCACGACTTTGGAGTCACCCTTGTGCACGGCCAGGGCGCGGATCGATTTGCCGTGCATCGCCGGCAGCGTATCCCAGTTGCGGCCGCCGTCGCGCGTGCGGAAGACTTCGCCGATCTGCTGGCTCGATCCGCTCCACGCCGAAACATAAATGCGGTTGGAGTCCTGCGGATCGATGGAGATGTGGTCGAGCACGTAGTCGTCGCCACCCAGGCGCGCCAGGCGCGACCAGTTGCGTCCGGCATCATTTGAAACAAACATCTGGCCGGTGCTGGTGCCGAGCAGGATGTGATCCGGATTGTGGGCGTCATACGCCAGGCTGCGGGCATCGCCGCCGTCCGGACCTACCACCTGCCAGGGCCCGGAGGCCAGCAGCGCGGTGCTCAAAAGACTGACAGCAAGAAGCAATAAACTTGTGCGGAGAACGTTCCGTTTCACTGTGAAATCCATGCGCGTAGATTGACCCCCGGCGAACAGTATTCGCCTGCGCTCCACTTTAGACAGGCTAGCACGGTGAAACAAGGTTACCGAAGGGCAAGAAAAATAGAAAGGCCGGCAGGGTGAGCCCCACCGGCCTTTCGTGCTCTTCCTACCTCAGTTATTCGGCCTTTTTCGCCGCTTTCTTGGCAGCCGGTTTCGGATGATCCGGAATCGGCTTTACCTTCATCTCATCGACCGGGGTCGTGGTGCTGGCCCCGGGGAAGGTCGCGCCAGCCGGAATGATCCACTGTTCCGAAGTCGCTGTGCCGGCGTTTCCGGTGCGGGTCTCGATGCGGCTTGGGTCGATGTTCTGTTTGGCCTCGCCTCCCGAGATGTAGAACTTCACGTCGACCGCTCGCTCCGCCGCCAGGTTCTTATGCTTGGACTTGGTGACTTCCATCGGATCAGCGTTCCCGACGACCACCAGCTTGGCATCTGGATCCTGCTGCAACTTGAGGGCAACATCGTCCAACTCGGCCTTGCAGGTGTTATCGACGCGCCACGGTTTCTTGAGGTTCGGGTACTGGCACTCGTTCACCTTGCTGGCCTGCGGCGGCGGCGGTGGCGGATTTTCAACCGTCACCGAGCTCGTCGTCGAAGCCGTCAAGCCGCGCGAGTCGGTACAAGTAGCCCCGATCGTGATGGGACCGGACGAGGCGCCGGTG
>JBEKYF010000010.1:0-56430 GCA_049511255.1 Terriglobales bacterium | reverse complement strand
ACGTGCGAGCCTTGCTGATTCCACAGCGTCAATTGTCCGGAAAGCTGCGCGTTCTGATCGATTCGCGCCTCGATTTGCAGCGGCCCGTCGACCAGCTTCGTTTTGGGAAAGTTGTAAACCACCGACGTACCGTAATGTGCGCCGTCGCTGCGCCCGGCAATCCAGCCAATCAGATTATTCCGGTTGGACGGCGTGAATGGCAGAATCTCCACAAACTCCTCGCCGGTTTCGCCCGGTAGTTTCATCAGCACGAAGTTCGGCTGCATCGCCTGCGTTATTTGCCCGCCTCCCTCGCTCATGCCGACTTCGGTGGCGACCGTCCACAAATCCTCACGGTTGTAGAACGCTTCCGGATCCGTCATGTGATACAGGCCGTACACTTCCGCCTGCAGTTTGAGCAACAACTCGGGGTAGCGCACGTGCCTGCGCAGCCCGGACGGCATCATGGATGCATCCTTGAACAGACTCGGAAAGATGCGGCGGTAGGCTGCGATGATCGGATCCTCCGTATCAAACACGTAAAACGTGGTCGTACCGTCGTAGGCGTCGATGACCACCTTAACGCTGTTCCGCATGTAGTTGATGGGATTGTTGCCGAGACGGTAATGGGTCGAGTAAGGATAGCTGTCTGAAACTGTGAACGCATCCATGATCCACGACAGCCGGCCATCGTCGCCGAGCACGACGTAGGGATCCGGATCGTAGGTGAGGAACGGCGCTAATGCCGACACGCGATCGCGCAGGCTGCGCCGCATGAGCAGCCGGCTTTCCTGGGTCACGTCATCGCTGAACGGCAGCTTTGCGAGGTCATCGCGGTCGAGCGCGATCATGATGCGGCGCAGAAAACCGCCGAGCACGATGCCGCCGTTGCCTTCATACGACGTGAGGCTGTTGCTCGCGCCTTGCGGGTAGTTGAATTCCTTCTGCCGTGTCTTCACGTAGACGTCGGTATTAGTCATCTCGCCGAAATAAATCTCTGGGCGCGTCACGGTGAGACTGCGCACCGTGCTCTGGACCGGCATGTTGCTCAGAATCAGCGTGGGCAGCCCTTCCGGCGTGAACCCATTGACCGGGTTCATGGTGATGCCGTAGCCGTGGGTGTAGATCAGCTTGTCGTTAATCCAGTTGCGGCTGCTCTCCGGGAGCTTATCGACGTTTAGCTCGCGCGCGGCGAGCATCACCTCGCGAGTCGTGCCGTCAATGTCATAGCGATCAATATCGATGTCGGGGAAGTCATAGTAAGTGCGGATTTCCTGAATCTGACGCAGCGTGTCCTGGAGAGCGCGCCAGTCCCACAGCCGGATGTTCTGAAGCGTGGCCTGATTGTTCTCCGGGTCGGCCGCGTCGACGGTGGTCTCCGCGGGAAACTCGCGCTGCGAGACCCGGTTCAATCCGTAGGCCTGCCGCGTCAAGTCGGTGTTGTAAACAATGTAGGGCTTCTCGCGAACCAGTTCGTTCGGTTTGACGATAAAGCTGCTGACGTACCAGGCCACCCCTTGAACGGCGATATAACAGACTATGGCCGGAAGGATCGCCGCGGCCAGCCAGCGCCCGCGTGGCAATCGCACGGAGTTGACGACAGCGATCACCGCGCCGAGAACTAGCGCCGCGCAGACGATGAGCATCCCGGTGAGCGTAATGTGCGCGTCCGTGTAGGTCACACCCCCAAAGATCGTATGATCATCGAGCAATAACTCGAACCGGCCGATATACGCACGCATCGCAATGATCAGCAACAGGAACGCAAACGTGATGGAGAGCCCGCGCCAAGGCAATATGACGGAACGGCTGAGCTGCCCGGATAGCGCACGGCCTCCGCCCGTGATGAGGATGAAGAAAGCGGCGAGTATACAGGTAATCACGGCTAGCGTCAGCAGCCAGCCGGCGATGAGCTGCCACGCGGGCAGGGTGAATAGAAAAAAGTTCAGCGGCTTGCCGAAAATCGGGTCAAAGACGGCGACGCTGCCAGTGGTGTGCGGTGCATACCAAAAGAGCGCGAGCGTCGGCCACTCCACCATCATGCTCGCGCCGGTGGCAGCGGCAATGACGAGCGAAACGCCGAGCGCGGTGAGGCGCAGGACAGGCTCAACCGGCAGCTTCAGCGGCTGTCCGCCGATGAAAATCGTGTGGCCGCTCGGCAAGTCGGGGAGATGCGCTCGCTTGAGGGTGAGGAACGATCCGAAGAGAATGAGAAATGTGGCCGCTGTAAAGAACGCGAAGATTCCCCACTGCAGGCTCAGTGTCTTCCAGAACACTCCCCCGTAGCCGAGCGACCCGAACCAGAGCGCGTCCACGTAATAGGACAACGCGGTCCGGCCGCCGAAGAAGATGGCGGCAAGGACGGCGAGAATGAGAAGCAAGCGGCGGCGACGGGGAGACCGCTTCGGATGCTTCGGCGGCCAGTCAATGGACTCGGGCATTGCTCCACTCCGTTTTTATTAACTCCATTAGTTATCCGCATAATACTCCCTCCGCTTCCGCAAGCATGAATTCAGGCGACGAAGAGACACGCGCGTCGATCAAATGGCTGGTGTTCCTACACTTTAACAAAATCAATAAACCCACGCTGCACATCAGTCCGCGTAAGCTTCGCCCGAATTTTGTCGCCAATGTGCAACCCCTGCGCTCCCTGGGCTAACAATCCTTCGATGTGCGGCTGCATGACACGAACAAACGTCCCACTCGGAGTGACTCCGGTGACGATGGCGTCGAAGGTTTCACCCACTCGATGGCTCATGGCCACGGCGGCTAGCCGCTTCGACATTTCTCGCTCCACTTTGCGCGCTGCGTCGCCTTTCTCGGTGCAGTTCGCCGCGATGGCGGTCAGTTCGTCGTCAGAATAGGGCCCGGGTTTTCCGGCGAGCAAGGTCTTGATCAGCCTTTGCGTGACAATATCGGCAAAGCGCCGGTTGGGCGCAGTCGAGTGAGTGTAATCCTGCACGGCAAGCCCGAAGTGTCCCTGCTCGGGATCGCCCGGACGCTCCAGCACATATTCGCCCGGCCCAATCAGCTTGATGACGGCGAGCGAGAGGTCGGCGAAGTGATCGGGATCGGCGGCCTTGCGCTTCAGAAGAAAATCGTTGAGTGCCTTGGAATCGGCCTGTGCGGGCAGCTTTTCACCCTGCTCCGCCGCGAGCCGTACGAGGCCGTCCCAATGCTCGGGAGTTTTCACGATGCGGCGCAAAGAAGAAACTTTTTCCAGCAGCCGCGCCACCACGCCATTGGCGGCGATCATAAAGTCTTCAATCAAGTCAGTGGCCCGATTCTTCTCTTCTTTCACAACATCCACCACCTGCTGATTGAGCACCACCGGATGAACTTCGCTGGTATCAATGTTCAGCGCGCCATTTTCGTAGCGCAATTTCCTGAACGCCTGGGCAACTTCGTCCTGCAGCTTGAGCTGCGCCTGCAGTTCCGCAGACGCGGCCACTTTCGGCGGAGCCGCCGCCGTGCCTTCCAGCCATGCTCCGACCGCGCCGTAGGTGAGTTGCGCCTTGTTGCGAACGATGGCCCGATACACGTCGCTTGAATCCAGCGAGCCGTTAACAGAGATCTCGAATTCAGTCACCACCGCCGGCCTGTCCACGTTTTCGAGCAGCGACGACGCACCCGTCGAGAGCTCCTCCGGCAGCATTGGGAAATTGCAGATGCCGGTATAGACGGTGGTCGTCTCCCTGGCCGCGTGTTGATCGATGGGAGAATCCTTGGCGACAAAAGCGTCCACATCGGCGATCCCGATCATCACTTTGACGTCACCATTGGGCAGTCGCTCGGCGACCTCGATCTGGTCGAGATCCTTCGAGGTATCGTTATCAATCGAGGACCAAAGCAAGCCGCGTAAATCTCGCAGCTTGTCGGACGGCGTCAGCTGTGGCGGATGAGCCCTGATATCCGCCAGTTGTTGCTGGGTAGCCGGCGGAAAATTCGGTTCGAAACCCTGCGCCACCATGACCTGCCGCGCCATTGCCTGAAGATCGAGAGGAGAAGGCCGAGGATCGTTCATTACGCTCAAAAGGCTAACATGAATCCTTCGATGGCGGCGGCAAGTGGCTGTGCGGCATCAGAGGTCGCGGCTTCAAAGTCGACGAGCCGACCAACCATCTGGATCTTGAATCGATCAACGCCCTGGGGCGAGCAAGCTACTTACTCTTCGCGTCCTTGTGGACGATCGACAGGAGAGAGCCTTTCTTCGGCTTCTTCTTTGCGCTCGGCCGTTTGCGGGACTTAGAAGAATCACCGACGATGTCGGCTACGGTGGTGTTCTCCAGTATTTTGGCCGCGGCATCTCGCACCTCCAAAAACACGCTATAGAGCGCGCGATGGTCGGGATCGCTGACGATGAGGCTTCGAAGCTGATCCGCATCCCCAAAGGGTGCGAGCGGGCCGTCCACCTGACGAATGATCTCGCTGAGTTTGATCTCCGCTGGTGCGCGCCGCAGCCGGTAGCCGCCCTTCGCGCCCCGAACGCTTTCCACGATGCGCGCGTTCTTGAGTTCCAGCAGAATCAACTCAAGAAATTTTTCCGGCAGGTCGCTATCGGTGGCGATGTCCCGGATCTTGACGGTTTCGGTTCCGTATCGGCGGCCAAGGGTCATTATCGCTTGCAACGCGTAAAGCCCTTTTTGCGAGATCTTCAATCTCGTATCCTTTCCAACTGCTTTCTGTGATTCCCGGCTGCTGCGCCACGCCAGTCATCCCAGCAGCGAACCTTCCGTATTGGACGTACTCTAGTGCCCCCGTGCCCGCTTTGCAACTGATCTTGTTGCCCAGTGCAGCACAGTTATGCGCCAGTGCAAAATGTTTCACGTGAAACGCGGACCGGCCCGTGATTCGCATCGGATGTGCACAGCGAGGGGGCGCGGGAAAAAGTCCTCTACCGCGTTGAAGCCATCTTCATCGCGGGCTCGCCAACTTGATCGTGCGGTTCGCCCTCGAGACAAACGCGATGCCACAACTCAAGATTCAGCAGTCGCCAGATGCGATCGTAGTTGTCGCGATGCTTCGCGCGATGTTCGTCGAACAGCTTCTCGACCGCCTCGCGCCGGAAGTATCCGCGATTCAGGCTGCGCGGTTCAAGCAGCATCTCGCGAATCGTTTCCAGGCGCGGTCCGGCCAGCCATCCGCTCCACGGCGTCGGAAATCCCAGCTTCTGCCGGTACAGAATCGAGTGCGGCAGCAGATCTTCGACCGCCTTTTTGAGAATCCGTTTGCCGGCCAGTCCCTGAATCTGCACTTCGCGCGGAATTCGCGTTGCGAATTCCACCAGCACATGATCGAGAAATGGCACCCGGCTTTCGATGGATGCGGCCATGCTCATGTTGTCCTGCTTCATCAGCAGTTCCACCAGGTAAGTCTTGATGTCGGTGTAGAGCAGCCGTTGCAGCATTTCGCCCGACGAGTGGTCCCAGTAATGGAGAACATTCTTGTATGCGGTGCTGGGCGCGGCCTCTCGCGCGAACTCGCTGGTCAGCAATCCGCTCTGCTCCGCTTCGCCGAAGGCGGAAAAGAAATTATCGAAATAAAAAGAAGCCCAGGAATTCCCATCCTTGGCGAGAAATGTGTGTTCCAATTTCCGGCGCAGGGTTGCTCCCAGCAGGGAAGAGTTCGCAACCGCGTTGCGCAATCCGCGCCGCAGAACGCCCGGAACAATGCTGCGGTAGGCGCGATCCATGGCCGCGTTTTTCAAAGTGAAAGCATAGCGCGTGTAGCCCGCCAGGGTTTCGTCCGCGCCCTCTCCGGTCAGCACCACCGTAACTCTTTCCCGGGCGAGGCAGGCAACAAAATAAAGCGAGACGCTCGAAGGCCACACGATCGGCTCGTCTTCATGCCAGATCAAATGCGGCAGGGCCGAGAAAAAATCCTGCTCGCTGACCAACACTTCATAATGCCGCGACTGGATGTGCTCTGACACCGCGCGCGCAAAGGGCAGCTCGCTGTAAGCCTGCTCGGTGTAGCCGACGGAAAAAGTTTCAATCGGCTCGCGCCGTATTTTCGTCATCAGCGCGGCCACCGCGCTCGAATCCACGCCGCCGCTCAGGAACACGCCCAGCGGCACGTCGCTCATCAAGTGGCTGTTGACTGCGCCTTCCAGTAACTCGCGATAGCTCTGGACGTAGTAACCTTCATCCCGCGATTCGTGCGGCTTCGATGCATCCAGGTCCCAGTACTGCCGGATTTGCGCCTTGCCCTCCGGACCGATCGTCATGGTGCGCCCGGGTAGCAGCTTCAGAATTCCGCTGTAGAAACTTTCCTCGCCCGACAAATATCCAAACGCCAAATACTCCGGGAGGGCCGCCCGATTGAACTCCGGACGGATTCCGCCATGCGCCAGCACCGCCTTGATTTCCGATCCGAACAGCAGCCGCTCCGGCGTCAATTTGTAGTACAGCGGCTTGATGCCCAGCCGGTCGCGCGCGATGAAAAGCGTTTTCGTATTGCGATTCCAGATGGCAAAGGCGAACATGCCGCGCAGGTGCCGCACGCAGTCTGCGCCGTACTCTTCATAGAGGTGGATGATGGTCTCGGTATCGCTATGCGTGCTGTAGCGGTGCCCGCGCGCGATGAGTTGCTCGCGCAACGCGAGATGGTTGTAGATCTCGCCATTGAATACGATCCACAGCGTGCCGTCTTCGTTCGTAATCGGCTGATGCCCACCCGCAACATCGACAATGCTGAGCCGTCGCATGCCGATGCCCACCGCGCCGTCCGTATAAAAGCCCTCATCGTCGGGCCCGCGATGGGTGATCACGCGGCACATTTCGCGCAGAGCCGCGGCGCTTGCCCGCGCGTCGCGTCCGAATTCAAGAATCCCCGCGATCCCGCACATTCAGTGTTTCTCCGCGTATGGACTGCGATTCGAGGAGCCGTGATTTAAGTCGGCCGATGAAGAAGGCGAGTCGCACGTCAGCTCTTCAAATAACGACGTAACCGAAAACTCGCCCGGCGCTGTATTCATCAGCGCATCCTGCTTGCGCCACTCGAAAAAGTTAGACGGCCCCTCCGCCTTCACAAGAGGCTGTCCCTGCCACGCGACTTGCGTTCCGCCGATCACGACCAGGTGCGCGAGCTTCTCTTTTTCTATGCGGCAATACAACACTCGCGCGTCCGAAGACCACGGGCCGAAACTCCACGCCTCGTCGCCCAGCGCAAAAAAGAATCCCTGGCTTTCGTTATTCTGATGATAGTCGAGCTCGTAGACTTGTACCGCCGCCTGCGTCATGCTCGCCAAGCGTGGTTCGCCTTCCTGTCGGATTGCGCCCTGGCAGGGCGCCAGCACCGTCGCCGTCTCTGCCGGCAGCAACACCCGCGCATGGCATCGCACCAACGGCGCGGGCTGGAACACACCGTAAGCGGGTGAGAGCAGGGTTCTGCTAACTTCCGTCGCCGTGTGCCAAACCGTTTCTTCCGGCACGATCAGGCTCAACCCCGATTTCGCCGACCGAGCGCCAGCCCCCGATATTTCCACCCGACCGGAGCCAACGGTGTGCACTTCGAGATCGGGCGCGAAGTGCCACCGTATCTCCAGTTCATGTTCCGCTTGGCCGAGCACAACATCACGTACCAGCCACACACCGCCCGCGATCTTCAGCACGTGCCGCCGATGCAAAACCGGATCCTCCAGCCGCGCATATCCATTGTGACTGCCCACAAAGTAAGTGAAGCCTTTTCCCGCGACCCAGTTTTCCGCTTGCGTTGTCGGAATGTGAGTCCATGAGAAAGGTTCATCCGCAACCGCTTGGTCCACTCCATCCACGCGCAGTGTGTTATGTGCACCCGTCCCGCGAAACGTGTCCCTATCCGCCGGATCTTTTGAAATGTAGACGCCGCTCCCCGCGTCCACCAGCCAGCGCCGTCCATCCATGGTGAGCCGCAGGCTGAGTGCATCGGCATGTCCGTGCCCCGAGCGGCCGACGCCCTGCGGACCGGCATCCACCACCATCGCCTGCGCGTACGGCTGTGAATCCGCCAGCACGTAAAGGCCGCCGTCGGGAAAGGCGAGCGATCGTGCAGCCGGGTTCGCTTTCGCGTGTGCGAGTTTCTCGACGGCTTGATTGCCAAACAACCAGATCGCTTCTTCCGTCAGCCGCGCCGCGGAAAGTTCCCTGGAGTACATCACCGCACCCAGCGCCAGCGGGTCCGTCATCTGCTCCGTCCGGTTGCGCCGCGGATTCCACACCCGCCCGCCATCATCATCGCCGAAGCCTTCCGCCGGTCCAGCCTGCGCCAGCGCTGCGACTACATCGAGCATCCGGCCCAGCACCGCGTCATACTTGGGTGGAATCCCCATTCCATTCCGCGCCGCGAGTAACCGGGCATAGAGAAAAAAGTCGAGCGCATAAACGTGGTAGTACAGCGATTGCTCGAAGTAAACGCCATCCGGGCGCACCTGCCGCCCGGCCTCGCGGAGCACAATCTTCCACCCGGATTCCTTCCAGCGCGCGGCCCCCGGCATTTGCGGATACAAAGTGCCCAGAAAGAACAGCGCCACCGCTTCCCCCAGCAGGTGCGTGTTCGGAGAAAAATAAGTAGATAGATAGCGCTCAATGTAACGCCCATGAAACGCGAGCGCCGGTGTCAGTTCCGAGCGAAACTCCGCGTACTCGGCCGTTCCCGCCAGCAACTGGTCCACCCAGATCCACGACAAACTGCGGAAGGCAACCTCCAGCGTGCTTCCCCAGTTGATTCCCAGCGGATACGGATTCGCCTTGATCCAACTGCGCCACTGCGCCATCAGTTCGCGAACGTATTTCTCATCCCCGCTCAGCAGCCGGGCCTTGGCCAGCGTTACCAGGTGCTGGTGACGGTTCAACTGCCATGTGACCTTGTGGTCGCCCACCACTGCGAAATCAAGAAAAGGAATCTTGAACCATGGATCCAGCGGCGCACGCTTGCCGTGCACCGGATCGAGATGCCAGTCGATATCTTTAGACCTGCCACTGCCGTAGTCGAGATTTTCGTAGCCCAGCAGGCGAAAACGGTGGCCGCAGATCTCATCGGCCTCGCGCAGAATTCCAGTCGCTTCATCGGGCAGATATTTACGCAACAGCTCCGCGCGCTCTGAACTTTCACTGCCAGAAAACTCGCTCGCTGAAAAAAAGAATTGCCCCTGCCGCACCGCCGAATCCGCGTTCAGCCGCAGCGCCCGATTCCGCACGCCCATCCGGTGCATGAGCAGGTCGCTCTGCTTGTGGAATTCCTGCGCCATGCGCACCAGCGCCTCTTCCCAGTCCATCCGGGATACGCGCGCCACCTTGCTCTGCCATCCGGAAGTCACAGATGCCCTTATCTTACATGCTGAAAAGGCTGCTCTCGACCCGCCCGTTACCCCTGTAACCTCGCCAATCCTTGATTCCGCCGGGACCAACCCGCCGCAGCACGCCCGCCGCAGTACGACTGAGGCTGTGGCAATTTGACCCACCGGCGTTCCGCCGGGTGGAAATAGTTGTCCACTTTTTACCCTGCCGCCGGATGGGACTCCGGTGGTTTTTAAGAATATTCTGTAGCATATTGAAAACAAGTGCCTTGTTACCTATGCTTGGGGCTGTCCAGCGCCCGGATGGATAGCGGCTTGCTACCGCCTAACTGTGGGTTGGTATAGTTCCTAGTGCCACTTAGTAGCCGCCAGATACTCGATGGCCAGGAGAATTCGCTTGGGCTTGTCCGTTAGCATTTTTGGGTTGGGATACGTCGGCTCCGTATCGGCCGCCTGCTTCGCCTCTATGGGCCACAAAGTCATTGGCGTTGACGTAAGCCGCGCCAAAGTTGAGATGATGGACTCGGGCCGCACCCCGATCATCGAAGCTCGCATGAGCGAAATGGTCGCCGAAGCGCACCGCGCCGGGCTGCTGCACGCGACTACCGATGCCACTGCGGCCGTGCTGAATTCCGAAGTCTCGTTCGTCTGCGTCGGAACGCCCAGCCTGAAAAATGGCAAGCTTGACCTTAGCCACATCGAGCACGTTGCCCGGGAAATTGGCGCCGCCATCCGTCAGAAAAAATCGCCGCACGTTTTTGTTCTCCGCAGTACGGTGCTGGCCGGCACCACCGAAACCATTGTGCTCCCCATCCTTGAAAAGGAAAGCGGCAAGAAGTGCGGCCAGGATTTCACCGTTTGCTATAACCCTGAGTTCATGCGCGAAGGCAGCGCGGTCGCCGACTTCCTGAACCCGCCCTATACCATTCTGGGAGCCAGCGACAGCCAGCATCTTGCGCCGCTGCGCGAACTTTACAAGAACACTCCCGGCACTCTCTACGAGACGGCCATTCCGGTTGCCGAAATGGTCAAATATTTTTCCAACTGCTATCACGCGCTGAAAGTCGGCTTCGCCAACGAAATGGGAACCATGTGCAAGCATCTCGGCGTCGAGGCGCACGCGGTCACTAAAATTTTCCTCTCCGACACCAAGCTGAACATTTCTTCCGCATATCTTTCCCCGGGCTTCGCCTTCGGCGGTTCCTGTCTTCCGAAAGATCTGCGCGCCATCACCTACAAGGCCAAAGAACTCGATCTCAAGTTGCCGTTGCTCGAATCCCTCATGCCGAGCAATGCCGCGCACGTCGATCGCGCCGTGGAAATGGTGATGAGCACAGGCAAGAAGAAAATTGCGCAGCTCGGCCTGAGCTTCAAAGCCGGCACCGACGATCTGCGCGAGAGCCCGCAGGTGCAGTTGATCAAGCGCCTCCTGGGCGAGGGTCTCGAAGTCAAAGTCTGGGACGAGGATGTCTCTCTCGGCCGCCTGGCGGGTTCTAATCGCCAGTACATCGAAGAAGTTATCCCGCACATCGGATCGGTGCTCTCTGCCGACCTCGAAGGCGTACTGCGCACCGCCGAAGTCGTGATCCTCGGCAACAAGTCGGCGAGCAAAGATCAGCTTGCCAAGTACCTTCGGCCCGAGCAGATCGTGATTGACCTCATCCACTTGGATAAGACGCGGCGTCCAGAAGGCGCCCGAACCTACGAAGGAATTTGCTGGTAGATGATTACCCGATTGTCCTAGCGCGGAGCCGACCGCCGCTTCTCGACCAGCGTCGCGACCGCGCCGATGTTCTTCATCTGCTCGATATCTTCGGGCTCGAACCGCACTCCGAACTTTTCTTCGATGGCGAGAACCAGATTCAGATGATGCGTGGAATCCCAATTCTCGATCGTCTCCGGCGAAGATTCCGCCGTGATCTTGTCCGCTGGAATTCGAAAAATGTCGCTGGCGACGTTCCGCACCTCTTCAAACACACTGGCTGTCATTCCCCCCCCTGGGTTCGGTCCACAGGCCGCAGAAAAAGCCATTTTCAATGTGCAGCCCCAAAAAAGGCAATCTGATTTCGAGGAACTTACGGCATCGCTAAAGCGATGCCCTGATTCGAAACCTCAGTTCCGCAGCCTGTTCTGTCGTTCAACTTCTTTCATTTACCTCTGTCGTTCATCTTTAGCTTAATCCAATCGGGGCAGCGTAGAGTGGAACTCTGCAGAGCGAGCGCCCACAGCGAGCCCGCGCCATTTGTCTCCTGGCGCTCGAAGCCATGCTGCTGGTAGAAATCGCGCGCCGGAGCGTTTTTCTTTGTCGGCAGAAACCAACCCACCAGCCGCTTGTGGCCGCGCTGGCGAGCGCTCTCGGCCAGATGCGCGAGAAGCGCAGTTTCGACTGTTCTTCCGATCACGCGGCAGCTCAGCAGGAAGGTATCCACTTCGCACTGCTCGCCTTCGTCGTGCGCGATCGCGACCCCGACCAGCCCGTGGTCGCCGAAACGGTCGCGCACTCGGATCGAAAATATGTGCCACTCCGGCTGTTTCGCCATCTCCGCGATTTGCGGCTCGGTGTAGCGCCGGGTGGTCAGATTGAACTGGTTGGTTTTCTGCGTCAGTTGCGCGACCCGCGCCAGCGTCAGGTCCGTCACGGGTTCCAGTTCGGCTTCCTGCTCAAGGAAGCGAAAGAAATCTTCCTTCGATTGAAAGTTCTGTTCGGCGCCGGCGCGCTGCTTCTGCGCCGCATACATTTCGGTGCGCTGCTGGTCTTCGGCCGAAAGAGTCAGCCGCTCGAACGCCGCGCAATTCCTGACGGCGGCGGCATACTCCAGCGGATTCTTCGGCAAATCGTTGTTCGGCAGATCGTTGTTCGACAGGTCAATGACCGTAACTTCCGGCAGCGCGGCACGAACCTGCTCGCGCTCAAAAGGATTGTCGTCGAGGAAGGCGAGCGCATCGATGCCGACGTTCAGTTCCTGTGCGATCTCGCGGAGATTCTGCGACTTGTCGGTCCAGTTAATACGCAACGCCGCGAAATGTTTCGCGCGCACCAGCATTCCGGGATGCTTCTCCAGCGCTTCCATGGCATCGTCGAGATTGTTCTTGCTGCACACGGCGAGCAGAATTCCTTTGCGCGACAGATCGAGCAGCGCGCGTTGCAGGGCCTGATACGCGGCGCCCGGGTATTCGGGGCCAACTTTAATGCCGGCCATGCCGTCTTCGCCAATCACGCCGCCCCACAGCGTGTTGTCGAGATCGACGACCAGAACTTTGGCGGTGCGGCCGCTGAGCGGCACAATAAAACGCATCCACTCCCGCGCCATCTGAAGAAGATAACCGGCGGCGATAGGAAGCCGCGCCGTCAGCCACTTGCGCTCGTCGTGCCAATGCTCGCTGCCATGGCGCGCCACCAGCGCGTCGTAGTCGAGCCCGTAAACTCCGTGGAAGCCTTCGGCGATACGCCGCAGTTCACGATTGATTTGCCGGATGAGTCCAGACTGTCCCGTCTCGGATTGGCTATCGAGAACGCCCAGACTCGGAGTGGAAGGACGCTCGAGGGAATGAATGATCAGCGCCGCCTGGCTGTGTTTTCGAAACGCGCCGACCCACTGCTCATAGCCGCGAACCACGCGCTCGGCGGCCTGTTGCGCCGCTTCCGGCGCCAGATCGGCGAAGTCACGCCACAGCTCGGGCGCGGCCTGGTCGGTGCGCACCGCCAGCACGACCGCGTTCGGCGCGAAGCGATAGAGCGAACTCTGGCTGTCGAGCATGTCCTGCACGTATGTATTGAAATCGCCGACGTGGACTTCGAGATCGATGCCGTACGCGAATGCGTCTGCCCGCAGCAGCGGCACGATCGGCTCAACCGTGAATGAGCGCAGGATCGCCAGCTTAAATTTTGTCAGAATGAGTTTGTCGCGCAATTCTTCGAGTCGCGAAGTCACGAAACTCGCCGTGGCCGCCGCGGGATCGCGCCGCCAAAGTGCGGCTAGCCGCCGCGAGGCAAGATCAAAAGCGCCTTCGGCGATCAAGCCGTCAACTTCAGCCCGCAGGTTTGCCGGATTGTGCTCAGCCGGCGTCGAATTGGCGCTCGAATTAGACATCTAATTAGAAATCAAATCAGCGTTCCAGATACTCAATCAGCAGACGGTTTCTGGTGTAGATCCAGGCGATGCGTCGGCCGCCGAACGCGACTGCTGGCATAGGCTGCCGCGCGACGAGCGCTCCCAGCGAGCTCGCGTCGGCGAGCGCCTGCTCCAGATTGTCCACGATATAACAAACGTGGTGCAGGCCGCCGCCGTTGGCAGCGAAGGAGTGCACGGGCGATTGATCATCGGCCGGTTCCACCAGTTCCCAGAGCGGATCGCCCACGTGCCGGCTCTTCAGGAACGTGACACGAACACCCTGGTTGGGATCATGAAAAATCTGCTCGTCCCAATCCGCCTGCAGCATGCTGGCGAAGCCCTGCACGGAATTCGGAATCGAAGCCACGACGAACCCTACGTGGTGAAACGCGCCTTCGGGTTGCCAGGTTAGTGAGATCGCATTCATCGTCGGAGCTCATTGGTAGTGGGACGAAACCTTACTTCGCATCGGACTTTGCAACGGGCTCAGCATCGGACTCAGCGATGCCCATGCGCCCCTTGTCGGCGATGCGGGCGAGCGGAGGATCCGATCCCCAGAACCGGACCGACTCGGCCGCCTGCGCCGGTTCTGCTTCGAGTTCGAGCACGGACATGTTGGCGAGCCGGCCGACGGGCGTATGCAACTTGAGCCACAACTTGCCGCTGAGAAAGGCGGGATACATTGCGCGCATCCACGACTGCCGCAAGCTCCGGCGGCGCTCGGCGGCGGGCAGTGACAGTTCATAGCCATTTTCCTGCAGGCACTCGCGCACGGTCGCTTCGAGTGCGGCGACGTCGGCGCGCGCCAGGCGTTCTTTCCAGCGGCCGAGCGGGTTGATTTTTTCTTTCGCGCCTTCTTCACGAAACGAAGAATTCGTTTCCGACAGACGGCCCAAGCCGGCGCGCTGAATCCGGTCGTAGTCCAGATCGTGATCGATAAAGCCGCCGAGTTTGCCGAGCGTTTCGCGCGGGTTGGTGATCAGGTCTTCATAGCGGATCTCGATGTAGTCGGCAGGGAACTTGCGGCCATGGGCGCGGCCTTGGTGAACCATCCACTCCCAATACAGCGCAGTCGCCACCAGGCTTTCGGTTTGGCTGCGGTCCCAGGGCAGAGGAGTGAAGCCCCCCATTTTCTTGAGCGAGAGCGCAATGTCGCGGCCGTCGCGGATGATGTGCACAAAAAGCGCGTTGGGCAGGTTGCGCTTCACGCGCTCGACGTGCAGCACACTGTCGGCATCGTACACCGCCCAGCGCTGCACTTGCTGGCTCCGTGCCACCGCGTCCATGACGACACGGATGAAGTCTCCCCCGGTGCGGCAGTCGTTCAGGATGCACGCCGACAACTGCTCCGCATCGAGGCCGGTGCGCCGGAAACCCTTGCTGCGGAGCCAGGTTTCGACGAGCTTTTCGCGGTGCGCGCGGCCTTTCATGGAGCCGAAGCGGGGAATCAGAGTCCCGTAAATTGGCAGAAGCCCGCGGTAAATGGCAAACCCGCCGGAAGACAGCAACATGTCGTAAAGCAGGTTCGTCCCAGAGCGGTGGCAGCCCATTACGAAGACAGGAGCATATTTGCGATCGCTTAGGTTGGGCGCGGGCACCGTAAAAATCTTATCACGCAAGGCAGGGGGTTCGTTTGGAACCTTTGTTAAAGAACATGGTACGGAAGTCACCGGAGATTTGGTTGGGCTTCGACTTGGATTTCTATTCCACGCCGCCAAGAGCGGCTTCGACGGCTTTATTCCGTCCTTGTACTCCCGAATGTCAGCCTTTTGCGGGGAAGAGGCAGATACGCCCATCTCTTGGATTCTTGGTATCCTAGAAACCCGGAGGAAGGTGTTTGCCCGGCAAAAGCAACAAACAACGGCAACCCAGCCAAGCGATCGCGATTCGGGCACGACCATCAGTCATGGACAAAATGTGGGTCAAGAAATCGCTGATCAGAACAGGAGCGCTGCGTCTTGCCTCTCGGTTCACCGGGCACGGCGTCGCCATCATCATGTATCACTCGGTGATGAGCGATCCCTCCTCGGTGCAAATGACTTTGGGCGGCATCAGCCACTCGACGGAGGTCTTCCGCGGGCAGATGGAAGTCATTGCCAGGCATTTCCACGCCGTAAACCTGGACGATGTTCTCTCATTCCTAAAGGGCGAGAAGACTCTGCCACCGAGAGCCGTAGTCGTAACTTTTGATGATGGCTACGCCGACAATTACCAGGCGGCAAACGATATCCTCAGCCCGCTGGGCATCCCAGGTGTGTTTTATGTGACGGTCGATTGCGTCGATAGGCAGCGCCTGCCCTGGCCCAGCCTGCTGCGGTATGCCTTTCTGACCTCGAAACGGGAACATTGGACTGAAACTGACGGACCAGCCTGGGCGCTTTCGTCTACCCAGCAGCGTGTCCGGGCTTTTGATCGCGCATCGGAATATTGCAGCAAGCTGTCAGGAAGCCCTCAGGATCAGTTCGTCGAGTCGCTACAGCAGCAATTGGGGACCGAACCTCCGCGACCCTTGCAGCGGCTCATGATGACGTGGGCCGAAGTGCGTGGGTTGGCACGCAATGGCCACACGGTCGGGTCGCACACCATGACTCACCCCAACATGGCTTACCTAACCGAAAACGATGCGCGAACAGAGTTGGCTGAATCAAAGCGCAGACTCGAACAGGAATTGGCGGTCCCTATCGTCCACTTCTCCTACCCGCGCCCTGCCCTGCAGCCCCATTGGTTAGATCGCACGGTAAGCGCGTGTCGACAGATTGGATACCAGACCGCAGTCACAACCAACGGTGGCATGGTCAGGAGGCAGGACGATCCGCTCAGCCTCCGCCGCATTAGTCCCTCGAGAACTGCAGACGGTCTGCGCTGGAACCTGGAGTGCGCCTTTCTCGGGCGCGTAGTCTGAATCGACGCTGGCTGAGATCGTTCCTCTCTCGATACCGCACAGTCAGGAAAGATATGGAGAGGTAGGCTCGCTCATGATACACAAATCGCCATCTGCCAGATTCAAGTCCAAGGGAGGTCCGGAACTCACCAGATTTCGCGGATCGTAGCAAAGGATCTGGTCAGTTCGGCGGTGCGCGAACCCCGCCCGCAACCACGCCTCCCCAGTCACTTCGATTGAAGACGCAGCTACGATCTCGCAAGTTTCCGGATCCTCGGCAGCACTGCGGGTGGCAAGAGCACAAATTGCCTGCCAGGACTCTCGATCTTCACCGTTCATCCGGATGTCGACGATCCTCACCTGCCTGCCAATCTGGATGAGCAGAAAGTAGCCTCGCAATTGTTGCGCCTGGCTAACCAGAAACCCGGAAAAACGGGCAGCCGGGCAGCTTAACAGATAATTCAATCCAGCAGCCGTTCTCCGCGGTGACGTGGAACCTGTCCTCTGCCCGATGGCGCCACTGTCAATTGATCCCGTGAAACTCGCGACCTTCGATGCCTGCCATCCCTTCGGGGCCGACGGGATCCCCATCCGGGCCTGGGTCGAATTTCTTAGGAATTTTATGGGAGTCTTCCAATTCTTCTCTGGAGTGGTCCGAAACTGTAACCAGGGCCGAACCACCCGGGCATACCGCCGCAGTTCGCCGCAACGCTTGTAGCCCAGCTTCGGGAGAAGGTTCCTCGTATCCTGTGAACCCCCGATGGTCAGGAGCACGTCGGCAAGCCCCATCATTTTTCTTAGAAGGTGCACCCCCGCCCCGACAGCTGACCGGCTGGCCGCCCAATCGATCAGGTGTATGGCTTTGACCTCGGTCTTTGGCGTCACCAAGCTAATCGGCCACACTCCCCCATGAGCGACGATCTGGCCCTCTTGTTTGACCGCTAAGCTACGGGGACCCATCCACTCGGGATGATCGGCAAAGTATTTCCAATGTATGACCTCCGGACGAAAAGAGTTGACCGTGGGGTCCGCCCGAAATGACTTCACCAGGAACTGGATAAGATCTCGTTGCTCGGATGCCTGTATCGGCATGAATTCGAATGCCATCGTTTCGCGGCGCTTGGGCGTGGGCACCGTAAAAATCTTATCACGCAATGCAGGGGGGTTCGTTTGGAACCTTTGTTAAAGAAGATGGTAAGGAAGTCACCACAGTTTGGATTCGGCTTCGACGTAGACTGCTGACTCCAGCGGTGGGTTGGGGCGTCAGCGCCAACTGCGGCGCCAGTAGCCGGCGTGAGATCCTAAGGTTACAATGATTTCCCCGGAAGCGGATGTGCAAGGGTCATTTTCACGATAGAACGCCCGTCTCAAGGTTGGAGGACGACTAAAGCGGAATGCTCACCAACATTCAATATCGAATTCTAAAGAGGATATCCCCCGGAGCCCCAGATTGCTGTGGCGGGTCCGCTTACGAGGGCAAGTCGAAGCTTGCGGTTCAAATGGGGGATGAGATCTTCGCCAAGATCGCGGGGAAAGTTATCATCGACTTCGGCTGTGGCGAAGGAGCGGATGCAGTGGAGATGGCTGGAAGAGGGGCCGAGCGCGTGATCGGTATTGATATGCGTGAAGACGTTCTTCAAGCCGCAAGACAGAGGGCGCTCCGTGCCGGTGTTCAAAATACCTGTCTCTTCGTATCTTCGACGAAAGAGCTCGCGGACATTGTGGTTTCCATGGATGCCTTCGAGCATTTCGCCGACCCCGCTGGAATCTTGCGTATCATGAGCACGCTCCTGCAGCCAGCCGGCGAGGTGCTCGTCAGCTTCGGGCCAACCTGGTATCACCCATTGGGCGGTCACCTATTCTCTGTTTTTCCATGGGCACACTTAATCTTCAGCGAGAAGGCCCTGATCCGTTGGCGGTCCACTTTTAAGACGGATGGGGCAACACGATTCAGGGAGGTGGCTGGGGGGCTGAACCAAATGACTGTAGCGAAGTTCGAAGAGTTGATAGCCGCGAGCCCCCTCAAGTTCGCCAGCCTCGAACTTGTACCCATCAAGAAGCTTCGACATTTTCACAACCGCTTAACGCGCGAATTTACAACCGCTATTGTGCGCTGCCGCCTGGTCAAACGAACATGATGACGAAGGTAAAAAGTTATTCGATGTTCGCCAGCGCTGCGTTGAGCCCAACAATGTCGGCCCCGAGATCCTTGCCGTCGGTGCCCTTGTTCTTGTAAGGGCTGTTGGGCCGAAGCTCGTAGTTTCCTCCATTGCCGTTGTTGTAGTTGACGAACCGGACATCATTGGCAGTTTGCGGAAACATGTTGTTCGATGGCCACCTCGACGGGGGAAACGCCGGCGGAGTCTCAACCAGGGCGTTGTTGCTGAATGTATAGGTGGTGAAACAGTTGGCGATGCTGGTCACCGGCACGTCGGCATGGGCGCAGTTGGGGCGGCCGGGGCCGCCTATCGCGTCCCACACCGGGTAGCGGCCAACGGCTACTATGTTGTTGGTGAACACCAATCCATACATTGGCGGAGTTCCTTCCTGGCTCGCCACGATCATCAGGTGGGCTTGGGGATCCGGGAAACCGGTAACGTGATTGATGGTGACACTGTTGAGCGGCTTCTCGGGCCATTCGTTGACAATCTCGAACAGTTCGCCGCCTCCTCTGTACTTCTTGCTGAGGTCGTCGATGACCACGTCATGAATGCTCCAGCGAGTGCCAGCCAGCGCCGGGCCCTGTCCGTTCTTCGTCGCGGTTGCCATCGCGATTCCGCCCCCGGCATGCGAGATGTGTATATAGCGGATCGTGACATCGGTCACCTGACACAGCGGGCAAACGAAGGAGCCGTTCGGTCCGGGTTGGTTCCTGGGGGTGAGCAGGATGGAATATCCAGCCTGGCTGAAACCACCCCAGGAGTTCTCGAGCAGATTGGCCTCGAACAAGACGCGGATTGCGCTCTTGAGCTCAAAGTTGTTCTTGACGATGTAGGGGTGCCCCGAAGCGGTCGGCGTGTAGCCGGGTTCGCCCTCCCTCCAGAGCATGGGGCGGAAAAGATGATTGCGGCGGATCTCGATGTCGGTTGGATTTATGGCGGAGGGAGCGCCGCCGAACAGAATGTTCTCTCCGGAGGACTCGAGAAAGTTGTTATAAATCTTAAGGGTGGAGATGGGTTCGTCGCCCCAGCCGCCGCGGATGGCGGTTGCATCGGTGCATTTGCCGGTAAGTGCGATGCAATTCAGGCCGTTAACGTAGGAGTTGATTACGGCAACCATGTGCGAACCGTCCGTTATTCCAACACCGTGGCCCACTTCGCTGCCATCGGCGGGGTGGACCCAATTGCGATCGAAGATGACGTGGTCTGCGTGTTCGGCGGTCGCAATAAGGTAGATGTTGGCGCCGGGAGGCGTAGTCCACTCAATTCCAATGAAGCGGAGGTGATCTCCGACGACTGCGCCCGAAGGACGCCGCACCACCAGGGTCGCGAGCAACTTGGCCGGTCCACCGGAGGGTTGGGCAAAGGGCGGACGCCCGGGAAGGCTGGCGACTCCGCCCCATGCGGGAGAGATGCGCGTGCCTTCCGGGGGAAGCTTGGAATCGGGCGTGTCGGTTCGGACCGTGATGTAGTGCTGGTCGTCGCATTTTTTCGAGGGCAGCACTTCCACCTCGAAAGAAGCTCCGGCGGGCAGAAGCAGCGTGTCTCCGCACTTGGCGCCGTCGATGGCGGCGGCCAGATCGGACTTGGCGGCGACGCGAATCTGTTTTCCCGGCGACGGCGTTCCGTCGAGCGCCGTATAGTAACAGGTTTTGGGAAGTTCGGCGGGGCCGTCCTGGGCGCCAAACTGCGCGACATTGCCCTTCCCGCAATAGGCGTTTTCTCCGGTGGGAGGTCCAGCCGCCAGGGTTGGCAGCCCGGACACGACGACAAAAGCCAAGGCCAAACAGAACAGCAGACAGGGAAAAGGAAGATTTTTCGGCAGCGAGCTTTTCACTACGCCCCCGCGCATCCATCTGCAATCATCGTGGAGAGGTCCTCAGTCCACATGGATGAGGGGATGATAGCACGGGGATGAGGTGTGGGCCGGAATTTCCGTTCAGAGGTTAATAAGAACAAGTTTCAGCGCCGTAGGAGCACGTTCACTGTTCTATCCTACTTTTTGCAGCTTCGTGGCTACCACTGTGGCATAACGCTCAGCTGCCGCCCAATGCTGGAGTATCCAGTTGCTGGTTCTCCAGGCAGCATCGCTCTTCGAGGGCAGTACGCGGGAGACCAGCGGTAGGAATGGCAGCCGGAAATAGCGAGTCCCCTGGACCCTGAAAGGCTGGGTCATTATGGCCAGTTCTTCTCGTGTCAAGGGGTGCTCGAACTCCGAAACGGCTTCCCGTGCGGGCAGCAAACTGCGCACCCAGGCATATGCCTTAGAAAATCGGATAGGTTCACTGAGGATAATTACACCGCCTTTACGAAGAACCCTCCACATTTCGTCGCGCACGAGTTTTATATCGAGATGGTGAATGAGTGCCACGCAGAAAATTGCGTCGACAGACTCATCGGGCAGACCGGTCTCGTACGCATCGCCGACCGTAATCGCATACCTTAGGGGGGTCTCCAGATGAAAATCATTCAACCGCTTCTGAGCGATGGCAATCAGATCCGGAGAGATATCGATGCCAATGACGCGAGCGCCACGCTCAAGCAATGGGATAATGTTTTCCCCTGTACCACAACCGAGGTCAAGTACGGTCTTGCCTCGAACGTCCCCCAATAGGTGAAAAGCGTATTCAAGTGCGTAAGGAGTATCCGCCGGAGGATTCAAGTAGCGGTCAATCTGCGCTCGGTCAAGGGGCCTCAGAACGAACTTCCTGGCCTCGGTCGCACTGCGTTCGATCTCGGCTTCATTGCGTTCTGATAATCGAGAGACCGTCGTAGTTACCCTTCCAGTGCCTAGCGTCTCGATCCGCTCGTAATGACACGAATCTCCTTTTTGACTTCAAACACGGCGTAATGATACACCCGTCTCGCCTGTTCGCGACATTGTGAAATGCTCTGAGATTTTCATGGCATCCCTTGTTCCAGTGCTGGTTCCGAGGTTTACTGCGAACAGATCTCCGCGCTGGGTCTGCGGTCCTGCGTCCTGCCAAACAATTGCCGTTCGGACAGCTCGTCGAGTACGGCAACGAGGGGTTAATAACGTCCGGATTCACGCTGGGGTTAGAACTGTCGCAAACCGTACCCTCCACGCGTATACCGCTTCTGGCTTCGGCCCGTGCATTTCGCACCGCCCCCAGTTCACTCATCGCGTTAGTTTGACAACCATCAAGTCTGCCCTGCAGTTCTGCACGGCGGTGTTTGTGGAAATGTATGTGTCGGGAGCCGCTGCCCAGGTGATCGTGCCGTCCGTGAATGTTCCCACGCCAGCAACCGTCGAGGATTGATGTGAACTAAAAAGCGCCGTGCTCCCTGTCGTGCACGTGCCCGAACAAGACTGGATTTGATAGATGTAGTGCCCAGCGTTGCTCATAAGCTGCGGGTTAGGAAACACCTTCTCGCCAACCGTATAGTCGGTCGAGTCGTTGGCAAACCAGTTCGGCCCCCCGACGTTGCACTGCGACTGCCCCGACAGGTTTCCAAACTGCCCCATTCCATCGGTCGAGACCAACGCAAAGTTTCCTGTCTGTGAAATCATGGAGGTTTCGCTTTGTATGTCGAAGACCCAGCTATAGCTCGTGTTGTAGGTGTGGAATGCCCTTCGCACTTGCCCCAGTGTGCCTCCCGCCCCGGTGTCATTGGGAACCCCCGGTGCCTTGTTGATGGGGGAGAAAAATATACCCTCGGCTAAGCCCCAACTGGGTAGTGTGCCCAGCCAATTGACTGGCGTTGGATCAAGAGCACCGATGTTGAAAATCCAAGCCGTGTCGTACTGGTTGTCATTCGTGTTGCCGTAATGTGAATCGCCGTAGAGGAAGGGCGAAGCCGGACCCTGATTCGTGAGCGGCGTGGCAGGGTTCGCGTAGGAGCTGAACTGCGGCGTGTGATTCGGCTCAGAAGCAAGCCCCGTGTAGCCATACCAGTTGTGGCCGGAGCAATAGTATTCCTGAGCGGTTCCAAGGCCGGTGTTTCGCCATGTAACCGTCCCGTCAGTCGTATTACTGCCCGGAGTCTGGTTCCAGGTTGGGGCGGAGCTTCCGCTCGTGCCTTCGTTGCCGGACGCGATGATCTGGTAAATGTAATTACCAGGATTCACGCTGGTTGCCGGCTGGATGCGATAGCCAAGGACGTTATAGAGATAATTAGCTGTCCAATTGGAGGCTCCGATGCCGCAGTGCTTGACTGTCGCCGTGCCGATCTGCCAAATGTAGGGGCCGTCGTTGTAGACCCCTTGGGAGAAGGTACTCATAGACGCGTCAAGCCAGACGTAACCATCGTTCAGTGCGGTAAATGTATCGTGGAGCATGAATAGATCGGGTATTCCACCGTTCGCCGCTGCGCCCCACTGATCCGGTACCGTACCCACCAGCACGCCGTTGTGTGTGACGTTGCCTGCAACGGTATTGTAGACATCGCAGCCCGCCTGTCCGACCGTCCAGACAGCGGCGTAAGTGCCGGTCCCTTGGTCCCCCGTGTTCGACCATGCCATCGCAAACACCGTGTCGTCCAGGCTGGAGGTCATCACCCCGTTCCATGTCGCGGTGAAACTCCCCCCCGTGTAGCCGTTGACGGGGTTGGTCAAGCAAGTTGGCGAGTTGAAATCGAACATAAGCGTCGGGGTCAGAGACGCAGACCCCGGCGTCATCACCACAACGTTGCTGTACAGCTTTGTCCTAGTAGAGCCGGTGGCTCCGTAGGAGTAAATAATATTGTTCGCGGTGTGGGACCAATTTGCCTGCCCAATGAACGACAGCAATGGGCTGGTTAGTGTGGCCTGCATCGTGGTTGGGTTGAACGGCATAACAACCTGCATGACCGGGTTGTACCCGGTACTGTCCAGTTCCCTGGCTAGAATTCCGGTGTCGTTCGTGTTCCAAGCCGTAGGGAACGGGTCATCATAGGTAAACAGAATGTTGTATCCTGCGCTGGGCGTGGTCACGTCCGTGATGCGGACCATCGTGTTCCCGAAGTCGGAGGGAGTTTGCGCAGTCCCAGCCCCGGTAAGGTTTCCGCACGCAGAGAGCGTGTCCAGGCTGGTCGAGTCGCAGGTGTTTGGCCCCCAACTCGGAATCGGCATCGTGAGGTTGACGATGCTCGTGTCCTGAACGAAACAGTCGTAACCGTTTTGGGGACCGCAGGACGACCCACCAGTGGACCCACCAATGACGGTGACACTGAAATTGCCGGTTGCAGTGTTGCCGGTAGCATCGGTGACAGTGACCGCGAAGTTGAATGTGCCGACTGCCGTAGGCATGCCGGCAAAATTTCCGTTCGCATTCATCGCGATTCCCGGGGGAGGAGTGCCTGCGGAAATGCTCCAACTGTAAGGCGTGGTTCCGCCGGTTGCGGTGAAGACTTCGCTATAAGTGTCCCCCTGCTGGCCCTGGGGAAGAGTCCCGGTTGTAATCTGCAGTGCCTGGTTAATCACCGGGTTAACGGTGACTGGGGCGCTGGCTGATTTCGAGGAGTCAGCATTGCTGGTGGCGGTGACGATCACGCCGGTTTGTGCGTTTACTGTCGGGGCGGTGTAAAGACCGTTGGCATCGACCGAGCCCCCCGCCGACGACCACTTCACCCCGGTATTGGAAGTTCCGCTGACGGCGGCGGTGAACTGCTGCGTCTGATTCGAGGACAGAGTTGCACTCGCCGGCGACACACCGACGCTGACAGTCCCGCCACTGCCGCCATCGATGACAATGACGAACGTCTTGCTCCCCTGATCGGCGGGCGTCGGGCTCCCGCGATCGGCGAGCGTCGGGTTCTCCTTACCGGCAAACGTCGAGCTCCCCTGATTGGGGCGCGAAGAGTCGGTCACAACCACCTCGAATGAGAAGGTGCCCGCCGTTGAAGGAACCCCCGAGAATGTCCCGGTGGCTTGGTTCAAACTGATGCCCGGGGGCAGGATGCCGGCTTCCACCGAGAAATGGTAGGGAGAGCTTCCACCACCAACTGCAAGCACAGCGTTGTAAGACTCATTGACCGTGCCTACGGGAAGATTTCCCGACAGATTCAGCTTGTTCGTTGTCGGTTTGTTCTGATCGGCATGCGTGTTCTGCATGCCGGCGGCTTGTGTCGGCGTACCGCACGAGGTGGTCATCATTGCGACCGCCAGCAGGAGTATTAAAATGCTCAGGCGCTGTGCGAGCGCAGGGGAAAATCCGGAATGAGAGTTTAGAAAAGCATCTTTTGTTTCAAACATTGCGAGGCCCTTGACCTTATGGAAATTGGGGGAATAGTCGATTGCCCTCACGCTGAATCTATCGAGATGCATCAAGGGTTCCCAGATACCAGAAGTGCATCGGGGACGCGTTAGTACTTCGGGCGCGGCCTGTACAGATTCGCGCCCGCCAGTGTCCCCCGGTGTTTTTGGACGGGGTAAGCGAAAACAGGCGCGGGACGGGCGGTCTGGGCTGAGAGGCTGATCCGGTGTCTATGGCGTGGCTTGGAGAAAAAAGCTGGAGAGCAGGGAAAACTAAAGTAACTGACGTTATGGTTTATTGCCGGGGCTCCCCGAGCAAAACCGCGTGCAGGTGATCGTAGGCGTTATTCCCGAGTACAGGCTGCGGCGGATCTGCTGCTGAAAGTAGAAGGTTGCGTTGAAGCCGAACTCGCGGAGCACGGGTGCGGCGGCGATCAGGTCGAACTTCCCGGCGTCAGCTTACTCAAGACTTCATCAAACTGCTTCACAACGTGAGACCAGTCGAACTGAGCGGCCAGACGCACCGCGGCCTGCTCGAGCCTCCGGCGGAGGGCAGCATCGCGGAGAAGCAGGATCACGGCATCCGCAAACGACGGGGCGTCATCGGCCAGAAGAAGATCGCGGCCGCTCTCGACCTCAAGCCCTTCGGCTCCAATGGAGGTCGATACCAAGGCTTTGCCCATGGCCATGGCTTCGAAAATCTTGAGCCTGGTTCCGCCACCAATCCTCAGCGGGACCACGACCACCGAGGCCTTTTCGAGATATTCCGCTACCGAAGGCACCGTGCCGGTTACCTGTATGGATTCGGAAGCCAAACGCTGGACTTTAGCGAACGGACTCCGCCCCACAATCTGGAAAATTGCATCGGGAAACTCGTTGCAAATCCTGGGCCAGATCTGGGAACAAAAATAGTCCACTGCGTCGATGTTAGGTTCCCAATCCATGGACCCGGTGAACACCACCCGCGGCGGTCGCGTCGAGGATGCGGGCGCGACGTTGAACTTCTGCCTGTCCACTCCAGTCGGAACGACCGTGATCTGGCACCCAGGATTCATTTGCAGCATTTGCTGGCGATCATGTTCAGAGACGGCGATGATGTGATGAAACCTTCCGAGCGTCGCGCGCTCGTAACGGGTCATTTTGGCCGATTCAATGGCGAAGGAAAGTTTCTTGACCGGATTTGATTCCACTGCCGCCATGCGCTGCCAGAGCGAGCTTTCCACGTTGTGTTGAAACAGCACGCAGGGTATCGGCAACCGGGCCGGGAAGTTCGAAGAGGCGGCAAGAAAATCGCATACCGCAACGTCGAAGCGTCCGCTGGAAAGCCAGTCGGCGACGGTGGTCTGAACCGCGCGATGGGTGAACTTGGAGACGGCATAGGGCGCCCGCCTCGGGAACCGGTACAGGTAGTCCAGTCCACGCTCAATCGCGTTGGAGTCGGGTGCAGCCGTGTAAATGATCTCGGATCTGGGGATTTCCTTGGCCAGCGCTGACTCATAATCCGGATCGCGCCGGCCCCCGTAATACGAGAGCAGCGTGACTTCGTGGTCCTTCGCGAGGAAGCGGAGAAGATTATAGGAGCGGATTTTCCCCCCGGTATCGACGGGAAGAAGTTTGCCGGCCTTGACCCACAGCACTCTCACCTCGAGCTCCCCGGGGATTGCGGTGAAACCGCAGCCCTCAGTTCCGGGCTTGTTCGGATGGAGTTGTTTTTTGTGTCCAAAATACGCTCCCCGCAAATCCCGCTCAGTCCGTTACCGATTTACTGGATGAAGGTGGTTGTTCAACCGGGCCATGAGCTCGGCTTCGAGGTATGGGCCGCATGCGATCAGGCCGGAAATCAACGGATTCTTCTGATTGCACTTCAGATCGGTGTTCTCCAAAGTCCGCACGAACCCGCCCGCGCTCATCACTAGGGCCGCTCCCGCCGCGACGTCCCACTCATGTTTCGGAACCAGCGTGAAAGTAACATCGGCGCGCCCCGCTGAAACCAGGCCCAGCTTGTACGCCACCGATCCCATCGGACGGATAGTGAAATCGTCTGATTCGAACTGCTTCCACTCGCCGCGCTTTACCTCGCTGCGGCTGGCCAGCACGAGCGCGCCGTGCAGATTCTTACGCTGGCTCGGTTGTGCGGGCTTGCCGTTATAGGTCACGCCAGTTTCGCACGAGCCGAGGATAAGTTCGTCGGTTGCCGGATTGCAGATTCCGCCAGCGACGGGAATTCCATTCTCAACCATGGCGATCGAAACGCAAAACTCGGGAATGCCTTGCACGAACTCGCGCGTGCCGTCGAGCGGATCGACGACCCAGACGCGCGGTTTGTCGAGCCGAGTGAGGTCGTCCACGGTCTCCTCCGAAAGCCAGCCTTCGCCGGGGCGGAGAAGAGTTTTGCGCAAAATGTCGTCGACGGCGCGGTCGGCCTCGGTGACCGGATCGTGTCCAACTTTGTATTCGGTTTCAATGGCGCCGGGAGTGAAGCGATTCAGAACGGTCCGCGCCGCTTCGAGGGCGGCGCGAATGCGTTCCAGAGTTTCCGCGGATGAGTTTGAAGTCACTATTACTCCCTGAATAAGTACCCAGTACAATAAGTACCTAGTACCTAGTAACCAATACCCAGCCCAAGTTCTCTGTGATTAGTTGACCGGCGCCCACTGGGTACTGGGTACTGGCAACTGGGTACTGCCCTTCACACCCACAGCATTCTCGCTCCCGTCATCAGTAAAAACGTGCACAGGATTCGGCGCAGCCAGAGTACAGGAACGCGTGTGCTCAGATGCGAGCCGAGAATTCCGCCGGGGATCGAGCCGATCAGCAGGGAAACGACCAGGTGGGGATCGACGTTGCCCGCCCGCCAGTGCAGCAGGCTGGTGACACTGGTCAGAATCACGGCATGGGCAATGTCAGTGCCGACCATAACTTTGGGGGCGAAAGAATAAAAGAACAGAAGCATCATCATAATGATACTGCCCGACCCGACCGAAGTGATGCCGACCAGGAATCCGCCGGTCAATCCAATGAAACTCATGCCGGCAAACGATTTCATGGTGGGCTCGCGCTTGGCGAGATGTTCTTCAATCCGTCCCTGGAACAGAAGCAGCGTGGGAATCAATACCAGCAGCAGTCCCACGGCGGACTTGATGAAGTCGTTGACGCCGTTGCCATAGACGTGACGCAGGTGCACCAGAAAAGTTACGCCAAGGTAGGAGCCAGGAATGCTGCCGACCGCCATCGCCAGCACGACTTTTCTCCGCACCGTGCCTTTGCTCAAGTGCATGATACTGGCGGGAATCTTGGTGAAGAAGTTGAACAACGCATCGCTGCCGACGGCAATAATGGCGGGTATGTGCAGGCCGAAGATGAGCATGGGCAGCAGCAATACGCCGCCGCCCAGACCCGTCAACCCGATCAGCGTTCCCACCGTGAAGCCGATCAGCACTTTGAGAAGCAAGAATTCCATGCCGTCTTTCGATAGTTCTCAGTTCCCGGTTCTCAGTTCTCAGTAAAGCAAAACCAAGTTAAGGAATTGTGAAAACTGAGAAATTAGAACTGAGAACTGAGAATTGCCTTCCTAGCTATTGCCGTTGGCGCCAACGAAGCCTTCGCGCTCGAGGTGCAGAAGGATGGTCTGCGCGGCTTCCTCGGGGCTGAGTTTGGCGGTGTCAATCACGACTTCAGCATCGGTTGGCGCCTCGTACGGGTCCGAGATGCCGGTGAATTCCTTGACAATGCCGGCGCGAGCCTTGGCGTACAGGCCCTTGCGGTCGCGCTGTTCACACACTTCGAGCGCGGTGGATGCGTACACCAATATAAACCCGCCGAACGGTTCAATCATCTGCCGCACCGCTTTGCGCGTCGCTTCATAGGGCGCAATCGGAGCGCAAATGGCGATGCCTCCGTTCTTGGTGATCTCGGAGGCGACATAGCCGATGCGGCGGATGTTGATGTCGCGATGCTCCTTGGAAAATCCGAGTTCGCTCGACAGGTGCTTGCGCACCAGATCGCCATCCAGCAGAGTGACCGGACGTCCGCCCATTTCGAGAAACTTGGTGATCAGCGCATTGGCGATGGTGGATTTGCCCGATCCCGAAAGCCCGGTGAAGAATATGGTGACGCCCTGCTTGTGCCGTGGAGGATAGCTCCGGCGCAATTCCTGCACCACTTCGGGATACGTGAACCAAGCCGGGATGTCGCGGCCTTCGTTGAGGCGCTGGCGCAATTCCGTGCCGGAGATGTGAAGCACCTTTGCGCCCTCCGGCACTTCATCGGCCGGGGCGTAACGGTCTTCGTTCTGCAGATACACCATCATCTGGAAGGGAACCATTTTGACGCCCATTTCGGCTTCGTGCTTTTTGAACAGTTCCTGCGCGTCGTAAGGGCCATAGAAGGGCTTGCCATCGGTATCTTTTCCAGGACCGGCGTGATCGCGGCCGACGATGAAGTGCGTGCACCCGTGGTTTTTTCGTATCAGGCCGTGCCAGATCGCTTCGCGCGGTCCGCCCAATCGCATAGCCAGCGGCAGCATTGACAGCTTGACTGTGCCATGGGGGTACTTCGAGAGGAGCAACTGGTAGCAGCGCGTGCGGACGAAATAATCTACGTCGCCCGCCTTGGTCATACCGACTACCGGATGAATCAAAAGATTCGCCGCGACTTGCTTGGCGGCTCGCATGGTCAGTTCGACGTGAGCGCGATGCATGGGATTGCGCGTCTGGAAGGCCACGACGGTGGTCCAGCCCAGGCGGCCGAATTCGGCGCGCAGTTCGGCGGGCGTAAAGCGCAGCGAGCGGAAATCGTAGTGGGACGGTGGCTGGAACTCTTCGATTTTTCCGCCCACGTACCAGGGATGGGATTTGTTGATGGCGTAGTCGGCGCCCGGATGCGCGGCGCTGGTGGAATTGAAAACGGACTGGGCTTCGGCCCTGCGGTCCGGCTGCCAGACATCTTCTACACTGAGCACAGCGAGCATCACCCCTTCAGGATCGCGCAGCGCGATCTTGCTGCTGCCCGGCGTCAGCTTCCTGGCGAATTCCTCGGAGACGTCGAGCGTGATCGGCATGGGCCACAGGGTGCCGTTGGCCAGCCGCATGTTGTGGCAGACGCCCTCGTAATCGGCGCGGTTCATGAATCCGCGCAGTGGCGAGAAGCCGCCGCTCATCAGCAGTTCCAGATCACAAAGCTGCCGGGCGGTCAGGTCCCATGAGGGCCAATCCTTCGAATGCGCTTTTAATTCCGCGGCGCGCGCGGGCGGCACTTGCAGCTGAACAAGTTCTCCCCCATGGGGGGCGATAAGATGACTGGTCGTTGCGTTCAAAGCAGTAATCCTCCCGGATGTTCTAACCGCCGGAACATAAGCGGAGCCAATAATTTAAAATCGATACGCCGGTTTTAAATCCGGCCCAAAGTCAGTGGAATCTTGGTAAGGAGCAATTCTGCCTCCGAAAACCAGACAATGGCCCACTTGTAAACCATTAAAAACAATAGCCAAACACAATTTTACTTCAAAACGACCCAGTCCGCTGGATGGGTATGAAACAGATTGCAACCTTACACCCAGTCGGCGCATTCGCCTACGACGCCTCGTGCCGGAGGCTCCTGACCACTTGCAGGAGGGCGGTGATGCGCCTGCGATGCAGCAGTAGCAGAGTGACGACGTAAGCCGCGCCTCCGGCTGCTATTTCAACGACTAACCGGAGAACCAAAGAGTGACCTAAGGGAGCCTTCCATTTCAGCAACAAAACGGCCACGGACATGACGATGGTGGCATCGAGAGCGGGACGGAGGCCGCGAACGTATTCGCCCGTAGTCATGCCGATTGTCTTGAATGTCTTCCAATACAGCGGGACCGCCACCAGCGGGTAAGCGAAAACCCAGCCGAAAGCAATTCCTCCAATGCCCCAATGGCTGCCGATGAAAAATGCGATGGGCAGGATAATCAAGGCCCGCAGATCGTTCCACATGACGAACCGGGCGTCGCCAACGGAATTCAAAATCTTCGGCAGCAGGGCGACGATGGAGCGGAACGTGGCGTACACGGCGAGCACTTCAAGCGGAAAGATGGAGTCCCGCCATTTGTCACCGAGCGCGATGGGAATCAGTTCGCGCGCCACCAGGGCCAAACCAATCGTGGCCGGAAAGGTTGCCAGAGCCAGGCTTTCTGTGAGCGTCCGGAGATACCGGCGCAGAGCAGCCGAGTCGCTCTGCAGCGCCGCGAAGTAGGTTGGAATGGTGGTAGTGACAAGCGACGTGACCTTTTCTAATGGAGAATTGGCGAGATTCCATGCCATGGCATAGAAACCGAGCGCGGCCTGACCCAGGACGCGACCGGCGGTGACGTTGTCCAACCGTTCGTAAGATGACCAGGCGAGAAAGGACACCAGCACGTGCCACCCGAACCGCAATTCCTTGCCGATCGATTCCAGGCGGGGAATGGCAAAACCATGCGGTCGCGCACCAATAACCAGGACGCTGCGCACAAGCGTGCCGATGAGGTTGCCAAGAATCAGCGCCCAGTACCCATAACCGAAGTATGCCAAGGCCAACGTGCTGCTGGCCGCGATAAGGGAGCGGATAGCCTCAAACCAGGACAGCAGTCCGAAGCGCATATCCTTGTTCAGGAGCCCCTCGGAAACATTGCGGAAGCCCTGCGGGATCAGAGCGAGGCAGGCGACGATGGTGACGGGCGCGAGTTTGGGAATTCTGAAAAATGCGGCCAAAGGATGGGCGAGCGCGCACGCGATCCCGAAACACCCCAGCGCGAAGCCGAGGCCAACCGTATTCAGCTGCGACAGTTGGTCGTCGGTCATGTCCCGGAAAGTCAGCACGGTCGTGGGAATGCCGATCTCGCCGAGGTACTGGAGATAGGGTAAAAAGACCAGGGCCATGGCGGCGATGCCGAAATCCGAAGGGGCCAGCAGGCGAACGACGATGAGAAAAGATGCCCAACTGAGGATCTGACTGACCCAACTCGTCGCCGCTCGAAAGGCAATGCTATGGGCGAGCGACCGGTCCATTCTGCTAGTCGCCGCCGGAATTGGTTGCAACTCTTGGCTCCTCGAAACCCGAGATTACCTTCTTGACCAAGAAACGGCAGTCTAGATGGACCTCTTCCCCGATCTAGATCCAATGCTAGCAGAGGTTTGTGAATCTCTCGCAAAACGACAGAAACCTTGGTTCCATCAGCAAGCCGGAGTCCAAAAGGGTGCCTGGGTGACTTGCTCCAGATTATGATTATCGACAATGCCTGTGCTCATTGTGCGAATGATTGTAACGTGGAAGGGCCAGGTGCTTGTCAATCGTTGGTAACTTGTTTCCCTCTTTTGCGCCCCCGCTACCAGGCGTGCTTCATCGCTTTAGCAAATTTTTGCGGGGGCAGCGTGTTCAGCACGTCGTCTTTGGTGAGCCAGGCGCGGCGGGCCTGGATGACGCCGTAACGCAATTTTTCCAGGTGCGAAGTGTGGTGGGAATCAGTGTTGATGACGATTTTCACCCCATGCTGTTTGGCTAGGCGCAGATGAACGTCGTTGAGGTCGAGCCGATCGGGATAGGAGTTCAGCTCCATTGCCACTTTGTGCTCGGCCGCCGCTTTGAGAACGGCGTCAAGATCGAACTGATAGGCGTCGCGGCGCAGCAACAGGCGTCCGGTAGGATGCCCGATCAGCGAAGTATTGGGATTGGCGATGGCCTTGAGCAGCCGGTCAGTCATGGTGACGCGATCCTGGTTGAACTGCGAGTGCACGCTGGCGATGACGATGTCCATCTGTTCGAGCACCGAGTCCGACAGATCGAGCGAGCCATCGCCCAGAATGTCGACTTCGATCCCCGCGAAAATGCGGATGCCTTTCATCTTCTTTTCGACCGCTCGGATTCTTTCGATGTGCGCCAGCGCGCGTTCGTCGGTCAGGCCGTTGGCGAAGGCGAGATTTTTCGAGTGATCGGTGATGGCCATGTACTGGTAGCCGCGTTCCCGCGCTGCTTCGGCCATCTCTTCAATGGTGTTGCGGCCGTCGGTTTCGACGGTATGCATATGCACGTCGCCGCGGATGTCGGATAGCTCGATCAGCACGGGCAGCGTGTGCGCGGCGGCGGCCTCGATCTCTCCCAGATTCTCGCGCAGTTCAGGAGGGATGAAGTCGAGCTTGAGCTTGGCGTAGATTTCTTCTTCGGTCTTGCGCGCGACCGGCTTCTCGTCTGCGATCCGAGCAAGGCTGTATTCGTTGAGCGTGAAGCCCATCTTGAGCGCGCGCTGGCGCAAGGCCACGTTGTGTGCCTTGGAGCCGGTGAAATATTGCATCGCCGCTCCGAACGATTCCGGAGGCAGCAGCCGCACGTCCACCTGCATGCCATTGCGGTGGCGGAAGCTAACCTTGTTCTCGCCTTGCGCGATAATGTCCATCAAACCGGGGAAGCGCAGCAGATGTTCGATGATTTTCTGCCGAGGTTCGGCCTCGATGCAGGCCTTGCCGGTAACGAGGATGTCGAGGTCGCCGACAGTCTCGCGTCCGCGGCGCAGCGATCCGGCGGGCGTGACTTTTTCGACGCCCAAATCGCCCAATGGAGCGGCTAACAGGTGCTCCACCAGCTTTTCAGCCAACTCTTCGGCGGTGTCGAGCAGGAATCGTCCCGCGATGCGGCGGTAGTCTTCGATCGCCTTGAGCAGCTTCTGTTCGTGCTTTTCGCCCATGCGCGGCAGCGTGCGGATCTTGCCTTCGCGCGCCAACTTTTCCACGCCCTCAAGGTCGCTGACCTGATAGGCGCTCCAGATCAAAGCAATCGTCTTCGGCCCGAGACCCTGAATCTTGAGCAACTCGAGCATCGAAGGGCGGTATTTTTTCAGCAGTTCGGCGTGCGCTTCGATGCTGCCCTCTTTAAAAAGCTGCAGCAGATTGGCCTGCATGCCTTTGCCAATGCCCTGGATTTCGAGAAGTTTTTTCGGTTCCCCGATCAGGTCGGCCACCTGTTGCGGCAGCGCTTCAATGGCCTGCGCCGCGTTGCGATAAGAGCGCACCCGGAAGGAATCTTGCCCGTCGATCTCCAGCAGATCGGCAGTTTCGTAGAGAAGTCCGGCAATCGCCTTGTTGTCCATCCCGAGTTGTTAACCTGAGAGAACGATTGTAACGCTGTAGAAAGCGCCGCCGCAGGCATTCGGCAGGCGCAGGAGGACACAGCCAGCGCGGGCGTCGAGGGGCACACAGCCTGGTCCGGAAAAGCGGGCCGGGAAAAACCGGCCTGAGTAAAGCGACCTCCGATCAGGGGACCTTGGTCACATTGGCCGCTTGCGGCCCTTTCTGCCCCTGGACGATCTCAAACTCCACCTTGTCGCCCTCCTGCAGGCTCTTGTAACCCTCGGTGGTGATTGAGCTGTAATGAATGAATACATCCGGTCCATCGTCGCGGCCGAGGAAGCCGTATCCCTTGGCGTTGTTGAACCACTTGACGGTGCCTTTCAAACGTTCCACGTGCGCCCCCTCTTTCTTGCGGATTTCCCCCTAAAAGGCGCGATTCCAGGGGCCCGCAAAAAACGTGTAGGCATTGTGCTGCTCACCGGGGGGACTGTCAAGCGTTCTTCCGCAGCCTGCTTCTAGCGCGCTGGTCGCGTCGTCTGAGCCAGCCACAGGATCCCGCAGATAGTCTTGGCATCGCGGATGCGGCCATTGAGCGCCATCCGTCTCGCGTCCGGTAAAGTGAAAAATCTGGCCGCGATCCTCTCGTCCGCCTCGGGCCGGGCTTTGCCGGCTTGGAGCCCCCGAGCCAGGTAGATGGTCATGGTTTCGTCGAGAAAACCGGGGCTTGCGTAGAAATGCAGGATTCGCTGCCACTGGCGGGCGGTGTAGCCGGTCTCTTCGAGTAACTCGCGCTTGGCGGCGGTGAGCGACGTTTCGCCATCGTCGATTCGTCCCGCGGGCAACTCCCACATCATCGACTGCGCGGCATAGCGATACTGGCGCTCGAGCAGCACGCGCGGCTCGGCTTTGCGAGCTGCTTTCGCCGGGCCGACGCTGGCCCGATCATTGACGGCCATAGCATCGACGGCCAAAATAACGACGGAGCCGGAATGCCGGACGACATCGCGGCGGGCGCGCACGCCGCCAGGCTCTTCCACTTCATCCGTGGTGACGCTGAACACTGGGCCCTGGTAACTGACCCGCGAAGAGAGAACGCGGGCTTTGTTTGATTTCGTTACTGCCGATTTCTCCATGACAACAATATAAGGTATGCTGCGCCCGTGAGCCGAAAACCCATTACCGAAAATATGGCCAAAAGAATAATGGCCAAAAGAGCAATACCCAAGAGAATAATGACCAGAAAGCCTCGCGTAGCCATCGTCGGAGCCGGCAGCCTGGCAAATTTTCTGGCCGTGGCGCTCGACGCCGCCGGTTTCCCGATTGCCGAGATCGTCGCGCGCGATTCACCCCAGTCGCGAAGGCGCGCTCGTGCGCTCGCCGCGAAGGTGGGCGCGCGGACAGTCACCGTACATTCCGCCGCGCTCGACGCCACCTTGCTGTGGTTCTGCGTACCCGACCGTGAGATTCGCGGCGCGGCTTCGCTTCTGGCCGATCATCTGGCTGCTCGCGCGTCTCGTCACCAGAAAGGCAGAGTTCATGGTAAAGTTCGTTTCGCCTTCCACTCCAGCGGAGCGCTGCTCAGCCGCGAACTGGAGCCTCTACGTAAAGCAGGCGCCGCCATCGCGTCGGTGCATCCGCTGATGACCTTCGTTGCCGGAGCGCATCCTTCAGCGCATCCTTGTATGACCGGTGTGCCTTTTGCCATCGAAGGCGATGACGCGGCCACGCGAGTCGCACGCCGGATCGTCCGCGAGCTGGGCGGCGAGAGTTTTCGATTGCCCGCGGCGCGCAAAGCCGCGTACCACGCGTGGGCCACGATGACGTCGCCGCTGCTGCTGGCGTTCCTGGTGACGCTCGAAGAAGCCGCTCGTGCCGCCGGACTCACGCGCGAGGATGCGCGCCGCAAGAGCCTGCCCATCATCAGTCAGACTTTGGCGAACTACTCGCGCCTCGGTCCAGCGCAGTCTTTTAGCGGCCCGCTGGTTCGTGGAGACGCGGAGACGGTGGCGAAACACCTGGCGGCGCTGAAAATGCATCCCGGAGCGCGCGAAGTTTATGTGGCCCTGGCGCGAGCCGCGCTGCGCGGGCTGCCGGTCAAAAATCGGAATGGATTAAGTCAGTTGCTGCGGGACTGAATGCTGGTCCCTTTAATGCCGCCCCTTGCGACTCGTGAACAAATGCCCCAGCTTTTCTCGCTTCGTCTTCAAATACTCTTCCGTATGTTCGGTGGGGGCGACTTCGCAGGGGACGCGCTCCGTCACCTGGATACCCGCGCGTTCAAGCGCGGCCACTTTGTCGGGATTGTTCGAGAGCAGGCGAACTCGCCGAATGTCGAGCGCCTTCAGGATCTCGACCGGCATGAGGAACTCGCGCTGGTCGGGTTTAAATCCAAGACGCTCGTTGGCTTCCACCGTGTCGAGTCCGCTGTCCTGTAGCGCATAGGCCTGCAGTTTTGCCATCAGCCCAATGCCACGGCCCTCCTGCTGCTCATAAATAAGGACGCCCGCCCCCAGTTTGGCGATCATCGAGAGTGCCATTTCCAGTTGCTGGCGGCAATCGCAGCGCAGCGAACCAAATACGTCGCCGGTCAGACACTGCGAGTGAATGCGCACCAGCGGCGACCCAGAGTGCACCTCGCCCATCACCAGCGCCACCGCCTCTTCGGTCTTGGCGGCGTCGCTCGCTGCAGACGCCCTGGTCGCAAACCCGTGAATTAGAAAATGCCCCCAGCGCGTCGGGAAGTCCGCGGATGCGACCTGTTTTACCTTGGAAGAACTCACAACCAAATTATATAGGTTCGATTTCGTGTTCCCGTTTTCGATAGCTACCGCCGGGCGGAAAGAGCTGGAAAGGGCTGATCAGGTAACCGCGTGTAGTCGAAACCAACGCACCGCTGCTAAAATTAAAAAAGTGACCCACCATCCTGTGGGGCTATAGCTCAGCTGGGAGAGCGCATCGTTCGCAACGATGAGGTCGTCGGTTCGAGCCCGACTAGCTCCACCATTCTTCTCAACGGGTTGGCGACAATTTCAGCCATTTCTGTGACCTTCAAAAACTGCTCTTATTGGACCGTCTTGGACCGTGAATCTACTGCGGCCACTTTTGCGAACTCCGAAAGCTGTTGTAGCGCTCGGAGTTGTGCCAGCGGAACGATCTGCGCGTAAATGTCCATCGTGGTCGAAATGCGCGAGTGGCGCATCTGACCCTGGACGCTTTTTGCATCCGCACCGGCCTGTACCAACCAAGTCGCGTGGGACGTTCGCAAGCAACGCCAGTTGACGAAGGACAAGCCAAGCGCTTTGGCCGCCGGTTTGATGTGCCTTCGCAGAACATTTTGGTCATTCATCGGCTTGCCTTGCTGAACGCTCTGAAAAACCAGATCGTCTGGCCCTGCCGATTTGACCAGCTTGTGTTTTCGCACCGCACGCCCAGCCCGAACTTCTACAGTGAGAGATTTCAAGCGGTTGATGCGGGCAATTACCTGGGGAGCAACGCCAATCGTAGCTGCTGAGGCGCTGGTTTTGGGAGTTGACCAGTCACCACGGCAGAATCTTTCCTCGACCGTGATGCTGTCGGCGTGGATGCACCGCCATTTCAACCCGATTACCTCGGAGACGCGCAACCCGGTCCAGACACTCACAAACAGCATAGATGCGTAAGGCTCGGAAACGAGTTCGAGTAGATCATGAAACTGCTCGGGTGTGATGGTTGGTTTCGGCTGGCGGGCGCGCTTATCCAGCGGCAAGCGCAATCTATCCAGCGGGTTCTTAATCAGGTAGTCCGCATCGACCGCAGAGCGGAGGATCGAAGACAATGCGTCCCTGATTTTCGAGATTGTGGGATACGGCACCGTGCCCGCCATGCCCGAGAAATATTTCTGTACCGTGAGCCGTGTAAGGTCGCGCAGAGACAGCCGCGAAAATTCCTGCTTGAGGTATTTCGAGATCACGCCGTTATAGGAATTCTGCGTGCTGCTCGAAAGCAATGGTAGATAAGTTTTCTCGTAAATGTCGGTCACAAAGTCACCGAAGTTCATCGCCGAGCCGGTCAGAACCAAACCCCGATTCACGGGGTGGAGCTTCTCTTCGGCGATCTTCTGCACTTCCCGCACCGGCGTTTCTGCCGGTGCTAGCTTCAAGCGTTGACGTTTTCGGCTGCCGGTTGAATTCGTATCCCAAACGCGCAGCCACCAAAATTGACCCTCCTTGAATGGTTTCGGACTTTGAAATCTCCGTCGCGCCATGATTTCTCCATGGCTCGCTCGGGTAGTTGCCTCAGGCGGAAGGATACATCTTTTTCCTTCCGCCCTCGGCATCGAAATTTCGGTGACGCGTGTCATGCTAAATTTGCGACTTCAGAGATTCGCTTTCGGCCCGTTATTTCCCGGAGCCGGGGAAAGCTCAGGCTGATTTCGGCAAAAGGCTTGTTCTTGCTTTTTGGCTATGTTCGACAATTGCGAAAACATCGAAGACAGTGGGGACTCATGACCGTTCTCCGGTTGGAACAACACCCCGGCAATTCTTATCCGGGCAGCGATAGCCCGTTACCTTCCCGTTCAGCCGATTCGTTTCCGCCAATTCGGGATTCGCCCAAAACGACTTTGTGCAGACCGGACACTTCAGCTTGTAGCGTTGTTCGAGTTGACTGACTCGCGTCAACAGGTCTGCTTTTAGTCCCAACTCGACGAGCTTGCCGAAGGCCTCGATGCCCGCGCGATCGCGAACGAACATCTGCACTCCGCACGGCGAGCAAATGACGTAGGGCTTGTCCCGCTTGGTGGTTCGCACGTCCAGCGGCATCAGGCAGACCGGGCAGGGGAACCACTTAGTAGTATCCTTATTAATCATGACAACCTCCGTATAAAAAGATGGTACAGATTTTATCGGTTCGCGCAACGCCATAAAGTATTTAAGTCATTAGTTACTTATGTATAGGATGAATGTCGAAGTTTGCCCTACCTAATATCCTCGACTCTTGGCATCATATTCCCGTATAATTAGGCCGGTCGCGAAAGAGAATTCCGGGAAAATGCCAATCGAAGGGAAAGATCAAGCGGCGCAAAAAATGATTTCCGATCGACCCTCGAAAAAGCGCGGGAGAGGCAGACCAGCCAACATAGACCCTTCGGTCGTGGTTGGATCAGCCGACACCTACCGCCTGTGGTTCAAGCAGTTCTGGTCGAAGGTGGGCCCTCGGTTGTTGGCGGCACGATCTTCGGAAGAAGTAGCCAGGGCGGTCCGCGAGAATGCGCCGGATATTAGCGTAAGCCTCGCTCCGCATTCGGAACTCATTCTCAAGATCCTGCGCGATCCGAAATTTCCGGCCGTTCGATCCGCATCGCAGATTCATTTCTTGGCGGATTCTCTCGGCGGACAGGGTTTTGTGAAACCCCGCCGGTCCCGAGAAATCTGTGCGGAAGAAAGAAACAAAGTGCGGCACGTGATTGTTCGGCAGGAATACTACATTGAGTGCTCATGCGGCTACACGGGGCCAGCACTGGACGGAGCTTGCAGAGAATGCGGCACAGGGGAGTTGTCACGGGATTTGATGGTGAAAAAAAACTACTAATTCAAGGCCTCCAGCCGATTCGTCCTTCTTCCGACTCTCTCCGATCAAGCGCACGCTGCGCGCATGCGCCACGATCACTTCGTGCCCCAGATCGCTCAGCACCCGGCTTACCCACGGCGAGTGCATCCCGGTTTCCAACGCGATCCGACAGCGCGGCATGCCTCCGAACACCTCTCGCATCGCCTTCGGAGTCGTGCCCAGTTTCTGCTCCAGCAGCACTTCGCCCACTTCGTCTAGCAGGCAGTACCAACTCGACCGATCCCCCAAATCCAAACCAATCGTCAGATTCTGTTGAGAAAAATTCTTCGTCACCTTTGCCGCTGAACCGACAACATAGAGGTCGTGAAAGTCATCAGGGCGAAGGGGCCTAAGTTCGAGAAGCACGGACATCGAACGAAGACTGGTCGCCCGAGTGAGTCTCGTCACTCACCAGTGTGATTGCAGTCCTTTCTTTGTCTTTTAACTTGACACCGATCAGGAGTTTCTCTTAGCATCGCGCCGACGGTTGATTCGAGGGGGCCAACCGAAACCCAAACGGAGGTGGGCCAATGGCTCGCTTCGTATTCGGTGTGCCCCTAATCCTGTTTCTGGCATCTATAGCATTCACTCAGAATCAACCGCAAAGCAATCCTCAGGCAGTGTCTTTCGCATCCCGGTCAATCGCCGCTTTGACCGGTGGGCAGGCCATCAGGGATGTAACGCTGACCGGCAATGTGACGTGGTCGGGCGGAGCAGCTCCCGAGACGGGCACAGCCACCCTGCTCGGATCCGGCACAGGCGAAAGCCGGATGAGCCTCCTGCTTCCCAGCGGGACACGCACGGAGATTCGCGACGCGTCCACGGGCGTAGCCCAAGGGGAATGGATTGCCCAGAGTGGCAAATCCGGCATGTTCGCCTCCGAAAACTGTGCGACGGATGCGGTCTGGTTCTTTCCTGCACTCGGGTCTCTCGCGGCGGGTCCGAACGTTGTCCTTACCTATGTCGGCCAAGAAACTCGAAACGGGACAGCGGTTCAACACATTCAGTCCTACACATACCAGCCGAATCTATCGGGAGTTAGTCCGACTCCGCAGCAGTTGAGCACGACGGATTTTTACCTCGGTGCCACTACGCTCTTGCCTGTCACAATCACCTTCAATGCTCATCCGGACAACAATGCGATCACAAACCTTCCCGTCGAAGTTGATTTCTCCAATTATCAGGTTCTTAACGGCATTCTGGTCCCGACGCATATCGAGAGATCTCTGGAGGGGAACGTGTTCGTGGATATAACCATTTCCAGCGCCTCGTTCAATACAGGCCTGCCCCTTTCGGATTTCACAATCAACTAAACATGAGCGCTAACACGAGGGAGAGAGATCATGAAATTGCATTTCTGGTTTGCCGGAATGTTCATCATTCTTGGAGCTGGTCTCGCGTCAGGGCAAGTGGCAACCGGTACGCCTCCGTTCGGCAGCTTGGGCGGAGGGCCGTTTGATACGGTAAACCTAGGAAATCTGAACGTGCATTTCGCGATTCCGGTGCTGAACAAAGCCGGACGCGGCACGCCGTTCAGCTATAACTTGGCCTACGACAGCTCAATTTGGCAACCGGTCACGTCGAGCGGCACTACAAGTTGGACGAACGTCACTGATACCAACTGGGGGTGGACCACTTCCATGCCCCTCGGTGGCCATGTGAGTTTCAAAGCTTCATCAAGTGCGTCTAGATGTGGGAAGGCACCAGACTGGGGTCTAGAGAGAACCTGGAACTTTGGTAACTGGGCTTATTACGATGGCTTCGGCACTCGGCATCCATTTTCAGGATCTTCGTCCGTATGGAGTGGCTGCTCTAACGGCTCCAGTGGCTTTGCGGCTACAGCGTCGGACAGCTCTGGTTATACGATCAGCGTGACCGGCAGCACAGTCAATTCGCTTACTGCGGCTAATGGCGCTATCATTAACCCAGCTACCGGGGCGACGACTCTCCAAGACGCAAACGGAAACCAGGTAACGTCAACAACTTCATCAGGCACGACGACTTATACGGACACGCTCGGCACAACGGTTCTCACGGTTGCCGGAGTGGCCCCTAATCCAGTCACATTCCAATACACGGCCCCTTCGGGCGCCCTTGCAACCTACACCATGAACTACCAGCAGTACACGGTGCAGACTGGTTTCGGCATAACTGGAATCAGCGAGTACGGACCGTTAAGCAACGCCTTGGTCAGCGGCATCCAGCTGCCCGACGGTTCAAGCTACAGGTTTACCTATGAGAAAACGCCTAGCGCATGCACTCCATTGTCAGGCACATACTCATCCAATTGCGTGACAGGGAGAATTGCCTCAGTAATCCTGCCCACGGGCGGAGAAGTTACATACGTCTACAGCGGCGGGAACAACGGAATTGAAAACGACGGCAGCACGGCCGGCCTTACCCGCACTTTGAGCCCAGGTGGGGAATGGCAATATGCGCGGTCGCTCTCCGGGTCAACGTGGACCACCACCATCACCGATCCTAACCAGAATCAAACGGTCATTAACTTTGCTAAAGACGGCAATACCACCGCCCCGACATACAACTTCTATGAAACCCAACGACAAGTAAAACAACTGATAAATGGAACACAGACCCTGCTGGCGACGAGCACGCACTGCTACAACGCCAATTATGCGAACTGTTCTACGGCGAGTGTGTCCTCACCCATCACCCAGACTGACGCTTACAGCCAGCTTCCAAACAACAGCACGCGCTTGTCCGAAGTGCAGTACAACGGCTCATTTACGGGCTCTGGCTTGGTTTCGGATGACAAGGAGTACAACTACGGGGTCACGTTGGGTGCGGCGCCCTCTTCGACGTATCTTGTTCGCGAAACAGCTATTTCATATGCGAGCCTGAGCAATAACATCTACAACAAACCGTCGTCCATAAAGGTCTATGACTGGACGAGCGGCTCAGCGGTCACTTTAGCCTCCTCGACCTACGCCTACGACCAAACAACGCCCACAGCCACGTCGGGCACACCCCAGCAGATTGCCATTACGGGCTCGCGCGGAAATCTGACCACAGCTACCACCTCAACCAGCAGCACAGCCACGCTTTCCAGCACTTACACCTACTACGACACGGGCAACCCATATGTTGTCACGGACGTTAACAGCGCGCAGACGACGTACGTCTACGGCTCTGGCTCGTGCGGCAATTCGTTCGCCACGACCATCAATGAGCCGTTGAGCCTCTCCCGCTCCTTAACTTGGAACTGTACGGGCGGCATCGCGACTCAAGCGACCGACGAGAACGGCAACAATGTCGCGACAAATTACACCGACCCCGATTTCTGGCGGCCCGCGAACGTCTACGATCAAGAGAGCAACGAAACAACGATTAGCTATATTGGCGAGACGGCCGTGGAAGCCGCGCTGCAGAACTTTAACGGTGGAAACTCCGTGTCCGATTCTCGAACTACCGTGGATGGCTTCGGACGGACTATTTTCATCCAGCGATTGCAGGGACCTGGCGCGACGAATTACGACACGGCGGAAGTTGACTACAACAACGTGGGCCAGCCTTATCGGTCCACCATGCCCTACAGCGCGTTGGCCAGCCCGTCTAGTTCCAATACGACGGCCCCCGCTACGACCACAAACTATGACGCGCTGGGTCGTGTGCTTACAATCACTGATGCGGACGGCGGAACGGTTTCCTACACCTACACGAACAATGACGTGCTGCAAACCGTGAGTGGCACGCAGACATTTCAGAAGCAGCTTGAATACGACGGATTGGGAAGGCTGACTTCTGTTTGCGAAATATCGTCCACGCTTCCCCTGGTCGGAACCTGCGGTCAGTCCAGCGCCCAGACTGGGCTGTGGACAAAGTACACCTATGATGCCCTCGGCCATCTGCTCACGGTCAGGCAAGATGCGCAGGCTGCGGCCGGTAGCCAACAGACTCGCTCTTTCGTTTACGACATGCTGGGCCGCCTCGCCTCCGAGACCAACCCGGAAACCAACAATATCGCCTACACCTACGGTTACGACACAGATTCTACCTGCGGCACATCGAATAGCGACCTCGTGAAGCGCGGCGATGCGGTGGGCAACGTCACCTGCTATGCCTATGACAAGATGCACCGCCTAACGGCGGCGACGTACCCGAGCGGCACGTATTCTTCCAGTACTCCGGCCAAGTGCTATGTGTACGATGCGGCCACAGTTAATTCTGTCGCAATGACGAACGCCAAAGGGCGTCTCGCGGAGGCTTTAACCGGCACGGGTACAAGCTGCCCGATTGCGACCAAGATAACAGATCTCGGCCTAAGTTATTCAGCAAGAGGCGAACTCTCGGATGTTTATGAGTCCACACCTCATTCTTCTGGCTACTATCACGTCTCGGCATCGTATTGGCCGCATGGGCTGCTCAACCAGCTGACCAGCAATCTTTCTGGTCTGCCTACGATTTCTTATGGTGGAAGCGGCGGTACCTCGGGGCTGGATGGGGAAGGCCGAATACTTCAAGTGACGGCCTCAAGCGGGCAGAGCCCGGTCACCGGGGTGACGTACACGAATAGCGGGACGACCGAACCCATCGGATCGCTAACAAAAGTCACTCTTGGCTCTGTTGACTCGGATTCGTTCCAATACGATGTCAACACAGGCCGTCCCACGCAGTACCAGTTCAACGTCGGTACGACACAATCCGTCACGGGGAACCTCGGATGGAATTCCAACGGCACTCTCGCCTCGCTGAACATAACTGACCAGCTAAACTCGTCGAATTCGCAAAGCTGCGCGTATGCATACGACGACCTGGCGAGGCTTGGAGGCGCGAACTGTGGAAACAGCATCTGGAGTCAGACCTTCAGCTATGATGCTTTTGGCAACATCACCAAGAATGTGCCCAATGGCAGCACTGGGATCTCGTTCCAGTCCGTCTACAGCGATTCGACCAACTGGTTGTCCTCGATAGGCAGCCTGACTCCAGCCTATGACAACAATGGCAATCTGAAATATGATACTGTTCACAACTTCACCTGGGACGCTGATGGGAAGATGCTCAACGTGGACTCGACGACGGTTCAGCTCACATACGATGCCTTGGGTCGCGCAGTAGAGCAGAATCGCGGTGGGAGCTACACGCAGATTGTTTATGCGCCCTACGGTGCGAAGCTTGCCCTGATGAATGGAACCACTCTGGTGAAGGCGTTCGTATCGCTCCCCGGCGGTCCAACGGCAGTTTATGCGGCTGGCACGACTGGACCGGTCTTCTATCGACACGCGGACTGGCTCGGCAGCTCCAGGCTTGCCAGCACGCAGAGCCGAACCAAATACTTCGACGTGTCGTATGCCCCATTCGGAGAGAACTACAATAACTCAGGGACCACCGACTACAACTTCACGGGACAGGATCAGGACACCGTGACCGGGTATGACGATTTTCTCTATCGTGAGTACAGCCCAGTGCAGGGCCGCTGGATGTCGCCTGACCCAGCAGGGATGGCAGCCGTCGATTCCACGAATCCGCAGACCTGGAATCGCTATGCGTATGTGGTGAACAGTCCGTTAAACATGACAGACCCTCTGGGACTTTGTTATCGGTGTCGGTCTGGCGGTGACGCGGGGGGCGGTGAAGCGGGGGGCGGCGACGGTGACTACATTGTCGACGGGTTTGAGGGTGAAGACTGGATATTGGGAATCGGCGGGGATCCGGGAATGCCGATTACTGCCAGTGTCTGGGATGCTCCACCCGGTTCTGATTGGGTGTCGCCGGGCCAAGGGGATCCGGAGCTGATCGCGCAGGGGGCTCTGGTCAATCAGGTGACCGATGAATTATGGGTTCCAGGAGTTGGGTCTTTCATGTATTTCCCTCCCGGTACTACTTTTGACATGCCGCCTGGAGGCTCTAGTGGTGTTTTCATCGAAGGAAACGCCGCAAACAACGCGAACAGTAACGGCAAAAAGACGAACCTGGTCAATGCAACCTGCAGCAACCCGTACCCAATCACGAACGACCTTGCTGTAATAAATGGGACCTACCAAAATCCCCCGCCTGACTATACAACAGTGCAGTCCTTCTTTCCGCTCGGTGGCAGTTGCACGCGAATTGCTCCTAATGTTCAGTGTTATAGCCTCAAGGGGAGTGGATGTACGATAACTTACTGTGCAGCCAGCTATGTGCCCTTTGTTCCGGGTCAGTTTCCTGGGACTTGGGTACCTAAACCAAACGCCCCCACAACTCAGATCAAAGAGCAGGTGTGTTCGAACGTAATACCGATACCGTAAGCCTCGACGAATGGGGAGTATAAGATTATGAGAAGTGCCGCAGCACTGTCACTGGCGATCCAGCTCACATGTTCGGCGATCTGCTCTGGGCAGATCAAGATGCGCTTGCAGGATATTTCTGTAAAGGGGAGCCCCCTTCACGTGTCAGGAGCCATGTTATTCGAAGATGACGCCTCCAAGGCGGTTCGATACTCATATCAGGTTGAGGGCTCAATTGCGAATATGTCAGGCAGAGGTGTAGTGCTCGTGGTAATCCATTTCGCGAGTAGCGGTGTGAATGGACCTAGCCTTGACTACACCTATCAGAATGACGATTTTTTTAGTTCGGACATTCTCCAGCCAGGGAAGGACGAGCGGTTTCATTCCTCGCCACTCAGGTTTGGGGCGCCAACTGTAAACGGACACCCCGTGCCAGACGATCTCGACGCCCGTTCGGCTCCCGTCGCGACTGCGCAGGCCATGTTCGTTCAATTTATCGACGGATCGACATGGGGTGATGCCGACCTTGGACGTGAACCACTTGTCGTGCGCAACCAAACACTAACGGAGCTACGCAGGCTTCAGCGCGTCCTTGCGCAGGAGGGGGAACAGGCTTTGAAGAATGAGCTTTCGAAAAGTGAGAATCTCCTTCCATGTATCAGCGCCGTCATGGACATCTGCAGTGACAAGGCCGCCTCCTGCCTTGCCGCTGGTCTGCGTTCTATGATTGAGGCCGCGAGGCAACACCAAATCGACATGAAAGCCAAGTCTGCCCTCTTCGGCGATGTAGTTCGATAGGGTCGGAGGTGGCCCATTGTTGCCGCAAACAACGGCACGCCTCAAACCCCACAGCGAACGGCGGCACACCGCGTTGGCCAAGCATTACAGAAAATGGCATTTCCATTGCGCTTGACGTTGTTGGGGCTATTCCAGCGTTTGGCAACGTAGTTTCGGCAAGTGCCGCGGGTGCTCGGGCAAGTTAACGGCATTGTCACATGGGGTGATGGAGCTTATGGGGTGGCGACGGGACTTACTGATGAGGCCCCTTATGGAGCAGCGTCCGCAGGTACAGGCTTTGGCCTCGCACTTGCAGACGCCGCTGTACGGTCTTGTAGCCAGTCTAGCACTTGGTTATGTGAGCGTCACATAAGATTTCCCAACCTACGGACCGACCGGTGCGATGCTCGCCAAAGTCAATGGGACGACTTTGATCAAGGCTCTCATTGCCCTGCCGGGCGGGGCCAAGGCCATCTACGGCCCGACCGGTCTGGTAAATTATCGCCACTCGGACTGGCTGGGTAGTTCGCGGCTGACTTCGACGCAAGCGCGGGGTTTGTATTCGGGTACAGCCTATGCACCGTTCGGCGAACAGTATGCGACCTCAGGCACGGCGGACGCGTCGTTTACCGGACAGGATCAGAACACGGTCAGCACTTTGTACGACTTCCCGGCACGTCGTCACAGCCCCAGCCAGGGCCGGTGGATCTCACCTGACCCGCTGGGTCGCGGTGCGGTGACACTGGCGAATCCGCAAAGTTGGAACCGCTACGCCTATGTGCTGAACAACCCGCTTAAGCTCATTGACCAGTTTGGGCTGTCTCCCTGTTGTGGTGACGACGATAACGGCGGCGATGACAGCGGCGACGGCGATGTCGCTGGAGGGGGCTTCGATGATTGGGAGGCCGAAGTCTCTCATCGTGCCCGCGCGGAATCCACGCCCACCAAGGCGCGTACGCAATGAGTGAGAACGGCTGTGGTGACAATGGTAGTAGCGGTGACGACACCACCACTTGCGATCTGACAGATCCAAGCTGCAACCTGCCGCAGCCGCCCTGTGACCAGTCCGACCCAAACTGCGGCCAGCAAAACGACAATAATAACCCCCCGATCAGTTGCTCGTCAGGCGACGGATCGGGCGATGGAACGCTCTTCTCAGGTGGAACCGACCCAACCGGCCCGGACGACCCGACTTCGGCCATCGCGCGTCGCTTTGGCACCTTCGGCCATGGCCGCTTCCATGCCGTGGAGCAGAATCAGTCAGGCGCGCCGCAGAACTCGTCCTCGAATAACCAGCAGAATAGCTGCTCTACCAATAACAACAATCAGCTAACCCAGTTACTTCAAGCACAGGAAACCATCGATGTGCTAGCGTCTACTGCATTGGCTCGCTATGGTTAGTACGGCTGGAATAATGACTGCAGGAGGAGGTACAGCAATTGTTGCTGCATGTGGAGGGGATGAGCCTTTTGCTATTGCAACATGTGCCCCCGTATTTGGGTTGTCGCTCCCACTATTCTTAGTGCTGACTATATCTTATTAAAAATGCCTATACCTTTACCATAACAGTGACAATTCCAACGTGGAAGAACATTTTCTAATGCAAAGGATTATATTTTTGTGGAAAATATCACTATTAGAAACAAACTTCTTCTATCGCTCGTCGCTATACTGTTTACTTTTCTCGGCTTCTGGGGAATCTCACTTTTAGCGACGGCTGCCGCTGGCAGACCATTAGAACAAGCCAATAGCACAAAGACTTTATGCGGAAAAGCTAGCGACCAGTGGCAGCTCGGCGGGAAAAACTTGTCCAATGAAAAACGAAAAAACCACTTGACTCCGACCGGCCGTCTCATGGAAGGCGATTACACCAACTAAGAATTTGCTGTTCAAAGTTCTGTCGGTCCGCAAGAGAGCGTTATTGCAGTTTTGCGTAAACAATCAAGACTTTACGGGAGTAAATCCAGAATAAAATCAATGCTTTTCTAACATCGTTATTTTAGTTATCATACACTAGCATGTGTTAGTACTCTGAACATATGCTTGACTTAAGTTTTAGCTTTCTTGGGTCACAATAACGAAACTGGAAGTCTTGCTGATCTTCGCGCAAGTTAACGGATTTCTTAAACCGGATTACGTTCGTAGACAGCTTCGTCCCGTTCCTGACCGCCGCTCCCTCTATAGCTACCTCGGACGCCTCAAGGGTCAGGGATTGCTCGACCGACATCCGAACTCTAGACGCGGCTATTTGACCTACCGTCTCACGGAAAGAGGACGCGCCAGGCTGGAATACCTGCGGCGGAAGCTCCAGAGACAGTCATAACGTTACGTACGTACGTAACGCACTGTCCTGTGGCCCACAATGTTTTGATGCGCGGACGTTGGCCCGGCTGGCGCGAATCGATCCCCAGTTGCTGTGTCCAGTAAGGGCTCATCTCGCTCTACGAAGCCGATCACTCCCGCGAATGGCTCATCGCCGCGTGGGCTGTGTTCACTAGCGCGGTCCGCGCTCGCACCAGTCCGGCTCGCGTCCGGATCACCGTCAGATCCGCTTGCGCTCTCGCACTGCGATGCTTTCGCGTCGTTTGGCCGGGTGGCCCAGCCTTCCGCTGGCACAAAGAAGCAGTGGGTGGCAATCTAATCGCACCATATGACAACCTGAAGAGCGCGGTGAAGAGGATTCTGGATGCCGCGGGTTGGATAGAATATCCCAGATGACTCTAAGACTCACAAGAGAAGAAGTCTCCGTGTACGCCCACAATAACCAATATGCAATGATGATGTTTGCTGATGCGGGTTCGGAATGCCAGTCGAAAACCAGAATGGAGTGCGTTCAGAATGCAGCAACGACATGCAACATAATTCAGAGGCGGTAGAGAAACTCCTGAAGGCCTTCATCTATCTTGAAACGGGAGCGAAATCCGCGCTGAAACGGAACGACCGCCACAATCCGTACCTCCTAAAGCAGGAACTTAAAGTCGCACACCCCGACCCGAAACTAGACAATTTCGATGATCTTCTTAGAAAGTTGTATGACCATTATCAGAGTCGGTATTTCGACAATCCTACAACGGGCAAAGGAGCTTCGAGCGAAGAACTGGATGAGATTGACGATTTGTTTGTCTATCTGATCGAAACACTGCCGATGCCAGATGAGGTCAAATATCGGTGTATGTTTTTCGCTTTCCTGTGTGAAGAGAATGCTCGCCGACATTGGCGTAACTACCACTGGGCGACAGAAAGGAATCGTGCGCTGCAAGGAAAGATGGGGCTGATCGAGCGCTCATACCAGCAGGTATTCGAGCATCTGTACCGCTGAGCGTAGTTTTCGACGCGGAACGCCTCAAACTCTGACTTTTCTGGTTTAAATCGTGGACCGGCCTAAGTTTCTTCTCCCAAGCTAGGAAAGTTGTGAGGCAACTCCCGGCGAGCCTGTTTGAATTGGACCGTTTTGGACCGTACTCGGTTGTCAAGTGCACGCCAAATTGAGCTTTCTTGGCGGACTCCATCGTTCGCAACGATGAGGTCGTCGGTTCGAGCCCGACTAGCTCCACCATATTTTCAAGCAACTTGCGAGCTTCCCATAACAAGTCTGTCCCATTGCTGTCCCAATCAGGTCTGCCGGAGTTGCCTCACAACTTTCGCGGCGCAAGGAAGAGTTCTACCAGGCGCAGGCTACCTGCATGAAATTCTCAATGAGTGTAACCGCCTGTTTTCTACAGTAACTGGTAGATTTCTCAAGGGGATTGCCTTTAAGCTTTATCTCCATTTTCCAGAGATTCAAGTCCCCATATCAGTTTCTTGTTCTCCGGAGAGAATCAGCTAGGACCTGCAGATCAGTGACGCGGAGTACCAGTTGTGTCCCGCTGCTCAGATGGACGTTCTCGCTGGTTGAGCTGATTGCAGAACCTTGTGCGGTGTTGCTGAGCGCAATCCCTTTCATTCCGACCACACCCCGCCTGGTTGGTCCCGGTAATGGCGCCAAGTTTCCGTGGGGGCCACCGCTGTCCGTCGGTTCTTCAGCACCGCCCGCCGAATTTGCCGAGCGAAGAGAACCGGGAGTTGCCGTCTGTAAGATGCTCCTCATCTCATTCGGTCCGGGGGGTGACCGTGAACCTGCCGTGTCTAGCCCCGCCAGGTCACTGATGGCCGGTGCAGAAGTCTGCATTGGGGCTCCAACCGCCTGAATCGTGGCCTTCAGCGGGATTTCGCGTCCGTTTTTCAAGACCATGCGATCAAAAGCGATCTCCACCATAGACTCGGGTACCTGCTTGGTCCGCGCCCTGGCATGGATTACGTGCCCGATGATTTTCGTGCCTCTCGGAATCAGGATCTCGCCGTGCGATAGCACATCCATCGTCAGTCTGGCTTCAATCTTGTCGTCGGCCTTGGCTTTCTTGGCATCGACGGACTTAGCCAGCTCAGCCACAATAGCTCCACCGGCTGCAATCTGGCCCAATGAGGCCTTGGCTGCGGGGCTTGTGGTCTGCGATGCTGCTGGCCTTTGAGCCAATACCATCACCGCCAGGATGGCCGTAACCAACAAAACCAGCACACCTCTCATGGCCATACTCCGATCCGAGCAGGACAAGTTTTCATCTGCAGGGTTTCAATACTGTGCACACCGAGGCGCAGATGGGCCCGCCGATATTGAATGTTGCGGCAACCTCAGCCCCCTTAACCTGCAACGGCTGTGGGACTTTGCCAAGCAATTGCCATGCGCACCATCCGAGCATGGCGACGCCGGTTGCGCCGATGGGATGGCCCTTCGCAATGAGTCCGCCGGAGGTATTGATGCCACATTCACCATCGACCCTGGCTTTTCCGTCGACCCAATACTGTGCGCCTTTGCCATACCCGGCTTTCCCTAAGACCTCCGTGCCGAGTGCTCCCATCACCGTGAAACAATCGTGGATCTCGGCGACCTTTACATCCTCCGGCTTGACCCCCGCCATCTGATAAGCGGTTTTCATTGCCTTGATCGCACCGGCGGGGCGAAGCACATCGCGTCCCGCCTTCTTCAGGGGATCGGTCGCCTGCGCATACCCGGCAATCTCGACGCAGTCTCGCTTGTCGACGCCGAGCTTTGCCAGTCCTTCCTCCGTAGCCAGGATGAGCGCGGCGTACCCGTCGCTGATCTGCGAACAATCGTAGGTCTTGAGCGGAAGCCCTTCGACAATGTAGCGATTAATGCCGCCGATCTGCATCGCCTGTTCGACGGTAAGTTCGACATTGCGCATCTGGGCGTAGGGATTGTGGCGGGCATTGGCGTACTCGGCGACCGCGATCTGCGCCAAATCTTCCTCCCGCACCCGATGCACCTTCAGGTAGCACTCCATGATCTCGGCGAACAGGTGGGGGAAGATGTATACCTTGCCTTCACGTTCGGCGGGATGCGAGAAATACCCCAGCGCCTGGCCGATGAGCTTTCCATCCATCTTGCCTTCGGCGTCGCGCATTTTTTCGTAGCCGATCGCAATCCCAGTATCGCCCCATCCGATTTGCAGTTTCTGGATGACGGAGAGGATGGCCTGACCACCCGAGGCGCACGCATTTTCGACCGACTCGATTGGCTTACCGGCGAGTCCTGGAATATCCGCCACCAGGCCCGCGAGCAGCCCTTGCTGGTTAAGGGAAATGTTGCAGGTGGCGCCGATCGAGCCGACATCGAGCACCGCGGGCTCGACGCCGATTTCTTTGCACGCTCCGAGGACAGCGTTCTGGATGATCTCTGGCACCGACATGGCCATGAGCTTTCCGAATTTCGATTGATGGTAGGTGGCGATGTAAATGCGCTTCATAAGACACCTCATTAATAGGATAACTTTTTCCGCCCCGGCGTGACAGCATCACTCTCGCCGGCGACGCCAGACTTGCAATTCCGCAGTCGGTTCTGGAGTTCGAGTTTCAGAACCTTGCCATACGCGTTGCGGGGCAATGCTTCTATAAAGATGACTTGCCGGGGCAGTTTGATCTTATTGATTCGGGGACGAAGGAAGTCGATGAGTTCGAGGTCGCTGGCGCTCGCGCCTGATTTCAGCGCAACGACGGCGATTGGGACCTCGCCCCACTTCTCGTCGGTCGTCCCAATAACGGAGACCTCGGCAATGGCCGGATGATCGAGTAATTCCTTCTCGATCTCCGCCGGATAGATGTTGACGCCGCCGCTGATGATCATGTCTTTGGAGCGGCCTGCGATGTAGAAGAATCCATCTTTATCACACCGCGCCAGGTCGCCAGTGTGGAACCATCCTTCTGCATCGAGCACCTGGGCGGTGGCGGCTGGATTGTTCCAATAGCCCCGGCAAACGTGTGGCCCGCGCAGGCACAGCTCGCCAACTTCATCGGTTGCGACGGGATTGCCTTCGGGATCAAGCAGCTTCGCCTCCGTGAACATCATCGGCTTACCAACAGAACCAGCCTTGCGCAGGGAATCCTCGTCGCTCATGGCAAAGCAGTTTACGCCGACCTCGGTCAGTCCGTAGCCTTGGCGAAAAATCAATCCGCGCTCCTGATAGGCGCGGAGAAGTTGCAGCGGAAGCGGAGCGCCTCCGCTGGCGCACCAGCGCAGATGGCTGAGATCGAGCGCTGCAAATTCCGGCGAATCGAGAAACATTTTGAAGATCGTCGGTACGCCGAAAAGAAGAGTGCACTCGTAGTCTCGCAGCGCTTGTAAAACTTCAGCGGCGTTGAAGCCGTCATGCAAAACAATGCTGCCCCCGATGGCGAACAGCGGGGTCATGAATACGGTGAGGCCGCCGGCGTGATACATGGGCGTGTAGACCTGAACCCGGTCACTCTGCCGCAATTGCCAGGAGACAACCGTGTTGTAGGCGTTCCATGCGATCTGCCGGTGTGGAATCATTACGCCCTTTGGCCGCCCGGTGGTACCGCTGGTATAGAGCAAGCAGAAAATATCTTCGGGTTGGAGCCTCGCGGAAAGCGGATCTGGATGAACCCGATCGATAGCTTTGGCATAACTCAGCGCCTTCCGGGCATCGTCCTCCGCATCCAGACTTATTAAGTGATCAAAGGCCACGAGTTGTTGGAGCTCTTGCGCGAGTTTCTCATATCGTGCGGAATACATAAGGCAGCGCGGTCCGCAGTCCGCGAGTATCTGGTGCAGTTCGTGAGCCGTGCTGCGTGTTCCGAGTGGAACGAGGATGATCCCGGACTTACCCGCTGCCCAAAAGGCATCGGCATATTCAACCCGGTTCTCGGAAAGGATGCAGACGCGATCCCCTGGAACGAGAGAGCAGAGATCGGTCCAGACCCGCGCGCACTGCAAGGCCCGCCGATTGAGTTCCGCATAAGTGAACTGCCGGCGCGTGGGAACGTGGATCAATGCGATCGCGTCGGGACTAAGACGGGCGCGCTCTCCGAGAATGTCGCCGGTAATCACGAATTCCCCCCAAACTGCCTGGAAACAGATTGTGCGGCGGCGGGCGCGCGGGAAGAATCTGACGCGAGAATTTGCAACAGGATTTGTGTCAACTCCCGGGGACGCTCGAGCTGCGGTGCATGGCCGCAACGCTCAATGACCGCAAGCGTGCAATGCGGAAGCTGCAATTGCAGCTTCTTTGCATAATCCAGCGGCACGAGGCGGTCGGAGGCACCCCAGATGAGATCGACCGGCAGCTGGAAAGTTGCCAGTTTGTCATCGAGCAGGTATTTCGACATATCTTCTTCGCCGGCGGCCAGCAGCCGCGAAATCGGACCCGTATTCGAGACGCGGACCATATCATCGAGCACAAAATTCGGCCGGCGAGGCGTGGAAGGATCCAGCGCCGCATCGAGCGCGCGCCGAGCCTCTTCGCGGTCCTTTGGCATGATGCCAATCTCCGACACATTCCTGATGGGGCCGCCATCGATGAGGATAACCCGCGTCACCCGCTGCGGGTTTTTCTGGGCATAAAGCATCGCCATCCAGGCTCCGAGCGAATTCCCTGCGAGCACCATCGGTGCATCTCGCCATGGCATTGCATCGAGCACCTGCTCCAGTGCGGTGAGCAGCGTTCCCAGAGTCAGCACACCTTCGACCGGGTCGCTCTCGCCATGGCCTGCAAGGTCCGGGATCACCAGTTGAAAGTGGCGCTTCAGCTTGGGCGCCACTTTGTACCATGTTCCCGCTTGATCGCCTGCGCCATGCAGTAACACCAGCAAGGGCCCGGCGCCGCCATGCCACACGACCTGTTTTCCCACCGTGGTCGTAAGCTTCGTCTTGCGAAAACCGGCTCGGCGAAGCGCGCTCCTCCGTAACCAGAACGTCGTAGCGATAGGTCGAAAAAAGAAAAGAATGAAGAAGACAATCAGAGCAGTAACTGCGGCGAAAATGAGCAGCAGCACAATGTTGATTGCCAGGCCCATTCCGCTCCTCCCGGCCGGCTTGGTGGGAAGTCAACTCCGAAAGCGCCTACGGCATACGGAACGCGCAACCCGCCTGATTGTAGCCGACCCCGGAGCCGACCAGCACGACCAGGCTGCCGGACTTCACCTTACCCTGCTCGATTGCGTGGTCGAGCGCCATGCCGACGCAGGCGGAGCCAGTGTAGCCATACTGTTCCATGATGGTATGCGCGCGTTCCCCGGGCGCACCGAGACGTTCCATCACGCGCGCAATCGTGGGTTTCCGCACTTGGGTAAAGATGAAGCAATCGACGTCGCGCAGATCAAAACCACCGTCCTTGGCCAGTCGTTGCACGATGATCGGCCACGTCTCCTCGTTCAACTCCGGAGGATAGCGGTTCTTGATCGTGCACGCGGTGCGCCCGGCCTTAACGGACTCCTCACTCGCCGGTTCGAAGGTTCCGCCGGAATAGATTCCCCAATAGTCGTGATAGGAGCCGTCGGCGCGAAAGGTCGCAGTGATAAAGCCCGGCGAAGCTGCCGGTTCGAGCACCGCCGCGCCCGCGCCATCCCCATAGAAGAAGACCATGGGATCCGCAGCCGACGTCAGCTTGTGCATGAGATAAACGCCGACCACGAGCACCGTCTTAATCCCCGGGTTGGCGGCGATGATTCCAGCGGCTGCAGTAAGACCGGTTGGAAACGAAGCACAGGCACAACCGACATCAAAGGTTCCGGCATTTTTTGCGCCCAGCTTATACTGCAGAACGACCGAGGTAGCGGGGGTTATGTAGTCGGGCGAATCGGTGCCGAGGATGATCAGATCGACATCTTCGGGTTTCTTGCCGGCGCGCTCCAGCGCAAGTTTGGCCGCGGGTAGAGCGACATCGCTGGTAGCCCAGGTTTCGGGGGCATGCCAGCGCGTCTTGATGCCGCTGCTGGCCTCCATTTTGTCCACGAAATCCGGGATGTGTTTGAAGCGCTCGCGCAGCATGTCATTAGTCACTTCTATCTCAGGTACGTACCTCCCGGTGGCGACAATGGTTGCGTAACGCGTCATGAATAAGTCCTCTTGAACTGCAGTAAGTCACGTCCCTAGAACTAATCCGCCGTCGACCGAGAGCACCGTGCCGGTAATAAACGATGCCGCATCGGAGGCCAGCCACACATAAGCCTCGGCAACGTCCTCAGGCTTTCCCATGCGCCCCAGAGGCGTGTGCGACACCATGTTCTGGACGACCTTCTCCGGCATCTTCTGCACCATTTCGGTCGCGATGAAGCCGGGAGCGACGGCATTCACGCGGATATTGTATTTCGCCAGTTCACGCGACCACGTCCGGGCAAACGCGATGACTCCCGCCTTGGTGGCGGAGTAATTTGTCTGACCGAAATTGCCATACAGACCCACAACGGAAGAGGCGTTGAGGATCACACCCGAGCCTTGGCGGATCATATGTGGCACGATCGCCCGCGAGCAAAGAAAGACGCCTTTGAGGTTGACCGAGATGACCGAATCGAACGCTTCATCGGTCATTGTTCCGGCAACAGCCCCATCCTTCCACTTCACGAACTGCGAGTCGCGCGTGATGCCCGCGTTATTGACGAGCACATCAACCGTGCCCCACCGTCCGACAACTTCTGCGACCGCAGACTCGACCTCGGCGTCACTGCAGACGCTGACTTTGCGGAAGAGCGCCTCTCCGCCGAGCGAGGACAGTTCGCGCAGCAACCCGTCCTGCCCGGCATCGTTGACATCCCATGCCGCCACCCGGCAGCCTTCGCTCGAAAACCGCCGGGCCGTGGCGAGGCCGATCCCCGCCGCGGCGCCGGTGAC
>JBEKYF010000009.1:0-62530 GCA_049511255.1 Terriglobales bacterium | reverse complement strand
CCGGGCTTGAAAAGGATTTCGGTTTGGGTCGTGGGCTGGTACTGATCGATGTTGGTGACCACCTGCTCGACCGTGTTCAGACGGGTGTGAGCCTGTTGCGCGGTCTGCTGCGCGGCCTGCGCTTTGTTGCCGGCCTCGATGGCATGTTGATCGGCCTCGTTGGCCTTGGCCGAAGCGAGTTGGATTCCCTGCTGCGCCCGCGCATCGGTATCCTTGATCGCCCTGGTGTTGGCGGCAGTCAGCTCATCGAGCTCGTTGATGCGGTCGCGGATCGGCTGGGTCTGCCGCGCGATGTATTTCTTGCGTGCGAACGGGTTCATGTGACCCCAAAAGCCTTCGCGAGTCTCCGGTTGCAGGGGATCTTTGCCGGTGGCGCTGTCGGCCTTGGTGGCCGTCTGGGCCGCGGGCTGAGTCGTCGCGGGCTGAGTCTGGGGAGTGGAGCTCTGCTGCGCGAAAACTGGCACAGCCAGGATTACGGCTAGCAGTAGAGCGAAGAGGGTGCGGTTTCTCATTTTAAATTTCCTCCAAGTGGGAGTGGGGGAGCCACTCCGGGCGCCTTTCGGCGCGATTTTGATTGCGTCGTTTCAATACCAATCCCAATAAACTTCAGAAGGCAAGCGCCGACGCCACGGATGCCTCAAAAAGCTTGCCTCAAAAAGCCGGCCGTATCACTGCGGCCTGCATTTCTATAAACAGTTTACGTGCCAAATGCCCGGATGCCGGGCGTGGAATGCAAGTGCTTTCTTTTCATATATATTGTACCTTATCGTTCCCCTGCGCCGCACTGCGTCTGGCGGTAATTTTGGCGGAACTGGTATAAAAACTGCGTACAGGGGTTTTCTTTTGGGGAATCATTGAAAAAAATGAAGAAAGCTCAGCGTTAGTCAACGTATCCGCTGAACCTCACCAAGATTTTAGCATTCAGGACTTGGGCCTCATGGCCCTAGTCCGCGCAATACTTTTCATACTGCTGGTAAATGAATGGGTCGGTCATGCCGGCGATGTAGTCGCAGATGACGCGGGGCAGCGGTTCCTGGGCGGCCTTTTCGCGGTAGTTGCGCGGCAGATCGTCGGGTTCCTCCATCCAGTGGGCGAAGAGCTCTCCGGTGATGCGCTCGGCGTCTTCTTTCTCTGCCGCGAGCGCCGGACTGTAATAAAGATTTTCGTGGAGAAAGTCTTTCAGCCGGCGGCGCTCCTCTTCGACAGGCGGGCTGAAGGCGGCAAGCCGCTCGGTGTGGCGGCGGACAGCTTCAAGAGAATGCACGCCTGCCGCTTGCACGCGTTGCGCCGTGTTCGTGATCAGGTCTCCGACAAAGCCGTCAAGAATGCTTTTCAACGCCTCGTTAAAGATCAGCTTCTCGGCGGTATTCGGGTACCGACTTTTTGCCTCACGATAATGGCGTGCGAACACATCCACACTGTCCGCAATCTGCTCGACCGTAAGCAACCGGGCTTCGTAGCCATCGTCGAGGTCGGCGGTATTGTAGGCAATCTCGTCGGTAAGGTCGATGAGCTGCGCTTCGAGCGGCGGCCGCTGATCGAGCAGATACCCGGCGAGGTCTGGATGGTCTTTGGCGTTGTAATCGTGCGAGTGCTTGATGATGCCCTCGCGGACTTCGAAAGTAAGATTCAGTCCGCGGAAAGACGCGTAGCGGAGTTCGAAGTCCTCGACAATGCGGAGGGCGTGCAGGTTGTGGTCGAAGGAAAGGCCGTGCTGGCGCATGGCGGCGTCGAGCGCTTTTTCTCCGGAGTGGCCGAAAGGGGGGTGGCCGAGGTCGTGCACCAGGGCGAGCGCCTCCACCAGATCGGTGTTCAGTCCAAGTTGCGCGGCGATGGTGCGCGAGATCTGCGCGACCTCAATGGTGTGAGTCAGCCGGTTGCGGAAGTGGTCAGAGTAACGGCGCGTGAAAACCTGTGTCTTCGCTTCCAGACGGCGAAAGGCGCGAGAGTGAACGACACGATCGCGGTCGCGCTGAAAGTCGTTGCGGTAGGGATGCGGCGGCTCGGGATGCCGGCGTCCGCGGGACTGCTCCACGCGAACCGCATAGTCGGCGAGCATGAAAAGAGTTTACAGCGGAATCCAGAGTTGCTGCGAGCGGCGGGCAACTGCCGAGCTGCGCTTCGGCCTGGACCCTTCGGCTTCGCTCAGGGCAGGCTCGCGAGGGCGCCCGTCCCCACACAAGCGCTTAGAGCATCTACTGCTTCGCGCCCTCTTCCTTGGCCAGCTTCATCTTCGCGGAATCGAGCTTCTTCTGCACCCGCGTCACGTCTGCCGGATCGACCTCAGCGGCAATGGTGCGGTTCCACTCGGTGAGCGCGCGCTCCCAGTTGGTTGCGGCCAGCTTCAGACGTCCGGTTTTCTGGTACAGGTCGCCGAGGTGGTCGAGGACCGTGGGATCGGCATTGATTTTCTGGGAAGCCTTCAGCAGGTTCTCTTCCGCCAATTCATATTTTCCCAGGCGGAAGTAAGCCCAGCCGAGGGAATCGAGATAGGCGCCGTTGGTGGGATCGAGATCCACGGCGCGTTTGATGTATCCGAGCGCTTCTTCGAGCTTCATGTTCTGGTCGGCCAGCATGTAGCCCAGATAATTCAGCGCCGGAGCATGCTGCGGATCGCCGGCCAGCACTTTCTTGAACTGTTCTTCAGACTCGGCGTAGTGCTTCTCACGCTCAAAAGTGGAGCCACGCAGAAACCAGACTTCCTTCTTGTCGTCCGGCTTGCTCGATAACTGCTCGGCCTTGTCGAGCGCCTGCTCGGCCTCGCTGAACCGGCGCAGCCGCGTGTACATCTGCGCCAAGGTGATATAAACCTGGCGGTCATCGGAGTTGGAGTTGGAGTTGGAGCTGGAGTCGCCCTTCAGCATGGCGTGCACGTCTTTGAGCGCCTTGTCGGCCTCGCCCATGTCGGCCTGCTGCGCCGCCAGCACCATTTTCAGATCGCGGCTGCTGGGCAGCTTCTGCACCGCTTCTTTCGCAACGTCGGTAGCCTTCTGCCATTCCTTGGCTTCGCGCCAGGTATCGATAATCTCCTGATAGCCGCGCTCGATGTTCTCATCGCCGCCCAAGGCGACGATCTCGCGGAAGGTAGCATTGGCAGCCTGATTGTTCCCCTGGTCGCGGTAGATCATGCCCAGCCGCTCGAGAAACACCGCCCGATTGCTTCTCTCGCCATTCGAGTACTTGCCGTCGGGTTTCTCCGATTTCTTCAGCAGGTCGCGCATGATCGGAATGGCTTCGTCGTAACGGCCCTGCGCCTGGTAGATGGCGGCCATTTCGTAGGGGGCTTCCAATAGGTCCGGCACCATGGACTCGGCTTTTTTCAGACTGTCGAGCGCGAGATCATATTTGCCCTGCTTGCGGTAGATTTCCCCGATGCGAACGTAGGTTTGCGCATCTTCCGGGTTCGCGTCCGCGATCACTTTGTATTGTTCGAGAGCGGCATCGGTCTGGCCATCGTTCAGCAGGTTCTGAGCGAGGCCGCGAATGGCGTCCAGATTGTCGCGGTCCAGTTCAATCGCGTGTCGATATGCCTCGACGGCGTCTTTATATTGCTTTTGCTGCTCATAAGTGAACCCGAGCGCCGAATAGAGCTTAGCCGAGCGCTCCGTGTTCGGTATCGAACTGAGCACCTGAGTGGCGCGCGCCGTGTCGCCCAGGTCGTTGTAGAGATAGGCCAGGGTAGTGACCGCCTCTTCGGAGTCAGGCTGCAGCTTCACGGCAGTCTTGAATTCGTTCTCCGCTTTTTGCAGATCATTGTTCAGGCGATACAGGCGCCCAAGAAGCAGGTGGTCGTCCATGCTGTCGGGCTGCAGGCGGACGATCTGCTCGTACTGCTCGATCGCCAGCTTCAGCACGCTCTCCGAACCGCTGCCGGCCTGCATGTCGCCGAGCGAGCGCAGATAGATTCTTCCGAGCAGGCGGCGGGCTTCGAGATTATTGGGATTGCGCTTGATGATGTCCTGCGCCTCGACAACGGCGTCGCGAATGCGGCCGGTCTTAGCATAGAGTTCGGCGAGGCCGGAGGTCAGGTACGCGGAGGTCGGGTCCGCATCGATGGCGGCGCGGTATTCGTCAATGGCTTTGTTGGCCAATTCGCTGCGGCCGTAAGTGGCCACTTGCTCTTCGTACATGTGCGCGAGGGCGAAGTGGTAGTAAGCGGCGGCGCGGTCGGGCGTCTTGCCCCTGGCGGCGGACTGGGAGCCAGCGGCAGCCGGGGAATCCGCGGCGCGAGCGGGCTGGTTCTGGGCGAGTAAAAAAGAGCCCGTAAGGACGACACTGACAATCCAAAACTGTTTTTTCATGAAAATCCTGCAACCTGTGAATCGCACAGCCACGCCGATTAGATGCTGATCCGCAACCATCCGTATTTTCTTATTCTACCCTTCGCCGGCCGTTCGGCGACGAGAAAGAACAGGATGGGACTATAGCCGGAGGTACAGGGGCTTTGGGCGACTAATGCCTGAAATGTCGCACCCCGGTGAAGATCATAGCCAGCCCGAGACGGTCCGCGGCTTCGATGACCTCCTGGTCGCGCACCGAGCCTCCGGGCTGGATAATCGCGGTAGCCCCCGCTTTGGCGATTTCCTCGACGCCATCGGGGAAGGGAAAGAAGGCATCGGAGGCGGCCACCGTGCCTTTCAGAGGCAATTGGGCCTTCATGGCGCCCAGCCTGCACGAATCGACGCGGCTCATTTGTCCGGCGCCAACGCCCACCGTTTGCCCATCGCGGGCGTAGAGAATGGCGTTCGACTTCACGTGCTTGCAAACCTTCCACGCGAAAAGCAGCGCTCGTTTTTCTTCCGGCGTCGGCGGCCGCTTGGTAACAACCTTCAGATCGGCTTCGGCCAGCTTATGCAGATCGGCATCCTGGACGAGCAGGCCTCCAGAGATGTTTTTCAGAACCCAGTTTTGGCGCCCGGCGGGAACCTCGATCAGCCGCAGATTCTTCTTCGCGGCAAAAGCTGCTTTAGCGCCTTCATCGAACGCGGGCGCGGCGATGACTTCCAGAAAGAGCTTGGCCATCTCGTTTGCGGCCGGCACATCCACCGCTCGGTTCACTCCGATCACTCCGCCATACGCCGAGACCGGATCGCATTCCAGCGCCCGCACGTAAGCCTCGGCGAGCGTCTTGCCGGTCGCGGTTCCGCAGGGATTGGTGTGTTTGATAATGGCGCAGACCGGTTCGTCAAACTCCTGCGCCAGATCCCAGGCGGCTTGCAGGTCGACAATGTTGTTATAGGAAAGCTCTTTGCCCTGCACCTGGCGTGCGTTCGCCACGCCGGCGCCCGAACCGTTCGCGTACATCGCGGCCTTCTGGTGCGGATTCTCTCCGTAGCGCAGGTCCATCACCTTCTGAAAAGACAGCCGCAGCTTTTGCGGAAAGCCTTCCGCGGTATGCAAAGCAAAGTCGCCGCCCACACGTTCGAGTTCTGCGCCAGCCGCCACTTCGTTTCCCTGGACAACGCGCCGCCCGAGCGCGCCATCTCCTCGCCGATCGCGCCGTAATCGGCGGGCGAAGTCACGACCGCGACATCCTGAAAATTCTTCGCTGCCGACCGGATCATCGAGGGGCCGCCGATATCGATGTTTTCGATCAGCTCCTCGAAGTGCACGCCCGGCTTGGCGGCGGTCTTTTCGAAGGCGTATAGGTTGACCACCACCATGTCGATGGCCGGGATGTCATGCTCGGCGACCGCCGCGCGATGGCCGCTGTCTTCTCGGCGGTGAAGGATGCCGCCGTGAACTTTCGGATGCAGCGTCTTGACGCGCCCATCAAGCATTTCAGGGAAACCGGTCAGCTCGGAAATATCTTTCACCGTGATGCCGGAATCGCGCAGCAGCTTGGCGGTGCCTCCGGTCGAGATCAGTTCCACGCCCAACGCGGCGAGTTTGCAGGCGAAATCTACCAGTCCGGATTTGTCGGTGACGCTAAGAATGGCGCGCTGGATCTTAGACATGAGGCCCTCGGGAGCGAAGGGAAATTCTAGCAGCTTGGGTGGGCGTTCTCAGTGCCTCTACGTTTTCGCCTTGGCCTTAAGCTTCACCTGTCCACCCTGCATCTCGACCGAGTACACCACCGCATCGCAGCGGTGCTGCTTGCGAATCTCGCTGGTCTTTTTCTTGACGAACGCCGCAAAGGAATCGAAGTCGCCGGAAACTTTTTCTCCCGACTTTTGCTTGGCTTCGGTAAGCGCCTTGTAGAGGGATTCGACTTGCTCCCGCTCGGCGGCCGCGCCCGAGCACTGTACGGAGAAAGGCTGATCGCCTCCCTGACCGCCCCCTGGCGTCTCTGCGCCCGCGGTTTGGGCGTGGCGGCTGAGGCCATACACCGGATGCTTCGCTTCGCGCTCTTGGTTGACGCGCACGCCTTGCACCGAGAGGAGCGCATCCTGTGGCCGGCGATAGCCTTCTTCGCGGATCCGCATCTTCTTGCGCCACAGGTCGGCTTGAATCGCGTAGCGCTGCGCCATCTCGTTGTACCGAAAGCGCTGGGAAAAATTCATCCGCGAGCCTTCGCTGAACCTGCCATCGCTGAACTTGCGAATGAGCGAGAGCACCTTCCATTCGATGTCGGTGGGAGGCCGTTTGGTTGGATTATTGAAGAAAATCTCGTACTCGATCTTCAGCCGGCGAAGCTGCTGATCGAGCAGATCCAGTTCTTCATCAGTGGTCACAAATATCCCCCAGCCAACAGCTTAGCGTTCTTAGCGTGGGGTTGGCGAGGTTCCCGCCGGACACACCAGGGATGGTACGAAAGTACCTAGAGAGCAGCTGTCAGCTATCATTTGTCAGTTTTCATCTCAGCGGTTCCACTGAAAACTGAAAGCTGACAACCGGTGAAAGGCTCATTTCGACGTGCTCGACGCCATTTTCTTCACCATTGCCAGCACCAGCTTCCGGTCGCTGTCGTTCAGATTCGCGGAATAGCGGCGCATCTGGCTCAGGAAGCGGACTTCATCGTCGGAGAGCTGCGGCAACCCCTTATGGCCGTCCCTGCGGCCCTCATCAAAGAATTGCGACAACGCCAAATCCATTGCCCCGGCGATCTTGGCGAGCGTGTCCAGCGAAGGGATGGTGTGGCCGTTTTCAACGCGCGACAGGTAGCAGCGCAACAGGCCGGTGCGCTTTTCGATGTCGCCTTGTGACATGTTTCGCTGGAGCCGGAAGTTGCGGATGGTCTCGCCGATATTCATAGATAAGCGACTAACTCAATCGTAAGACTGAATGCCAATTATAAAGATGCGTGCATAGTAACCAGAGTAGTACCGTCTGGCAAGTGGAAATTCCTTGCGTCCTCGCTGCAACTGGTTTCATGAATGTTTTTGGGAAGGCCGCGGCAATGTTTTCGGGAACGACGCAGCTTCAGCCGTGCCACTGAAGACCGCTAAAATGCGGGCTTTTTAGGCCCTGAGGACAGCTTTTGACCGCAGAAATATTTTGCACTGGACGGCACGCCCGGTCCCGGACGCTCACCAGAAATCCGAGCCGCCGCCGCTCATTTCTTCAGTGTCGCGTCTTCAGTGTCACGGCCAGAAAATCGACCGTGCGCTGCCACGCGTCAGCGGCGTCCTCAGGACGGTATCCCTGCTTATTGTTGGGATTTTCAAACGCGTGTCCCGCGTCCGGATAGATCTTCACCTCGATCTTCTTGCCCAGCTGTTCCATGGATTGCTGAAACTTCTTCACGTCTTCCGGGGTGATGCCGCGATCCTGCCCGCCAAAAAGCCCCAGAATCGGAGCATTGATCTTCTTGAGTTCCGACGGTTCCGTCGCGAGATGCCCGTAGTTGATCACGGTTGCCGCCAATTGCGGTTCGACGAGCGCCGTATCGAGCGCGTAGCCTCCGCCCATGCACCAGCCGATCGAGCCGATCCGATCTTTTTTCACGCTCGCTTGCGTCGCCAGAAAGTCGAAGGCGGCTCGCAAATCACGGGTAGCCCGGTCTTCGGGCAAGCCGCGCATCAGTTCGTGGGCCAGGTCTGGATTGTCGGCAACTTTGCCGCGATACAGATCGATCGCCAGCGCGACGTATCCCTGGCCGGCGAGCTTCTCGGCTTGCTGCTTCACCCAGTCGTTCAGTCCCCAATACTCGTGAATCACGATGAGTGCTGGAAACGGTCCTTTCCCGGCGGGAGTGTAGAGAATTCCATTGACGGTGTCTTCACCGGACTTGTAGGAAACGGCTTTGCCATCAACCGCGAAGGCCGAAAGGGACAAAGAGAGAGACAAAATCAGCAAGAGGAAAAGGCTTCGAGAAGTTGTGCGCATGGGTCTCACCTCTGCGAGCCTGAAATTGTAAACGGAAAGCTCTCAGGTGTCAGGTCTCAGGAAAAGCAGAACCTATGACGCGGTTGGGGTTTCCTGGCACCTAACACCTGAGACCTGCCTTTAAGGTGTCCCCTCAAACAGCGGCCAGAGCCGGTCGGCGGTGACGCGGTAGATCGCATAGGCGCTGCCATCGTCGAAGGTGCGCCGGAACAGCAATTCGCCGCGGCCATCGCCATCGGCATCGACCGCATCGATCAGTTCCATCCGCGGAGTGACGTCGAGATGTCGTGAATCCGTTTGCGAGAAAAATAGTTTTCGCAATTCGCCTTCGAGGTTGGCGCGGGCTATCAGCGTGATCTCCTTTGGTTCTTCGAAGGTTTCGGCAGCAGGCGGGTGAGTCTTCGCGGAAAGCACCAGCACCGGCTCATTCGAATTGGAGAGATCAAAAATGTGCAAGCTCACATCATCGAAGGCAAGCTTGGGCAACTTGCCGGCGGGTTTGTTCGCCGATTTGCCAGGAGACGCTTTCTTGGGCGCGGGCGCAGCATCTTTTGCAGCGCCTGCCTGGGGGCGAAGCTGGGTCGCGGCGAGATCAAGCATCTTGTTGCGGTAGATGGCTTCTTCCGCGGGCTTCACATCGTAGGTGTAGGGACGCGGATCAGGGCCGCCGGCATCGGAAATCGCTGGGATGAAGGTGATTTGCGGCGCAGACGCTGCGGAATCTTTTGCAGTTGCATCGGGCTTCGCTGTGCCCGCCGGCACCGCGTCCGTCAGAGCGTCGAACGTGGTAAAGGGTTCGCGGTGCGTGCTTGAGTCCGGCTTCCCGCGTCGCAGCCTGGGCCGATTCGGATCGTCGATCGGCTCCTCGGACGCAGAAGGAGGCGCAGAAGCCTTCGCGGGCTCTGGTGTCGCAGGCGCCTTGGCAGTATCCGGCGACGGCGGCGGAGCCGGCGTGCTGGCGGGCGGCGCGGCAGTCGGCGGCGCTGGAGCGGTCGCGGGCTTTTGCTGGTCTTTATCTTTATCCTTGCTATCGGAGCTGCTCTCTGAGCTGGACTTCTCGCTGCGGCGGTGAAGTACGGGTGGCCCGCTCTTGTCTTCGTCTGCGATGACGGGTGGCGCGTATTTCTTGCGTTTATTGGGGTCAATCGCTCCTGCAGGAAGCCACGTACCTTCGGCAATCCAAACGTGGTTGAGTTGTCCAGGTTGCGTGATGGTGAAGATGCCCTGCGACACGCCGGTGCGAAAACCTTCGTAGACGATTCCGAAATCGAGAGCCATGGGAACGGGCGCCGCCTTATAGGAGCCTGCATCATAAAATTTTCCGTCCATCATGATGGCAATGGGAATGAGGCGGCCTTTGCCCTTGGGCGAAAGCTGGATCAGTCCAAGGGCTCGTGGTCCTTTGGTGGAAGCCGGCTTATGCCCGTACTGCGGCATGGGACCTTGGGCGACAAGCCATGAGCTGGCGAGCCCGATCGAGACGGCCAAGGTGACGGCAAACATCCCGTTGCGATATAACGGTGAGCGGCGAGGAGACAATCCCATGGAAGTTAATGATAAATCCCCAGACTTCAGTACGACGGACGAGAACGGGAAAGAGGTTGCCTTAAAAGATTTTCGCGGCAAGACCGTGGTGCTTTATTTCTATCCTAAGGCCGACACGCCTGGGTGCACCAAGGAAGCGTGCGGCTTTCGCGATACCTACGAGGAAATCAAGAAGACAGGCGTGGTGCTGCTCGGGATTTCGGCGGACACGGCGGCCGCGCAGAAAAAATTTCAGACCAAGTTCAGTTTGCCTTTCCCGTTGCTGGCCGATGCGGAGAAGAAGATCGCAAATTTGTTCGGCGTGGTCAAAGAGAGGCAAATGTACGGCAAGAAAATAAAAGGGATCGCGCGGACGACCTTCGTCATTGCCCCCGACGGCAAGATCAAGCACATCTTCAAGAATGTGACAGCGGAAGGGCACGCGGAAGAGGTGCTGGCGTACCTGAAGGGCGCGGCCTGACGAGGTACGCGGGATTGGCAGGCATGAATTCGCTTGGCCGCGTTACTTTGCTGAAGGCGGAGTTCTTCAACCGCGATCCGCAGCGGGTGGCGCGGGCGTTGCTGGGGAAACTGCTGGTCCGCGAAACGCCGTGCGGAATTCTGGCGGGGCGAATTGTCGAAACCGAAGCGTATCTTGGCAAAGGCGATGCGGCGGCGCACGCAGCGGCGGGCCGGACGGCGCGGAATTCCGTCCTGTTCGGCCCTCCCGGTCACGCTTATGTGTACTTCATCTATGGCAATCACTACTGCCTGAATGTTTCCTGCCTGCCCGACGGAGTGCCCGGATGCGTGCTGTTTCGGGCTCTGGAGCCAGTGGCGGGCATCGAGCAAATGGCGGAGGCGCGAGGGATGGAAGTAGCGGACGAGGTAGCGAAAGAAACCAAGCGCAAGAAGATTTCTTCTCTCAAAAAGATTTCTTCCGGCCCAGGACGCATGGCCGATGCTCTCCAAATCACGCGCGCCCGGGACAACGGGAAGAGCTTGGTGAGCGCGCGCTCGGACCTCCGCATTGTCGATGACGGCTATCGCGTGCGCCGCGTAACGGTCACGCCGCGCATCGGGATCGTGAAGTCAGCCGAGCAGCCGTTGCGTTACTTCATTGCCGGAAATCCGTTTGTTTCGGGGCGAAGGTCGTAGCGCTTCGATTTTTCAAATCTACTGAAGCCTTTGGGCTGCTGCCTGCACCCTGGTTGCGGTCGCGACTTTACGCAGCATGTAATACAAAGTTGCCAGCCCGGCTACGAATAAAAGCACGAAAAGCACAATAATGCTCCACTGCGGCGCAACCGGCAGTTGATTGGGGCTGAAGTAGAGCGCGAGCGCAAGGTTGCGCAGCACCAACTTGAGCGCGCCGTTATCGCCAGCTATTTCTGCTCAGGGATTCAGAACCATGTTGTCAATCAAGCGAGTAGAGCCAACGTAGGCGGCGACGGCGACCAGCGTCTCTTGGGAAATCTGTTCGACCGGATCGAGCGTATCCGGATCGACAATTTCGAAATAATCGAGCGCGACTTGCGGCTCGCCGGCCAAGACTCCTTTGGCGGCGGAGATCAGCTTGGCAGCGCATCTTTCTCCGGCTTGAAATTGCTGCCGAGCTTTCTGTAACGACCGTTGCAGCACCTGTGCGCGGCCGCGCTCTTCTCGATTCAGGTACGCGTTGCGGGAACTCATGGCCAGGCCGTCGGGTTCGCGCACGATGGGACAGGCGACAATTGCGACCGCGAAGTTCAGGTCTTCGACCATGCGACGGATCACGGCTAGCTGCGCGGCGTCTTTCTGTCCGAAGAACGCGGCCTCGGGCTCGAGGATGTGAAACAGCTTGGCGACGATCGTGGTCACGCCGCGGAAATGGCCGGGGCGGGAGCGCCCATCAAGCTTTTCGCTCAGGCTTTCGACAAACACCCAGGTGACTTCGCCATCGGGATAGATCTCTTCGACCGGCGGCGCGAAGAGGATCTCGACACCCTCATTTTCCAGCAGCCGGCAGTCGCGATCGAATTGGCGCGGATACTTCGACAGATCTTCTGTCGGGCCAAATTGGGTGGGGTTCACGAAGATGGAAACGGCAACGGCGTCGCACTGCGCTTTTGCAGCGCGGACCAGCGACAGGTGGCCTTCATGCAGAGCGCCCATGGTTGGAACGAGGCCCAGGCGTTTATGACTCGCGCGGGCAGCGCGGCAGGCAGCGCGAGCTTCCGGAATGGTGGCGCATATCTTCATGGTTCAGAGCTTTAACAGGTTGCGTAAAAAGCCCGATGTCGATGCCCGGCCGCCGGCATACAGATCAAAAATCGCATTGGAACTCCAGAAGACAATTTTGCTGGCTTTGAGCCGCACACGAAAGACAGGTCTGGACGAATATGCAAGCGGATGGTGATCACTTCCCGAAAAGTCATATACCCGCGTTCGCATGGGTCCGTCGCATTCCGGCAGCAACGCCTTGCCGCACTGCGCGCTCGTATCCGGCAGCGTCCATCTTAATCGCAGTCGCCGCCGCAATGCCGCCAGGAGTGGCCGCCTCCTCCAGCAGCGACTCCAGGGAATGTTTTCCATCGCGCCAGGCGATGATCCCATCCGCCAACGCGTGCGCGCTCGCCAGCAGCGCCGTGTTTCGATCAAGACCGGCCGCTTGCGCAGCTCGCGCCAGAGTCGCGAGCGCGTGATAGCCGTGGCTGCATGAGAAAGTCACGGTGAACGCATCGAACTTGCTTTCTGGGATTTCGACGACATGGCCGAAGCTGGCGAAAAGAGCCTGGACGCGTTTGCGATCCGCGCGCGGCAAAGTCCGGGGAAAGGTCACCGCCGTCAGGCCGCGCCCGCTGCGGCAAACCGGACTCGGCATGGCACGGGCCCATTGTACGAAAGGGCCGGCCACCTTGCTCAGTACGCGGAGCGGCACACCTGCGGCCAGACTGACTGCGAGCGTCTGTCGCCCGACTGATGGCGATGGCCGGTTTACTTCCCCGATCACTTTCCCGACTGCCTGAAGAAGCGCGCGCAACGAACTCGGGCGAACCGCGACGATCAGCACGTCCGCCTGCTGGATTGCGCGATTCAGGTCGGGCTCGACCGCAACCGCGTAACGCTTTTTCAGATCACGCAACTTGCCCGGATTGCGATCATGCACGACGAGGCGGTGCCTGGTCTTGCGGAGGCGCATACCCGCCAGCATCGCCGAGGTGATCCGCCCTCCGCCGAGGAAGACGACCGTGCTCATGGCATCTCCGCGCAGACTTCGTCAGCGGCTGGCAAGAGCGTCTCCACGTCCTGCATGGTATGTGCCGTCGAAATAATCCAGTGCAATCCGTTCGAAGGCGTCATGTAGATGCCGCGATCGAGCAGTCCGTGAATGAATCGCGAGTACTTTGCCGTGTTGGCGTACTGGCAGTAGTCGCGATAATCATGGATCGCGTCGCGGCCGGTGAAGTAGATCTGAAACATCGGGCCGAAACCTTGAACGACGGCGTCAATCTTTCTTCGACGAAAAACATCCCGCAGACCAGCAATGGCGGCATCTCCGACCCCATATATCTGCTTGTAAACCGCGCCCTCATTCGCCGTGAGCAGATCCAGATTCGCCGCGATTACGCGCATAGTGAGCCGGTGGCCGTTGAAGGTTCCGTAGTGCAGCACCATGCCGCTGCCCCAACGCATGCGGTCGAGGATCGCGCGCGGACCCGCCACGGCGCCAATGGGGAATCCCGCTCCCAAAGCCTTGCCGAACGCGCTGAGGTCCGGCTTCAGGCCGTAACGCTGTTGGCATCCGCCTGGCGCGTAGCGGAATCCGGTTACAACTTCATCCAAAATAAACAGCGCGCCGAACTGATGCGCCAGATCGCAGACTTTCTGCAAATATCCATCGCGCGGCAGGATGCAACCCATGTTCGCCATAATCGGCTCGGTGATCACAGCGGCCAGTTCTCGCCCGTGCCGGCGCAGAATACTTTCAAGCGCTTCCAGATCGTTCCACGGCGCGAGCACCACATCGTCGAACACCGACGCCGGAATACCCTCCGAATCCGGAAATCGAGTGGGATTCTCTCTCGGCCCCAGTTGGTCCGCCGGATGGCTATGCCCGTTCAAACAATAAGGGTCGTACCAACCGTGGTAGTGGCCTTCGAACTTGAGGAACTTTGTTCGTCCCGTGTGCGCGCGGGCGAGGCGCAAGGCGAGCATCGTGGCTTCAGTGCCGCTGTTGGTGAAGCGCACCGCCTCCGCGGTTGGCACCATGCGCCGGAAGCGCTCGGCGGCTTCCGCCTCCGCCGGAGTGGCAGCTGCGAAATGCGAACCGCCGGCCATCGTCTCGGAAACCACCTCAACAATTTTCGGATGCGCATGCCCCTGAATCAGCGCGCCGAACGACATCATGAAATCGATGTACTCGTTTCCGTCAAGGTCCCAGACGCGCGATCCGCGGCCACGCTCCAGCACCACCGGCCCCGGCGAGTACACGGCTGCGCCGCGCGACGGCGAGTTCACGCCTTCGATCAGCGATTGCTGCGCGCGCTCATACCAATCGCGCGACCTCTCGCGCCTATTCGTCTTCGTCGTTGTTTTCGTGATCATGAAAATTGAAGTCGTTGAAATTGAAGTCTACGAAATTGAATTCGATCGCTAATCTGCCGTACCGCCGCCATCCACCACCAGCGCCGCTCCGGTCACAAACGACGAATCGTCCGATGCCAGGAAGAGCACGGCTTTCGCGATCTCGTCGACGGTCCCAATCCGTCCCAATGGCCGATTCTCGCAACCCGCCCGATAGGTCTTCCAGTCCAGGCCGCGCAGTCGCGCATCTTCCGGCAGCATCGGGGTGTCCACGTCGCCCGGGCATATGCAGTTCACGCGGATGCCCTGCCGCCCATGATCAATGGCCATCGCCTTGGTGAGCAGAACGACTCCGCCCTTCGAGGCGCAATATGCCACCGCCTTGTCGCCACCGACTAGCCCCCAGCCCGAACTGTTGTTGACGATCACTCCGCCACCCTGGGCGATCATCGGCCCGAGCGCATACTTCGACATCAGGAACGTTCCCTTCAGATTGATGTCAATCTGCAGATCCCATTCTTCTTCGGAACAGTCGATCGCCGTCTGCGGAAAGAAGACTCCCGCGTTGTTGAACAGAATGTCGAGCCGCCCGTAGGAGCGCACCGTTTCGTCCACCGCCCGCTGGCATTCGGCGGCCTTGCGAACGTCGGTGCGCAGAAAAATTGCCGTCCCGCCGGACTGAAGAATGCGCGCCGTCACTGCGTGGCCGCGAGACTCATTGCGGCCGGTGATGGCAACCTTCGCGCCCTCGCGCGCAAACAGTTCGGCCGCCGCCGCGCCGATGCCGGACGTGCCACCCGTGATCAAAGCAACTTTGTTCTCGAGGCGCATCAATCAAACCGATCCCGCCAGCCCGCCGCCATCGACGACCAGCGCCGTGCCGGTGACAAACGAAGACGCATCGCTCGCGAGATACAGCGCGGCCTGCGCAATTTCCTGTGGCGTCCCCACCCGGCCCAGCGGACGCTTTGCCGCTTCGGCAAGAAAGCGGCTGTTCTCTTCTCCGAGTTGCTGCGCTTCTTCGCGCAGCATGCCGGTATCGGTGTCGCCGGGGCAGATACAATTCACGCGAATCTTCTGCGGTCCATGGTCAATGGCCATCGCTTTCGTCAGCAGCACGACGGCACCCTTCGAAGCACAGTAAACCGCAGCCCTTGCGCCGCCAGCCAGTCCCCATCCTGAAGCCGTGTTGATGATCGTTCCGCCGCCCGCTTTCTGCATATGCGGAATCACTTCGCGCGACAGCAGGTAGATCGACTTCACGTTCACCGCCATCACCCGGTCCCAGTCTTCTTCGCTAAGATCAAGAACCGTCGCCCGCCGAATGATGCCGGCGTTGTTGAACAGAACGTCGATTCGGCCAAACTCGCGAATCGCGCGCTCGACGAGGCGCTGGCAATCTGTGGCTCGCGTCACGTCCACGGGCTCAAAGAAGGCACGCCCGCCGAATTGGGTAATCTCGTCAGCGACACGCTGGCCGGCACCCGCATTCAAATCCGCCAAGGCAATCGCCGCTCCTTCGCGCGCGAACAGCAGTGCAGTCGCGCGTCCTATGCCCGATGCCGCGCCGGTAATCAGCGCAACCTTCCCCGCAACTCGCCCTTCACGCTGCATGGCTTACCGGCTGGCCAGCCCTCCCGCGGTTTCTCCGCCGTCGCACGTGTACACGTGGCCGGTTATATTTTGCGCATCGTCCGAGGCGAGGAATGCGAACAGCGCCGCAATCTCTTCTGGCTGAGCATGACGGCGCAAAGGAATCTTCCGGTTGACCTCTTCGAGCATTTCATCCGTGTACTCGGCGCGCTGCATTGGCGTCAGCACGTATCCCGGAGCCACCGCGCAGACCCTGACTTTCGGCGCAAGTTCCAGCGCCATCGACTTCGTCAACTCGATCACGCCCGCCTTGGTGGCGTTGTAATCCGCATAGAACGGATACCCCATAATGCCGTTGGTCGAGGCCGTTTGCAGAATGACGCCGCCGCCGCGCTCCATCATGTGCCGTGCGGCCGTCTGCGCGACGTAGAACATTCCGGTAAGATTCACGGCAATCACTTTGTTCCACTCTTCCGGCGTGATGTCGAGAAAGTTATGACGGATGCTGATGCCCGCGTTATTCACCAGCACATCCACGCCGCCCATCAGGCGAATCGCTTCGGCAAAGGCGGCCTGCACTTGCTTCAAACTCGAGACATCGGCATCGAGCGCTGCCGCCAGACCGGGCAATTCGTGAAGAATCTTCCGCCGCGCCTCCGCGTCGCGGTCGAGCACGCACACCACCGATCCTTCTTCAAGAAATCGCGCTGCCGTGGCCGCTCCTATGCCACTGGCCCCGCCGGTGATCAGAATTCGCTTCGCTTTCAGTCCGCGCACTCGCGCCTCCACAAAGGAAAATCGGGCAAAGATAGCAGGCTTCGAAGATTGGAGGATATTTCAGTCCAGACTGAAGCTGTTTCTCCGCGCGCTCTGCGATCTGTGCGGTTAACAAGACAGCCGCGGGCCCGACGGTCTCAGCTAACCTGCCACACCGTATCCAGCACCGTCCCATCCACCCACTTCACCACCGCGCACGGACGATCGCCCAACTTCGGCCGCGCCGGCTTGCCGCAAATTTTCTCGACTTCCGCTTTGATGTCCTGAATCGGACGAATTGGCAGCTTCGATCCCTGCACTGCTACTGCATGGAGCAAGTCCGTGCGTCGCGGATTGATTGCAATTCCGCGCTCGGTCACGACCACGTCGATCATCTCGCCCGGTCCGGTCATGGTCGTCACTTCGTCCACGATCACGGGGATGCGATCGCGGAACGAAGGCAGCGCGAGAATCGTGCATCCGGCAAACAGGCAGTTCTGCCATCCGCCAATGCCGTGCAGCAAGCGTCCATCGGAGTGCGTCACCACGTTAGCGTTGAAGTTCACGTCCACCTCCGTCGCGCCCAACACCACGGCATCGACCAGCGAAGCGAAGTTCCCTTTGCCGTGGTAGTTGTACGAAGTGAACGGTGAAGTGGCCACGTGCCGCGGATCGCTCGCGATCGACCTCACGCCGTCGAGATCAAACGTCTGCCCATCCAGGATGTAATCTGTCAGCCCTTCTTGCAGCAACTCGACCAAGAATTTCGTCGATCCACCGCGAACGAAGCGCGCCTTCACTCCATCCTGTTTCATCATCTGTTTCAGATACTCGACGAATGCCAACGCGATTCCGCCGGCTCCTGCCTGGAATGAAAATCCGTTCTTCATGATTCCTGCGGCCCGCAGAAACTGGGCCACCAACTCCGCGATCCGCAGCCGGTCCGGCGAACGCGTAATCTGCGTCGTGCCGGAAACAATCTTCTCTGGATCGCCGATCGATTCCACTTCCACCACAAAGTCCACGTTGTTGCCCTGAATCTGCCAGGGCACACAAGGAAACGGCACTAGGTTATCGGTGACCACGACCACGCGATCCGCGTAGATCGAATCCGCCAGCGCAAAACCCAGCAAGCCACAAGCCGACTTACCATGCGAGCCATCCGCATTCCCGAAAAAATCGGCGGTTGGCGCGGCAATCACGGCGACGTCAATGTGAACTTCTCCGTCCTGGATCGCCTGGTAGCGGCCGCCATGCGAACGCAGCACACCCATGCCGCGCATCCTTCCCTGCGTGCAATAGTCGCCCAGCGGCCCGTTCATCGAGCCTTCGATGTGATGGATCACGCCTTTTTCCATCAGATAGATCGCACTCTCCTGGGAAGGGAACGACGCGCTCGGGAACCACATCAGATCTTTGACGCCGATCCTGGCCGCCGCCTCCAGCGCCATCAGCGCCACTTTATCGCCGTCGCGCAGATGATGATGGTTCGAGATCACCATCCCGTCGCGCAGCCCGCATTTGCGCAGCGCGGTCTCCAGATCGGCCACGCGCTTATCGCCACTATCTGGATAATCTTTATTGGAGCAGATTGCCGGCGCCGCCTTCCGCCCGCGCGGCTGGTACTTCCCCACACCCAGAAACGGAGTCTGCGGCTTGCCGTTCACCATCGTCGGCACCGCGCGGCCTGCCGCGTTATGCGCCAGTTCTACTCTTTCTTTTGCATTCGCATTCGCACTCACACTCACGAAATCACTCCCATCGCCTTTGCCCGCTCCACCAGCTTCAGCGCCCGCTGCACCACCGGCGGATCGATCATCTTCGAGCCTAGACTCACCACGGCCAATCCCTTGTTCTGCGCTTCCTCAAAAGCGGCAACCACGTTCCGCGCCTTTTCGATCTCGGCTGCGCTCGGTTGAAACGCCTCGTGGATCACGCGAATCTGTCCGGGATGAATGCATCCCATGCCTTCGAATCCCATAGCCCTCGAGGCTTCCGCCCAGCGTCGCAGCGCGTCCATGTCGGCGACATCGCTGAAGACCGAGTCAATCGCCTGCACTCCCGCGGCGTGCGCCGCATTCACCACGCGCGACCGCGCATATTGCGACTCACGTCCTTCCGCGGTCTTCACCACGCCCAGATCGGCCGTGTAATCCTCCAGCCCAATCGTCAGCGCCGCTACGTTTTCGCTTGCCGTTGCGACGGCGAATGCGTTCTCGATCCCCAGCGCCGACTCCAGGATCGGCATGATCCAGATCGGCCGGATAATTCCGTGGCGCGTCTTAATCTCGCCGATCATCCGATCCACTTCCCGTACCTGCTCGGACTCCTCGACCTTCGGAATCAGAATCAGATCCGGACTCTCGCCCACCACTTCCGCCAGATCTTCGAGCCCCAGCGGCAACTGGTTAATGCGCACCATGCGCTCGCATGATCCAAAATCGACCGTCCGCAAAGTATTTCGCACCAGGATGCGGGCGGCATCTTTCTCTCCGCGATGCACCGAATCTTCCAGATCGAGAATCACCGCATCCGGCCCATGCAATGAGGCGTTGATGTAGTACTTCGGTTCAGAGCCCGGCAGATACAGACGCGATCGACGCAGCCGGTCCTTTTGCGACGGCGGCGGTAGCGGATGCTGCTCCGGCAGCGAGCGTTTGCCGAGTGCGATCCCTGCGCGCCTCGCCGCCGCCTCGATGCGAGCCGCGATAACAAAAGGCAAAGCGCCTTCATCATGAATCGCAACCCGCGCGTCGTTCACTCCGAGTTCGCTCAGAACTTCTCGCGTCTGTTCGAGGATCGCCGTGCCATAATAGGGCGCGACCCGCGATTCCAGTGAGATCTCGACCCCGCCGCTGTCACGCGCCTCAAAGGCGACGTGCACATCCGACCGAACTTCTGTGCCCCAATGGCCTGCCTCGGCAGAACGCGGGGACGTAGTCTCGACAGCGCTGCTCATAATTTCCTCAACTCAAGATCCGCAACTCAGGGATTTCCAACTGGCGCTTATTTCAGTTTTTCCAAAATTGCGTCCGTCATCTGCACCGTCGAAGCCGCACCCTGACTGATCACTTTCGGACCACCGGTAAAACGCATCATATCGTACGTCCGGACTTTCCCTTCACGCACCACGTCCGCGATCGCCTTGCGGATGCGGTTTGCCTTGTGGCCTTCCCCAACGTGATCGAGCATCATCGCCGCCGAAAGAATCATGGCAATGGGATTCACGATGGGCGGATTCAGCTCGGCATACTTCGGCGCGGATCCGTGGGTTGGCTCGAATACCGCTACGTCATCGCCAACATTGCCGGACGCCGCGAACCCGAGTCCACCCACCAGTCCTGCGAACGCGTCGGAAAGAATGTCGCCGAACAGATTCGAGGACACGATTACGTTGTACTCCTCCGGATTTTTGTTCAGCCACATCAGTTGCGCATCAATGTTCGTCGACCAAAGTGCGATCGCCGGATAATTCTTCGCAACCTCCTTTGCCACTTCTTCCATCATGCCGGAAGTCTCGCGCACCACATTCGGCTTCTCACAAATCGTGACGCCCTTGAACCCGCGCTTCTTCGCATATTCGAAAGCCGCGGTCACGATGCGCCGGGCCGCCTTGCGAGTGATGATGCGGCAACTCACCGCGAGCTCCGGCCCGGGCACGTTGGCAAAAGCCTTGAACCTGGGATGGCTGTTCAACGCGGCGCGCACGTTCTTCGGAGGGTTCGTCCACTCCACACCTGCATACATACCCTCCGTGCCCTGCCGGAATACGGTAGTGTCGATCTTTGGTTCGTCAAAACCAGGCTCAACGTAGCCGCCATCCGCTTTCTTCCGAATGTAATTCAACGGATTGCCCGTGAACCCTACGCACGGCCGCACGCAGATATCGAGATTGAATTTCTGCCGCATGGTCACGATCGGCGAGTAATAAACGTAACCCTTCCCCTGCAGCTCGGGTTTGAGTTCCGCCTGCGCCGCTTTGTTTGGCTTCGATGTAATCGCGCCAAACAAACCTAACTTATACCTTGTTAGTAACTCGATCGTCCGGTCCGGCAACGCATTGCCCTGCGCGCGCCAGCACTCCCATCCGATATCGGCATGAACGTACTCTGCGTCAAAGGCGACCGCTTCCAAAACCCGCAATGACTCCGGCAGAACCTGGTTTCCGATGCCGTCTCCTGGCATGGTAATAACCGTGTATTTCGCCATGAATGCTCCTCAAGAATGTTTACCGCCGAGACGCGGAGGGCGCCGGGAAAAAAGCAGATCCGCCGCTTCGCTCAGGATGACAAAGTTCGTAAGCACTAAGCCACACCTAACCGGTTCGCCACCAGATTCTCCACTCCGCCGGCAATTACCAGCGACTGCGGAACGCTGCCCAGCGCCGGAAACGCAAACTTCTCTCCGCGCCAATTGATCGTACTCGATGTGAAATCGATATCAATCTCATCCCCGGGAATGATCGTCTTCTGCTTTGCCGCAATCTCCTTCGCAAACTGCTCGCGCACGCGCGCCACCAATCCTGGCACCTCGATACACAAGAAGCCATTGTTAAATGCATTGCGCAGATAAGTCTGCGAAAAGCTGGCCGCGATCACCAGCGGAATCCCTTTCGCCTTAAGGCACGTGACCGCCTGTTCGCGGCTCGATCCCGTACCGAAGTTGAACTGGCTGACGATCACGTCGCCCGCCTTCGCGCGCGCGGCGAACTGTGGATCGTAATTCTCCATCACCACCTTCGCCATCATTTCCCGAGTCATGTCGTCGCGATAGGTGTAGTCCTTGCCATAAATCGCATCGGTGTTGATGTTATCCTGCGGCATGAAAACCAGACGCCCCTTCACGCGTTGTGGAAAGCCCGGCAGGATTTCAACTTTCTCCGCGGCGCCCAGCGCCGACGCCGATGCCAATTCGGTGTAGGCGCGCTGCGGTGCGCGATCGGCGAACTCATGCGGCCCGCGGATATAACCGGCAACCGCCGACGCCGCCACTACTCCCGGACTCGCCAGGTAGCACTTTGCATCCCGCGATCCCATGCGGCCTTTGAAGTTCCGATTCGTCGCCGAGATCCCGACCTCGCCCGCCTCAAGCAATCCCACGCCCAGCCCGATGCACGGCCCGCAACCCGAGGGCAGCGGATGCGCACCCGCATCGATCAACGTCCGCCAGATGCCTCGCTTCTCAGCATCTTCCTGAACCCACTTACTGGCTGCGCTCAAGTAGAACTTCACGCCCGAGGCCACTTTCTGACCTTTAAGCACCTTCGCCGCCGCCGCCAGATCTTCCAGTCGCGAATTCACGCATGAAATCAGATATGCCTTTTGGATCGCAACTTTGTTCTTCTCCATTTCAGCCACCGATTGCATCACCTGCACCGTATCGGGCCCCGACACGTGGGGCGTTACTTGCCCGAGGTCGAGCGTAATCCGCGCCGCATAGACCGCATCCGCATCCGGCGCCGGAGGATTCTTCCCCCAGCTCTCGATGTCTTTTTCTGAAAACCGCTCTTTGTTCTTACTCGTGCTCGTGCCCGTCTCCTTGATCCGCTGGTGAACGCCTCGCAAATACTGGATCGTCACCTCGTCCACGGGGAACCAGCCCACCAGCGGACCCCACTCCGTGGTCATATTCGAGATCGAAAGCCGCGCGTCCATCGAGAGCGACGCCACTCCCGGCCCCGTGAATTCGACCGCCGCATTCAGGCATTCGTCGTGGTTATAGAGTCCGCATAAAGTGATGATGACGTCCTTGCCAGTGACGCCCTCCGGCAACCTGCCTTCGAGCACGACCTGAATCGAACGCGGAATCTGCCACCAGAATTCGCCCATAGCCCACACCGCGGCTGCATCGGTGCGAACAATCGGCGTTCCGATCGCGCCCAACGCGCCATACATATTGGAATGCGAATCCGATGCAACCACGAACGAACCGGGAACCACATAACCGCGCTCCACCATGATCTGGTGCCCGATGCCCGACCCTGCAGGATAGAAATCCACACCCTGCTCTTTCGCGAATGCTTCAATCGCGCGGTACTTCTTCAGGTTCGCTTCATCCTTATTCTGAATGTCATGATCGAGTGCGAACATGAGCTGCTGCGAATCGTTCACCTTCTTCGCGCCGATGCTCTTGAACTTGCTCATCACCGCCGACGTGTTGTCGTGTGTCATGCAGCGGTGCGGACGAATCGACAGGAAATCCCCTGTCAGAAGCGGCCGCGTCGGCCCTTCGGTCATGTGTTTCTGCGCGATTTTTTCAACGATGGTTTGACCCATGATGAATTCCCAATCACTCAGCCCTTCCGCTTCAACTCGAACCCCAGATACATCATCTGCCCGATGTGATGGTGCAGATGCGTCGCGCACGACAGAACGATACCAAATCGGTCGCGGGCGTCCGCACCCACTGCGGTATATTCTTCTGTCCAGTCATCCGCCGACTGGCTGTTGATCGCGCCGAGTACCATCTCGATCGCCTGACCGAATTTCTTCAGCACTTCTGCCTTGGATGGCCGCGTCGCCTCCGAAAACTCCAAAGGACGATCCCGCACATAGCCCGTTCCCGCAATCTGCGCTCCGATGTAGTAATTCAAGTTACCGGTGAGATGCAGTACGAGGTGGCCAAAGCTATTGCCGAACGCGAAGGGCTTGGCCCAAAACTGCTCCTCGCTCAGCGGCGCCGCCAGCTCACGGACCATGCCCGCGAGTTTTGTGTAACGGGCCGTTAGGTCCGATGCAATCGTCGATTTCAAATCTGCCATGAGTTACTCCTACCCACGTAGGCACAGCTGCCCTCGGCTCTGCAGTTGAGCGCGGCTCGCCAGATTCGTATCCGCCGCCAGAAGCGGGACTTCGTCCGGCTGGACGGCCGAGGGCGGCCGTCCCTACGTGCCTCTTGCTAGCGGCGTTTCTTGCTGGCCTTCTTCGCCGATTTCGCTTTCTTCACATCCGCTTTCATCAGCGCCATAAGCTTCGAAACCGACCCGCACTTCTCCAGATTCCAAATTGCGTCAATCAGCTTGTCCTGCGCCTTCGCCGAAAGCACGCCCTCTGCCAGCGCTCGGAATTTCTCTTCGATCTCCGCATCGCTCAGCGGATTTCGGGGATCGCCTTTTGGATAGTCCAACTGTTTCGAGAATTTCCGTCCGTCGGTGGTTGTAATGTTCACAATCACTCGCTGCAGCGCCGGGAAAACTTTCTCGATCTCGGGGTCGGCCACGACTTCCACTTTTTTCAGCTGCGCGCGAATCACCGGGTCCATGATCTTCTTCATCTCGAATTGCGCCGGGGTCACTTGCCGATCCACCAGCGCCGCCGCAATTACGTAAGGCAGCGAATGGTCTGCTGTCTCCTTGGTGCGCGGATCGTATTTGCTCGGGTCCGAAAGAATGTCAGCCGCGCGCGCCAGCGACCGAATCTGAATCTTCTCCACTTCATCCGGACACAGGTCGTTGCCCTTGACCAGGTCAAGCATCGCGGAAATCGGAGCGTGCGTCAGTGCTTCAGTCGGGAAAAATTTCATGCCGCACTGCGTGATGCGCCATGACTCGCCGAGTCCGTCAGTCAGCACATTCTGTTTCCACTCCGGACCGAAGCAGTACACCAATCCTTCCTTGCCGTCGATCACGTGCTCGGGACCGCTGTAGCCTCGCTCGGCCAGCAGCGCCGCCAGAACGCCGCTCTGCGTGGCCAGTGGATCGACGGTGTTCTTCATCATCGTTAGCTTGCCCGCAGTCACCGCGCCCATCGTGCAATGCCGCGAAGCTGAAATTCCGATCGCATGCTGAATCTGTTCCCCACTCAAATGCAGCGCGCGCCCCGCCACGATCGGCGAGACAAACGCCGTCAGCGTCGCATGATGCCAGCCGCGCTCGCGGATGCCCGGAAACGCCGCCTCGCAAAAGCGCATTTCGAACTCGTGGCCCAACACAAATCCAACGATCAATTCCTTGCCATCGCTTTTGGCGAGCTCGCAACACGCCATAGCGGCCGGAAAAATGTCGGAAGGATGCGACGGATCCTGCTTCCAGTAAATGTCGTTGTAATCCATGCAGCGGATCATCAGGGCATTCGCCAGCGATGCCGAAACTGCGTCCATCTTCTCGCTCGTGCCGATCACGGTCGCCGGCCCGCGCCCGGCAATCTCATGCAGTACTTCGAGCGCAATGATCACGTCATGCTGCTGATATCCGCCCAGCGCGCAACCTACCGAATCGAGCAGGAAACGTTTGGCCTGATATACCGCATCCTGCGAGATTTTCTTGTATTCAAGCCCCGCAGCCCAGCGGGACATGGTCGCTGTGATGGTTTCTTTGGTGGAAGATAGTTGTGTCGGCAAGGACATCTCCTCGATGAAATTGCAGGATGTCAGCTATCAGCTTTCAGCCGTCAGTAAAACGTGAGACCTGACACCTGTGAACTGAGACCTTATTTAATTTTCACGTTCTTCGGATTCTTGAACGGCAGAAACGCCATGAAATCGGCGTGATGCACGATGAACGCTTCGGTCGTGCGCTGCACCAGATCGCCTTCGGCCGCGTGCGCCGCGATGACGTGGCAGACTGCGTCCGGCACGCCACACTCCATCGCCAACGCGACTCCGGTAAACGGATGTCGCAACGCTTCTCCGCGCTTACTTTGCCGGCTCTTCCCGTCTGGACCGATCTCATACTCCAACAACTTGCCGACGTCCGCCAGGATCGCACCTGCAATCACCACGTCGGTGTCGATCGGCAGAGCGCGGCCCATGAAGTCCGTCATCGCTTTCGCACTGTCCCGCGCAATATGCACCACGCAGCGCTTGTGTTCCATGAATGTGATCGGACAATTCGGAACGAGCAGCGTAAAAGGAATCTGATTCAGGTCATCAGGCTTCAGCGGACTGCGCTCGAGCGCCTTGATCCAAGTTTGCGTCACCTGCTCCCGAAGCTTGGAATCGCTGATCCACTGAATCTCCGGCCACAGACGTTCGACGGCCTCCCGCATGGACAGGACCTCCCTCACAAGACTCATTAGATTATCGGAGTCGATGCAGATGCGTCGAGGGGACGCGGCCTCACTTTTTCGAACCCGGCGCGGTTCCCGAAGAAGATTCCATCTCAATGGGCAGCAACTCAATGCTGCACCCCAGACCGCCGCAGCTCAACAGCCCCCGGCGGACGATTTTCACCGACGACACATCCGGAAATCTCACGGGGAAATCCTTCTCGCGCAGTTGCTCGGCCGCTGAACGAAGGCTTTCGTCACCGTCCACAAACTCGGCGCGCTCGGGACGCGGCGAGCTGTCGAACACGAGGTTGAACCGCGCTGAAACTGGCTTGCTACTAGTTACGATCGGCCTGAGCTTCACCGTGCGCGCCTGCACTAACTCCGACGGCGCCTGTGCGAGATCTTTCTCCGCCGCGCTTTTCTCTGCAACGCCGGAATCGCCAGCCAACTTCGCCAAACGCGCCCGCGAATCCTGTACTTCATTAGTGCTTCCGCCCGCCGCCACGGCCAGCGCATACATATGGCACGCCTTCTCCGGCTGCCCTTGCTTCTCGAGCACCTGCCCCAGCCGGTTGGCAACCGTCCCCGACTGGCTCAGAAGCCACGCCGACGTGAGAAACTGCATCGCAGCCAGATTTTCGCCGCGCTGAAATTTTGCCCATCCTATCCGCGCCCACGACAGCGCCACCAGTCGCATCGACGAGAACGCCGACGGCCCCAGCCGGTCCAATTCGCCCGAGTCGAACTGTCCTCCAATATCGTAGAGAACCTGCTGCGCATCGTTCTCGGTCTCGGTCGGATCAATATCGTTCTTCATCTTCAATGCCGACGCGAAGATATCCTGTCCCGAATCCGTGCCCGCACTGCCCGTCAGTCCCTTCATCAACTCCTGCGCTTTCGCGCTCTCTCCTAACCGCCCGTACACCTGCGCCAGCGCCATCTTCGTTTCCGGATCATCCGGAGGAATTGCGGCAGCCGCTTCCAGTTCCGTGCGGGCGTCGGCATCCCGTCCCAACTGCGCCAGTAACAAACCGAGATTTTTGAGCGTCGTCTTGTCGTACGGAGTCGTTTCCAACTGCTTGCGATATGCCGCGATCGCCTCGTTGGTCTGTCCGGCTTGCTGGAGTTCCATCGCGAGCTCACCATTCGCGTGCTTGTGATTTGGATCCCGCAGGAGTTGCTGGTAAAACGCCGCGATCGCCTCCGCATGATTGTTCGCTCCGGCGTAAGCCAGTCCCAGGTCATACCACCCATCGCTCAGGCTTGAATTCGGTCCGGCATCCGCTAACACCGCGCGCAACAGCAGGTCGATCGCCGTGCGATAATCCTTGCTCTGCAACGCCTTCACTCCCGCCTTGTGCAGTTCCTCGGGAGTTCCTTCCATCTTCACGGCCGCAGTCTGCGCCCCTTGTCCCGACGGCGTCACGATGGTGCACGACAAGAGCTGGTCCTGATCACCTTGCGTTACGCTGCGGAACGATTCGTAGTCCGCGCGCCGCGGCGCCGCCAGCTCATTCACCTTCACAACAAGTTTGCGTTCGCCTTCCAGAGTTCCCTTGCTCAACGAATACGCCGATGAATAGTCGCCATAATCGCGTGACACATTCACCCGCATCGGCGTGTGCAGCGTGTAGTTGGAGGGAAACTGCAAGCGGACCCGGTAGTCCATTTCACCCGCGGGACCGATATTCAGGGGTTCCGTGCTCTTTTCCGACGCTCGAATCGCAGGCATTCCCAGCGGCGGGATCGGACGAAAATTCACGCTCGCCGACGGCACTATAAAATATTGGTCCTGGCGCAGGTGATACTTCAGATGAAAAGGCTTGCTCGTGTCTTCGATGGGATCGAGCTGAACGTCATCGACGTCACCCGGCAAACCCCAACTCGCAGAGAGCGCTTTCGCAAAGTCCTTCCACTGAGCCTGCGAAAATCGTCGAAAGCTCGCGCGCATCGGCCAATCGCGATCTCCCTGGGCCGTGACCTCGAGCGTCGCATCGAGGGCGCCGAACTCGCTGAACTTGCCGTCAAGCGTGAAGTGCATGAAGGTCTTGATCGGCGAATCCGCCGGCGTCCGCTGCAGGCCTCCCTCGCTATCCTCCGACGCCACTACTGCTTCTTTGTTTCGCAGTTGGTAAAGAATCAGCCCGAAGGGCGTCACTTCCGGAGTCGTATCGAGCCAGGTCAGCTCCGTTCCCGTCCCCAGTCGTGCCGCCGTGATCACGTGATCGAACTGCGCCGGCGAGGGAACGTCCACGTCCAGTTTGCGCGCGCTGCCGATCAGCACCGGATAACTCTGAATTCGCTCCGCCCGCAGCAGCGCGGAAAGCAACGTGTGTTTGTCCTTGCAGTCGCCGTAACCATTCTGTAGAACGTCCGAGGCCGAGTGCGGCTGATAGCGCCCGACTCCGAGGGAGATGCTCACGTAACGCACATTCCGCGCCACGAAATCATAGAGCCGTCGCGCCTTCTCGGTGGGCGTGTCGGCTCCCTTGGTGAGATCCTCGGCTTTTTTTCGGACGCTCTCGTCCACCGTCATGCGCTCGCCCTGCAGCTTGGCATACCATTGCGCCACCTGCTTCCAGTCGGTGAAAGTCGTCAGTTGAACATCCGGACCTTTGTCCTCGTCCATCTCGTCTTTTTCTTTGTCGCGTTCCGGCTGGATGTCCTTCACCACCCAGGTGTAGATGCGGCGGTCTCCAGTGTCCTGAATCTCCGGCCTTCGCTTCGGCGTCTTGAGCTTCACCTCGCGCGCCTTCGGGACATCAATCTCCAGCCGGTCTTCGTTGACCACCACACCTTTTGGAAATGTATATTCGTACCAGAAGTTTCCCGTGGCGAGTGGTGTGAGAACCCGCGTCACGGTGCGGTATTCCAGCGTGTCCCCGGGCTGCAGCGCGGCCACGGAAATATGCCGCTGCCGATAGTCGCTGTACATCGGAGCTTCTTTCAGAACGTCGGGAGCGAAATCCTGCGCCGTCGACTCCGGTGTCACAACTACCTGTCCGTCCGGCTTGCGCACGCGGACATATTCGACCTCCAACTTCTCGGTCGCCGAGGAGTATCCGAAAACCAGTTGGCCGAATTCTTCCACGCCCGCCTGGCTCTGAATCCGCACCACGGCCTCGGTCTCGCTCACTTCTGTTCCGTCGTTTTCAAAGTGGGCACGATTTAAGATTCGTTCGAAGACCGCGGCCTCTTCGGAGTTAGCGTTATTCGTTTTCTGCTTGGATGGAGCTGCGGCCTGCGCCAGAGCGTCCGCAGTCATTGAGAAAACAATCGAGCAGACGAGTAAGCAGACGAGTAAGACGCCAACTATAAGGTGCGACACACGATAGGACATATTGCAGTTCTTTTACGCCGTGCTCAGCGTAAAATCAAACGAACCAGGATGGATTCCACCCAAATCATGCGGCTCCTTGCGATCCTGATTTGTTTCTGCAGTCTGCTGGCCGGGCAGGCCCCCCCACTCGCCGCTGTGGACGAAACTCTGCCCCCACTCGACGCAGGCGTGGAATTCCACATACTTCTTCATGCCAGCGGCGGCGTTCTGCCCTACGTCTGGAGCGTAGCCAGCGGCGATCTTCCCGAGGGTGTTACGCTCACACCGGAGGGCCTCCTGGCTGGACGCCCCACCAAGCCCGGGGTTTTCGCGTTCACCTTAAAAGTAGAAGACTCCGGCCATCCCGCGCACAGCATCAACAAGGAGTTTCAGGCCGTTGTCGCCGCTTCTCTGTTGATCGAATGGCTTCAACCTCCAAAGGTCCGCGACAATCGGATTGACGGGGTCGTTCAGCTCTCGAACGGTTCCAAGGACGACTTCGATCTGACCGTCATCATCGTGGCCGTTGCCGACAACGGGCGAGCGACGGCCATCGGCTACGAGCATTTCCCGCTGAAAGCCGGCGCTACCAGCGTTCAAATTCCCTTTGGCGACACTCTACCCCATGGCGCCTATGTGATCCATGCCGATGCGATTGCTGAAATCCCCACCCGGAAAGCCATCCTTCGCCAGCGACTCCAAACCCCTCAACCTTTGCAGGTCACGCAGGGTCCGTAGCGGCTTTGCCCGCCCCAGCCTCACTACGGCAAGCACGGAAGTCACTTGCCGTGTCTGTGCTATCCTGATTATCTTGAGGCAGTTGCACGGGTTATGGTCGTAGTGTCTCCACCAAGCGGCCTGGGTATTTTGTATGGAGCTTCTTCTTAATCTCTGTTGGCTCTCTCTGCTGCTGCCCGCTTGGCTGCTGTGGCGGCAACGGAATTCTTCGACCGGTTCGGATCGTCCGGCAGCATGCCCGGTCGTCTTCGTGTGCGCTCTCGGCTGCGCACTCATTCTGTTGTTCCCTGTGATCTCGGCCAGCGACGACCTGCACGCCATGCGGTCCGAGATGGAAGAATCCTCGCCCGGTAAGCGTGGTGTCGGCCAGGCAGCCGTGGGAAAGGCTTCTGTCTGGCACAGCCCCTGGCAGAATCTGCCCGCTGTGGTCGCAACCATGGCCTCGCTCGGACTCACTAGCGAGGGCCGGCTGGAACTTTTCATCGCACCTCTTTCGGTGCCCGTGGCTCCCTCGATCCTCCGCGCCAGCCGCGCTCCTCCATGCTCCCGCCTCGGGTAGCTCGCTAAATCGCCGATCGGTTGCATTCAAGATCGGTTGCATTCAAGAATGACGGCGACTTCCCTCATCTTTACGCAATTGTTACGAGGGAATCCACATACTCAGAGAGGTCCGCCTTCATAAGATGGCGGACATCCCACAGGGATAGTAAGCCACATGTCAACCAAGCCTTCGGGAAGTCCCTGAGGCTCTGACGGAGTTACTGGATGCATATAAAAGTCCGGCGATGTTTCTGGCGTCTCCTGGTTCTGGCGCTTGGGGGTGTCGCAGCTTCATTCGCACAGCAGCCAGCGCGGCCGCCGGCCCCGCAACCCACCCAAAGCCTGACTTGGGAGAACGTGAAAGACCGCTTCGAAATGAACAACCCGACGCTGCTGGCAGACAAGCTGAGTATTGACGAATCGAAGGCGCAGGAGATCACGGCGTTTCTGCGTCCGAATCCACAGTTCACTCTGTCGGCGGATGGGACCCAAATCGCACCAAATAAAGGCGTCTGGCGGCCGTTCGCGGGCACTTTTGAGACGCCCGGCATTAGCTATCTGCACGAGCGGCGGCACAAGCGGGAGCTACGCCTGGAGAGCGCAAAGAAGGGAACCCTGATTGCCGAGTCGAGTCATGCCGACCTGGAGAGAACTCTGCTCTTCAGCCTGCGCGGCGCATTTGTGTCAACTCTGCAGGCAAAAACGGTGCTCCAGCTGGCAAAAGACAACCTTGCCTACTATGACCGCGTGCTCGATATCAGTCGAACTCGCTTCAGTGCCGGCGACATCGCGCAAATCGATCTCGACCGATTGGAGCTGCAACGGGTGCAGTATGAATCGGATTTGCAGGCTGCCGAGGAGAATCTCGAAACCGCAAAGATTCAACTGCTGACGCTGCTAAACGATCGAACCCCGATTGAACAACTCGACGTGACAGGAGCGTACGACTTCAACGACCAACTCATGCCCCGCGATGAGTTCCGGAAGATCGCTATGGACACGCGGCCGGACCTGAGGGCAGCCGTTGAAGCGGTGGACAAGGCGCAGACCGATCACAAACTCGCGGTTGCCAACGGCTCAACCGATCCGACCTTGAGCGCATGGTATACGCACAACTCTTCCACCAATAACCCGTTTGCCATAAATACGGTCGGCGTCAGTGTCAGCATTCCATTGCGCATCTTCGACCGCAACCAGGGAGAGAAACTGCGCACGCAACTCGATATCAGGCGCAATGAAAGATTGCGCGATGCCGCCGAAGCACAAGTACTCAGTGACGTCGACACGAGCTACGCCACGGTGGACAGCAACCTGGTTCTACTGCGGCCTTACAAGGCCAAATACCTGCAGCAATCGGTCCGGGTGCGGGACACGATTACGTTTTCCTACCAGCACGGCGGGGCATCGCTACTGGACTTCCTGAACGCACAGGCGGAGTACCGCAGCGTGCAATTGAATTACGTGAACTTGGTTGGCTCCTATTTGACGGCTGCGGCGCAATTGAATATGGCGGTGGGCCGGGAGGTGATTCAATGAAGAACCGATGTTTCGAATCCTTAGCCGGGGCGGCGCTGGCTCTGGCCCTTGCTTGTGCCCTCGCCGGCTGCGGCGAAACTAAAGCGGACCCGAAGGCCGAAGTGCCGCCCAAGGCAACCGTCGAGCCCGACCTGGATGCCAACAACTTCAAGGTTGACCACCCCGACCAGTTTCCCTTGGTGACGGTGGTTGAGCATAAAGCGGTGCCCGCGCTGAATGTCACCGGCGTGGTGCAGCCCGATATCGCGCGCGCTGTGCCCGTGATCTCGCTGGCCGCAGGACGAGTCGTGGAAATCAAGTCCAGGCTGGGCGACACTGTGAAGAAGGGCCAGTTACTGCTGAGAGTTCAGAGCAACGACGTTTCCGGAGCTTACCAGGTGTATCGCAAGGCCGAGAACGATGAGCGCTTGGCGCGCATACAACTCGAACGGGCGCAGATTCTTTACGAGAAGGGCGCCATCGCCAAGAGTGCCCTGGAACAAGCGGAGGACACGGCACAGGACGCCAAAGCCGATCTGGATGCCGCCACCGAACAGTTGCGGCTTCTCGGCATCGACAAGAACCATCCCTCGGGAATCGTCGACATTACCGCTCCGATATCAGGAGTGATCACGGATCAGCAAGTTACCAACGCGTCAGGCGTGCAAGGATTGGGTTCCCCTAATCCCTTCACCATCTCTGATCTTTCTTATGTCTGGATCATCTGCGACGTTTACGAAAATGATCTCGACGCCGTGCACGTGGGCGAATTCGCGGATATCCGCCTGACCGCTTATCCCAACCGGGTCTTGAAAGGGCGGATCGCCAACATCCTGCCAGTTCTCGATCCTACGATCCGCACAGCAAAAGTTCGGCTCGAAGTCGCCAACCCTGGAATGATGCGGGTGGGCATGTTCGTCACGGCCACCTTTTACGGTAAGCAAGCCGAAATCAGGGCCGCAGTTCCCGCCACCGCCATTCTGCACTTGCACGATCGCGAGTGGGTCTATACACCGTTGGGCGCCGGGCATTTCAAACGCCTGGAAGTGGTCACGGGAACCATGCTTTCCGACAAACTGCAGGAAGTTGTTTCAGGTATTAAGCCCGGAGATCGAGTGGTCTCGAATGCTTTGGCACTGGAAAACACCTTGGAGCAATAAATGATTCGTCGAGTCGTTGATTTTGCTCTTAACAACCGCCTGCTCGTGTTGGGTTTGGCACTGATACTTTTCGCCGCGGGCATCGTCGCGTTCCATGACCTTCCCATTGAGGCCTATCCCGACGTAGCCGACAACTACGTTGAGATCATTACGCAATGGCCGGGAATTTCGGCCGAACAAATCGAACAACAGGTCACGATTCCGCTCGAAATCGTGATGAACGGCATCCCGCATGTCGTGCACCTGCGGTCGTTCTCGCTCTTCGGACTCTCCGACCTGAAGCTGATCTTCGACGAGGAATCGGACAACGACTGGAATCGGGAGCGGGTGTTGGAGCGGCTCAGCCAAGTTACCCTGCCGCCGGGCGTGGTGCCACAAATGGGCACAGACTGGAGTCCGGTCGGCCAGATTTATTTCTTCACCTTGCACAGCACCAATCCGGCGTATGACCCGATGGAGCTGAAGTCCATTGAAGACTGGGTTATCGAAAAAAATTTCAAAGCAGTGCCCAACATCGTCGACGTGGCCAGCTTCGGCGGCCCCACCCGCGAATACCAGGTTCGCGTGGACCCCAATAAACTGGTCTCTTACGGCCTGAGCCTGGCCCAGGTCGAGCAACAGCTCACCAACAACAACGTCAACGCCGGCGGAAGCTTCATCCAAGAGGGTCTGCAACAGATCAACGTGCGCTCCGTCGGATTGGTCGACCGTGCCCAGGACATCGAACGCACCGTCATTATGACCAAGAATGGCACGCCGCTCCGGGTCAAGGACATTGCTGTCGTTTCGCAAGGTCCAAAGATTCGCCTCGGCCAGTTTGCCCGAGCCATTCACCACGAGGATGGGAAGATTGTTGATAACGATGATGTCGTGTCGGGCATCGTGCTGTTGCGCAAGGGCGCAGCGGCAGAGACGGCCCTGCAAGGCATCCACGACAAAGTGGAGGAATTAAACAATCATATTTTGCCTCCGGGCGTAAAGGTTGTTCCCTTCATCGATCGCAGCGATCTGGTTCACTTCACCACGCACACCGTGCTCCATAACCTTACGGAAGGAATGATCCTGGTATCGCTTGTCCTCCTTCTATTCCTCGGCAATGTCCGGGGCGCGCTGATCGTTGCGGCGACCATTCCTTTTTCGCTGTTGTTTGCGTCCATTTGTTTGGACTTCAGGCACATTCCCGCCAACCTCCTGTCTCTCGGTGCCTTGGATTTCGGCATGGTAGTGGATGGCGCGGTGGTGATGATCGAAAACATCGTGCGCCATTTAAGCCGCAAGAACGGGGACTCCAAAACACCGGCCGAGCGAATCAGTGAGGCCGCGCACGAAGTGCAGCGTCCGGTGTTTTATGCCATCGCCATCATCATTACTGCTTACTTGCCTATCTTTACGCTGCAACGCGTTGAGGGCCGACTTTTTCATCCCATGGCCTGGACTGTAGCCTTTGCGCTGCTCGGGGCATTGCTGTTCTCGATTGTGATCGCCCCCGTGCTGGCAAGTTTCGCTTTCGCGAAGGGAGCGAAGGAATGGCGCAATCCAGCGATGGAGTTTTCGATCAAGCACTACCGCACCGCAGTTCGGTGGGCCATTCGTCATCGTGCGGTCACCGTCGGAGTGTGCCTGCTCCTGGCGATCCTGGGCAATTACCTCGCCTTCAGCGGCGTCATCGGTTCTGAATTTCTGCCCCACCTCGATGAAGGCGCACTCTGGGTGCGGGGCACGCTTGCGCCCAGCACCGGGCCGGATGAGGGTATCCGGGTCGCAAACCAGGCCCGAGTCGTGCTTTGCTCCTTCCCCGAGGTTCCGCAATGTACGAGCCAGGTCGGGCGCCCGGATGATGGCACGGATACGACCGGGTTTTTCAATACCGAGTACTTCGTCGATCTAAAGCCGAAAGAAGAATGGCGGCCGGTGTTTCACGAAAACAAGGACGAATTGATCGCCGCCATGGGTCGCGAACTCGACAAAATCCCCGGGGCCGTCTGGGGATTTTCTCAGCCCATCGAAGATAATATGGAAGAGGCCGTGAGTGGAGTGAAAGGCGCGCTGGCCACGAAGATCTATGGCGACGATTTGAAAGTTCTCGAGCAGAAGAGCGACGAGATCGTCAACATCATGCGCCACATCAATGGCATTGAAGATCTCGGAGTTTTCCGCGTGCTCGGCCAGCCCAATCTGAACGTGACTGTAGACCGCGACGCGGCCGCTCGTTACCAGATCAATGTTGCCGACGTGCAGGACGCGGTTCAGACTGCGGTTGGGGGAAACGCGCTCACCCAGGTCCTCCAAGGTGAGGCCCGATACGACCTTACGATGCGCTATCTCCCAAAATACCGCGATACCAAGGAAGCAATCGAGAATATTCGTCTGCTATCGCCCTCCGGCGCACGGGTATCGCTCGCCCAGCTGTGCAAGATCAGCGTGACGGATGGTGCTTCGGAAGTCTATCGCGAGGGCAATCGGCGTTATGTTGCCATCAAGTATAGTGTCCGCGGTCGTGACCTCGGCAGCACGGTGGAAGAGGCGATCAGAAAGGTGGACGAACAGGTCAAAATGCCCACCGGATACAGCCTCGATTGGGAAGGAGAATACGCAAGCCAGAAGAGAGCCAACGCGCGGCTGCTGATCGTACTCCCCATCACCATCCTCATCATCTTCATCATCCTTTACACGATGTTCAAATCCGTCAAATGGGCGCTGTTGATTCTCGTGAACATTGCCGTCGCACCCATTGGCGGCCTGATTGCCCTTTGGATCACGCACACCAATTTTAGTGTTTCTTCCGGCGTAGGATTCCTGGCACTGTTCGGCGTATGTGTGCAAACCGGAGTCATCATGCTGGAATACATCAATCAGCTCAGGGCACGGCGGTATCCCATTGAAGACGCCGCAGTTGCGGGGGCCGTGTTGCGACTGCGGCCCATCATGATGACGATGCTGGTAGCGACTCTAGGCCTGCTGCCGGCCGCTCTCTCGCACGCCATTGGTTCTGACTCTCAGCGCCCGTTCGCGATCGTTATCGTCGGAGGTCTCATCGCAAGCCTCATCCTGAGCATCTTCCTGCTGCCGACGCTTTATGTGTGGGTGGCAGGCGAGCGCGACGTGCTTCCCGTGGCCGAAGAAGGGTTCGAGGTGGGCGAGCACGTGGATTAAAGCAGACATTCACAACTTCCTCTCAACCAGCAGCATTGAGGACAGCGCCTGCCTTGAGCGAAGGCGAAGGGAACGCCCGCGCTGCGCGTGGGTTGCTTGCTTTTTGGGCGTGCTTCGGCTAGATTTCATCATCCCCCAATTCGATGAGCTGGCAAGGCGGAAACTTGCCTCAGGAGAGTGGTGGGTATGAAGAAGCAGAGCTATATTGGGCTCGCGATGGGCGCGCTGGTGGCGGTGGGAGCGGCGTTGAGCCTGCCAAGTTGCGGGCGCGACAAACAGCTGGTGAGCCTCGAGATTCATCCGGCCACTTTTACTTTTCTGACGCCCGCAGGAACCGAACAATTCACCGCGATCGGTACCTATATCCATCCTCCGGCAACGGAGGACGTCACCAGTCGGGCGACCTGGAAGGTTGACGACGGTGTGGTTTCGATTGACGCCGGCTCGGCTTCTCCAGCTGGCGGCTGCGGTGGCGGGACTATTTCAGCAAGTCTTCCTGAGGGCACCGACGGTGCGTCGAACATCGTAATTGGTTATGCGACGGTGACAGTAGATGATCCCACCAACCCGCTCTGCCCGGGTGGTGGCACGGAAGGCACGTTAAGCGTGCAGGTCTCACCAGTTGGGATTGGAACGGTAACCAGCCTGACGGGCGGTATAAGCTGCCCGGGACAATGCATCGCCGTGTACGCGGTAGGGGCTTCGGTGGGGCTCATCGCCGCGCCCAGTTCGGGCCATAGCCTCCTGAGTTGGACGGGCTGTACTACGTCTACGGGAAACGACTGCACCGTCACCATCCCGACGGGCGGAGCGGACGTAGTAGCGACGTTCCAATAAGAGGCGGAGTGTTCTCTCCGCCATCTCTTTCTCGCCTACTCATCTGCAAGCAGCTTGCCTAGGGTGGGCTTGTGCCTCTCGGGCTTGGTCTTCTTGGCGGGGACGAGGCGCGAGGGTTTGGGACTTCCGACGCGTTCGCGGGCCATTTCGCGGACGATCTTGGCGGCGGAAAAGACTTTTTTCTTGCGCTTGCGCGGCATAGTCGTGATGCTGGCTTCCGGAACTTCCAAGCCTTCTCAAAGAAAACGGGCTCGTCTTCTGATCGAAGGGCACTCGCATCTTCGCACATTCGATGCCCAAAGGTGCAATAATCTCAGGTTGGCGTCGAGTTCCAGCCTTTCGCAAACACGAAGCGCAGGAGCACGCGTCGCGTTAGCCGAAAGCCGAGAGCCCTAATTTATGGATGAGCGCGAATTTTTTGACGAAAAGTCCGATAAGAAGCCGGCAAATTTAAGTTGTCCGCATTGCCACCAGTCGGCCGAGTATGAGATCCAGTGGCTGGTGCGCACCAAGAAGAAGAGTCTGCCGCCGCGGGCGGACGATCGCGACCGGGCGAAGTTTGCCAAGGCGCGGTCTTACATGTTGCGGCGAGACGACATGATGATGTGCAAGAACATGCGCTGCCGCAAGCGATTTGAGATTGCCGGCGTGCAGAGCGTCGCGTTTCTGGAATAGGCGTCGCCGGCCGTTCGTCTCCGCATGTCCCAATCGGAACGCTTAATCGACTAGACCAACGATATTTCCATCGGGCGTTGAAGGTAGCCCAGTAGTTTCCCGGCTCTCCTTTCGCAATTTATTCGCCCATTCCTTTTTGTCGCCGCGCTCTTTGGAGGCACCTTTCGCTGGTCATTCATTGCTGGATCCCTGGAAATCGATCGAAGCAGATGACTGTTAGCTCTTGACGGAGAAATGGTTGGCAACGAGGGTGGCAGCGAGGCGGCGGACACTGTGGAGGAGCTGGCCTAGCGCTTCGGAGGCCGGCGCCGAAAGAGGAGATGGTTTGGTTTGCGGAGCGTCGCTGTAACCTTCCGTTTCCATCTGCTTTGCGGCGGCGGCGAAGCGCTTGGAACTTGTATCCTCCATGGCGAGGAAGCGGAAGGCTTGGGCGAGCGGGATGCCATCGGCTCCGGTGTGAAGGAATTCGATATGAGCGCTGACTTTGCCGTAAACGGTATTGAGAGCGATCTCACCTATGGTTCCGTGGGGAATCGGGCCTTTCGAGAGGATGGCGGAGCCTCCGGTAAGAGAAAGACGGTGAAGCACGCCGACGAAGCGGTCATCGTCGATGGTAAATAGCGCGCGCTCGTTATTGGGAACGCGGATGCGCGGGGCACGCGGGCTCTTGCGCGACTTCTGCGACTTTTTCACGATAAGTCAGCATGGCAAGCGGGAAGAGCGCGGTCAAGGTTACGGTGGTGCGTACGGGGTGTGGCGCAGACAGGAATGTCCGGGACGCATCCACTCGTTTATACTAGCCAGTTTGGTCTGTGCCAGTTGACGCTGCAAGGGATGGGAGTCGATCCGTGAAGATTTTGGTTTGCATGAAGCAGGTGCCGCAGAAAGACGCTCCGCTGAAGCTGAATGATGCGGGGACGTGGATCCGCGAAGATGTTTCCTACGAGGTGAATGAGCCGGACGCATTCGCGCTCGAAGAGGCGTTGCGGCAGAAGGAAAAGCACACCGGCGAGGTGGTGGTGGTCACAGCGGGGCCGGCGCGGGCGTTGCAGGTGTTGCGCGAGGCGCTGGCGAAAGGCGCGGACCGGGCGATCCATCTCGAGGGCGATACTTTTGTCGGGCTCGATGCGTACAACACCGCGCGAGCCATCGCGGCGGCGATCAAGGATGAGAAGTTTGATCTGATCTTTACCGGCTTGCAATCGGACGATTACGGCTATGCGCAGACGGGCGTGATTCTGGCTGAGATTTTGGGATTGCCGCACGCGACCATCATTATGCAGATCGAAAAAAGTGACGGCGGCATCCGAGTGAAGCGGGAACTCGAAGCGGGGTTCTTTCAGTTTGTCGACATGCCTTTGCCGGCGGTGTTGACCATCCAGTCGGGGATTAACAAGCTGCGCTATGCCACGCTGATCGGGATCAAACAGGCAAAGATGAAGCCGCTGCGCAAGGTGATGATGGCCGAGGTGCAGTCAGCCATGGAGGGGAATTTGCAGAAGATCGAGAAGCTGCACGTACCGCAGAAAACGAAGAACACTGAGTTTTTAGAAGGGCCTCCGGCGGAAGTGGCGAAGAAGCTGGTGGAAAAGCTGAAGAATGAAATGCGGGTAATTTGAGAACCGATTATGGACACAATTCTTGTAGTCGTTGAACAGCGCGAAGGAAAATTGAATCGCGTCTCGTGGGAGACGATTGTGGCTGGGCAGGCGATCGCTGCTCAGACTGGATGGACGCTGGAGGCGGCGGTGCTGGGCTCGGGCGTGGCTGCGATCGCGGGCGAGGTGGCGGAGAAGAAGGTCGCCAAGGTATATGACATCGAGTCGGCCAGGCTCGAACCCTACACGCCAGACGCGTTTGCGCATGCGTTGCAGGAGTTTTTGGGGAAGCATCCAGCGAAACTGGTATTGATGCCGCATACGTACCAGGTGCGGGATTTTGTGCCGAAGCTCGCGACCGCCCTGCATACAACGGCCATCAGCGACGTGATCGGGTTCAGGTATGAAGGCGGAAAGTTGCTGTTCACGCGGCAAATGTTTCAGGGAAAGTTTGTGGCCGACGTGAGTTTTGCGGGCTCGGGGCCTTGCTTTGTGACATTTCAGAATAGCTCGTTCCGCGCCGATAAAGTCGAAGCGGGATCAGCGGCGGCGCCGGTCGAGACGGTGAATGTCGATGTTCCAGACGGCGTTGTCCGGAACAAGCCGCATGAAGTTTTCAAGGAAGCCAAGCAGGTGGTGGATTTGACGCAGGCCGCGATTATTGTGTCGGTGGGGCGCGGGATCAAGGAGCAGAAAAATATCGAAATGGCAAAGCACTTGGCGGACGCGCTGGGCGGTGAGCTCGCGGCGTCGCGTCCGATCTGCGATAACGGATGGTTGCCGATGGACCGCCAAGTCGGATCGTCGGGACAGACCGTTGCCCCGAAGCTGTATCTGGCGCTCGGAATCTCGGGGGCGATCCAGCATATTGTCGGCATGAAGGGTTCCCGGAGCATCGTGGCGATTAACAAAGATTCCGAGGCGCCGATTTTTGAGATTGCGGATTATGCCATCGTCGGAAACTTGTTCGACATTGTGCCGCCGCTGATCGAGGAAGTGAAGAAGGCGAAGGGGTAAGGGGAGGTTTTAAAGATTCAGGGTTTCAAAGTTTCAAGGAACGACAGCAAGTAATCTCCTGGGGCACCCACTCAAGCAAGCAACAGTTCACTCGGACGAGAGTGTCCGCGCTACGCTTTTCCTGACGCACTTTCCTGAAAAGATTTCGAGATTACGAACCGGCTGCAAAGCCGCCGAGGTGTGCCATGGTGAGCCGCAGATATTTGTAGGGGTTCACCGGGACGTCGTTGATTCGGACTTCGTAGTGAAGGTGCGGGCCGGTGGAGCGTCCGCTTAACCCGACGTAGCCGATGGTGTCGCCGCGGTGGATGGATTGTCCGGCGGTGACGGCGAAGCTGGAAAGGTGGCCGAAGCGCGTCGAGATGCCGTGTCCGTGGTCGACCATGATGGCGCGTCCGTAGCCGCCCAGGAAGTCGGCGAAGGTAACGACGCCGTCGGCAGGAGCGATCACGGGCGAGCCGACATTGGCGGAGATATCGACGCCAGAGTGGAAGGCGCCTTCTCCGTTAAACGGATCGATGCGCTCGCCGAACGAGCCGGTGATCTGGCCTTCAACCGGCCAGAGGTTCGGAGCCGAGTTGGCGCGGACCCAGTCGGCCGTGGTGGAATTCTTGGTGAGGCCGAGTGAGATGCCGACGCTGGCTGCGCCGCTCAGCGCCGTGTGCTTCAAGGCGTAAAGCTGGTCGAGCGAAGAATTCACCTGCGCTGCTTGAATCTGCTCGGTCGAGGCAGCCACCATCGCCGGATCGGACTTGAGGCCGTAAAGTGCGGAGACCTCGCTGGCCAGTGAGCCGAGAGAAGCTACCTGAATGTCCCGTTCCTTGGCGACCTGTTCCAGACGCGAATAGCGGTCCTTGAGCTGGGCTTGCTCGGTGCGGAGCTGGTTATAGTGGGCGACTTTCTGCAGCATCCGGGTATAAGAACTGGCGATTCCCGTGAGACAGAGCGCGCCGATCGCCAACCCGGCCACAAGAACGTAGAGGTATTGGACGGGAATGGAGATCTTGCGAAGCTGTCCGGCTTCGTCGCGAGCTACGAAAAATATGTAGAAACGTTTACGCAATATCCTACTTCCGGGCACCGAATTTTGCTTCGGAATCCTGCCGGAGCGGAACTGTCATGCTCGGGCTCGGAATCCTGATTCCACCAGCCGCATCAGGAGCAGGCTGGCTCTTTCCAAAACCACGGAACCAGGCAAGCCGAAATCCAATTTCGCTGCAACCGATTCACGTTGCAGCAGTTTGGTTCGGCAAAGTATGTGAACGGCGGATTACAAGGTAACAAACCTGATTCCTCGTGTCAACCTCACTACGCCCTTTCGGACGGTTACCAAGGCAGGGTAATTGGCGGTGCCCATCCGGCCAGATTACTGCGGTAAGGGGTCAGGCGGTCGCAACCCGGTGCCAGAGCCGGGCATCCCGGAGCGTGGGAGCCTAGGTATGGGAGCCGCGGTATAGTGATGGGCATGCCGCTTAGCGAAAAGAATCTGATTAAGCAGATTCGCCGCCTTGCCCGCGGAGGGAAATCGGTGGTGACGGGCATTGGGGATGACTGCGCGGTGCTGCGCGTTCCTCCAGGACACGAGTTGCTGGTGACCACCGACCTGACCATCGAGAAGGTGCATTTTCGGCGCGATTGGCAACGTCCAGAGCTGGTGGGACGGCGCTGCCTGACGCGCGGGCTGAGCGACATCGCGGCGATGGGTGGCGAGCTGCTGGCGGTATTTTTATCGCTGGCCGTCGCGAGCGACGTCCCGCAGAAGTGGGTGGACCGCTTCCTGAAGGGACTGCTGGATTTGGCGGAAGAATTCAAGGTTCCGCTGGCAGGTGGGGACACGGCGCAATCGGCAGGCGGGATTCAGGCGGACATCGTGGTGGTGGGCTCGGTGCCGAAGGGAAAGGCAGTGCTACGGTCGGGGGCGAAGGCGGGCGAGCAGATTTATGTTACCGGGGAGTTGGGCGGGTCCGCGGCGGCGCTGGCGCGACTCGCGGAATCGAAGCCGGTGGGAGCGGAGTATTTCCGGGACTTTTCGAGGAACTCTCGTCCGCAAGCGCGGGTCGCGGTGGGCCAGTGGCTGCGCCAGCGGCGAGTAGCTTCGGCCATGATTGATGTGAGTGACGGTCTTTCCACCGACCTCGAACACATCTGCCAGGAAAGCCACGTGGGCGCGGAGATCGAGGCGGAGGCGATTCCGCGGGCGCGGGTTGGACGAGGGAAAAAAGAGCTGGGGAAAAAGCCTGTCGCGCTCGAGTTCGCGTTGCACGGGGGCGACGACTACGAACTGCTGTTTACATCCGCAGCGGCGGTCCCCTCGGAGGTGGCGGGAGTTCGAGTGACACGGATCGGGCGGACCACACGATCTGCGGGGATGCGGCTGATCGGGGCGGACGGGAGAGTTCAGCCGCTCAAGGCCGGGGGATGGGAACACTTCAGGAGGAATCGGTAATTTGTGATTGGTAATTGGCAATTTTGTAATTTGTTTTAAACGGTCGCACCTTCAATTCCCTGCGAGTCCTAACAACTTGTCCCTTCGTTCATGTTGAGACGGCAAAACTCTGAAATCTTGAAACTCCGAAACCTTCTCCTAGGTGACTTTCGTTACCTGCCGACGGTGACGGCGAGGGGCTAGAGTGGACGCATGAGAAAAGTATTTTTACTCCTGGCGTTCAGTGTCGCGATGTTGATTCCGGCTTTCGCGCAGGGGCCGTCTCCCTCTCGCAAGATCGATAACGAATTTGTGCAACAGCAGTTTGGCGACCAGTTCACGCTAGTGCCCGAAGTTGCGCCCGCGTTTGGCGATCTGGACGGCGATGGCGTGGAAGACGTGGCGATTGCGGCGCGCTGCAAGAATCCGATGCTGGATCAAGCGGAGCGCAACTACACGGTGCTGGATCCCTTCAATGAGTTTTTTGGGTATGGCGATCCCCGGATGACGACCACGTTCAGCGAGGGCGTTCCGGAGCGGCGAGGTCTGGTGGTGCTGATCATTCATGGCGCGGGGCCGGAGGGATGGCGCTCAGCGACCCCGAAGGCGAAGTTTGTAATTGTGAATTTGCCGTATCGGACGATCTCCGTTAGAAAAATGCATCTGAAAAAGAAAAATATCGAAGCGGTATACATTGAAGAAGCGGGCGACAACGGCAGCAGCTCTGCCTTGTTCTTCGATGGGAAGAAGTTCCGCTACGTGCCGATGGGCGGGGATATGCAGTAGGCGCGATAACCGTGCGTGACGGCAGCACTTGGTCGCGGCTGGCGGGCTGATGTAGTAACCTTCCTTTCTTAATTGCCTCACAATTTGAAATACCGTGTTCTTGTAGAGCGGCTGGCGGTGTGCCGGCTTGCCTCCGATGCCCGCATTCCTGCGTGGGCGCTGGAGGGCAGGTTTTTCTGCGTGGTGCGCACGCGCGATGAGCTTTCCATTGTTTGTACGGAGGACACCTGCACCGAAGACGTTTGCACGGAAGACGTCGGCACCAAAGATCGTATGCCGGACGGGCCACCCGTCGAGCGCGGATGGGTAGCGCTGAAACTCGAAGGGCCGTTTCCGTTTTCGATGACCGGCGTGCTGGCATCGTTTGCGCAACCGCTGGCGAAAGCGCAGATCCCGATCCTCGCGATTTCGACGTTTGATACGGATTACGTGCTGATCAAGCGCGAGACTCTGGAGCAGGCGGTCGTGGCACTGGGCGCGGCGGGGCATGAAAAGATTGGTGAAGAAGTTGGTTGATTTCAGCTATGTCCGAATCGCCATTTAACCGCGCTTTTCCGCCGAATACTGGTCGAAATTGGACGGTGACCTCCCGGAGATGATTAAATCAAGAGGCATCTTTCTTTTATGGCTTCATCGCTAGTGAAACTGCGCCGTAACCTCAAGGCAGCGGAACGCAACGCTCATGGATTGTGGCAAATCCTGAAGGCCATAGCGTCGACGGACCATCCTCTGCTGGTGCATCTGATCCCGATCCGGCGCTGCAATCTGGCTTGCACTTATTGCAACGAGTTCGATAATTTTTCCAAGCCCGTCCCTACCGAGCAGATGTTGCGACGCGTGGATCTACTGGGCAATCTCGGAACTTCCGTGATCACGATCAGCGGCGGCGAACCGATGCTGCATCCGCAACTGGACGACATTATTCACCGCATGCGGCAACGCAGGATCGTGTCGGGTCTAATCACCAACGGTTATCTGCTGACCGCGGACCGCATCCAGCGTTTGAACCGGTCGGGCCTGGAGTGGCTGCAGATTTCGATCGATAACGTGAATCCCGACGAGGTTTCCAAGAAAAGCCTGAAGGTGCTCGACCGGAAGCTGCAACTACTGGCCGACCACGCGGAATTTCACGTGAATATCAATTCGGTGGTGGGCGGCGGAGTGAGCCATCCGCAGGACGCGCTCACTATCGGCAAGCGCGCGCTGGAGTTGGGGTTCAGTTCCACCGTGGGAATCATTCATGACGACTCGGGACAGGTGCAGCCCTTGAACGACGACGAACGGCGCGTGTACCACGAGATGAAGGGACTGGAGAAACGCAGTTTCACGCGCGTGAATGCGTTTCAGGACAATATCGCGCTCGGGCGCCCGAATCAGTGGCGCTGTCGCGCCGGGGCGCGCTACCTCTATATTTGCGAGGACGGGCTGGTGCATTACTGCTCGCAGCAGCGTGGGTATCCGGCCATTCCGCTCGAGAAATACACGCTTGCCGATATGCGCCGCGAGTTCCATACGGAGAAGCCGTGCGCGCCGCATTGCACGGTATCGTGCGTGCACCAGGTGTCGGTGCTGGATGCGTGGCGCGCGCCGCAACAGCCGGCACGGGCCTCCGAGCCTGCGAGCGGACTGGTGCACATTGAGTAGCAGTAGCCAGTAGCCAGTAGCCAGCACCCAGAAAACCCCTCTCAGATCCAGTTTCCATTCATAATTTCTCTGAAGAATGTTCCGTTGCTGCTGCGGACGAGGCATTCCTGTGTCTTTGACTGGGTACTGGCCACTGGGTACTGCTTCTAGAACGTTGTGGCCACGGTGAAGCGGAACGTTTTTCGTGGTTCCAGGAGAGTGAATCTGGAGCCGAGGGTCGAGAGCGTGGTCTGGTAGGTATAGAGGCCGGCGGCGCCGCTCGGGAACATGCCGCGTGTGATGGGCACGGGCGGGGTTGCGCTGCCATCGAGGCGCAGGGCGTTGTAGGCATAGTAAATGCGGAAGGGCGCATTGACGACCGGAAGCATCGTCTGCAATTCGATTCCGGTGGACATACGCGGAACCCAGTTGGTGCCAGGAACCGGGCTGAGATTTTGCGAGGGGAGGGGAAGGCCGGAGCCGGGGGTGCCAAGCTTTACCCCGCCGGAACAGCTGTAAGCCGGAGTCAGTGTCGGACAGCCAAACAGAGTGCTGATCAGGGTGTCGTACTGGATCGGGTTGGTCTGCAACTGCGAGTTACGCAGGATCGGATCGGTGCCCATGTCGACAAAGGGCGCGATGGCGACTGGCCCGGCGATGGTGATGCGGTATTCCAAGTTGCCGTGCAGACTGAGGTCGCCGCCGGGAGTTACGAGTTGCTGGTACAGAACCGGAATATTCCAGCAGTTACTGACGCATGCTCCCGAGGAATTGGTCACCACCGGAAATCTCGGATTGGCGGGAACGAAAGTTGAATCGGGGTTTCTGAGGGCCACGCTCTGGGCGCTGGGCAGGTAGGCGATGGGAGAGACCATGCGGATATCGAAACCGCGCAGATCGTTTTCGCCACCGAGGTAGGCTCGTTCAAAGGGGGGCGCAACGATCCCGCCATAGCCCGTGATAAACGAAGCCTGAAGGTTGTAACCGAGGGCATTGCGGCGCTTTTGCATGGGGAAAAATTGTTTGTACTGAACGATGGGGCGGATGGTGTGCACCGTGCCGCCGAGGCCAGCAAACTCCCCGCCGATGAACAGGCTCTTGCCGTGGTGGGGAGAGTAAGCCGCATCGAGGGTGTTCATGGTGAAGCTGGGGGTGATCTTGCTGGTGATGATGCCGTTGAGCGCGTTGGGCCCGGTGATGCCTCGGAAGTTAAGATTCTCGAACAACAACTTGGAAGCGTTGCTGACAGCAACCAGCGAAGAGCGGTCGAAGGAGTAGCTGATGCCAACCCGCTTGAAGGAATGGCCTTTCCGCAACGGATAGCTTACGCTCAGGGTGGCGCCGGTACTGGACTGCGAGTAGTTCTGCAGGTTCTGCAGGTAGGCCGAGGGCAGGTTCAGATTCTGTCCAGTGGCAATGGCATACTGCCTGGCCTGGTCATAGTTGGTCTTCCGGGTATAGACGTTGAAACCGGCCTGGATGGGGCGGTCAAACAGGTAGGGTTCGGTGAACCCGAACACCAGGTCGCGCTGGCGGCTGCCGAGGCTGGCCTGCACGGAGAGCGTCTCGCCCAATCCAAGAAAGTTGTTGGTGCTGTAATTGATGCCAACAAAGGCGCCGGCCAGACCGCTGACGCCGCCTTGCAGTCCGATGCTGTTCTTCCCCTTTTCCTTGACCTTCAGGGTGAGATCGACGGTGCCGGCCTTTTCGTCAAGGTGGCGCTCCGTGGTATTGGGATCGTCGGGCTTGAGCTGCTCGAAGTAGCCGAGCTGGTTAAGGCGCAGCAGGCTCAGTTCCCAGTAACGCGAGTTGTAGATCTGGCCTTCTTCCAGCGCAATTTCGCGGCGGATCACCTTGTCGCGGGTGGTGGTGTTGCCCTGGAACTCGATGCGGCGCACGTAGAACTGCTTGCCTTCGTCCACATCGACGACTAGATCCACGGTCTTCTTCTCGTCATCGAACTTGGTGTCGGGGACGGAAGTGAAGTTAATGTAGCCCGCTTCGCCGTAGGCTTTGCGCAGGTTTTCGAGACCCTTGGCGACTTTTTCGCGGCTGAAAATGTCACCGTCCTTCATGGGGAAAAGGCTGCGCAGGGCGGCGGAGTTCGGGATGGCTTTGTTGTTCTTGAAGGTGATGGTGCCGAGGTGGTAGCGCTCGCCCTCCTCGATGGGCATGGTGATATCGACGGATTTCCCCAGCCCTGGCTGAATCCACGGGACGTGGAAGCCCGTGTGTCCGGTGTCGTGGATCTCGGTCTTGGGTTCGTCAACCAGCACCTTGAAGTAGCCGCGGTTCTGGAACTCGGCGCGGACGCGTTCGGTATCTTCTTCAAGCTTGGTAGCGTCATAGGTCTTGGAGAAGAGGTTTTCAAGGAAGATGGAGTGCGGGATGCCTATGGGCTTGAGGTTCTTCATGGCCGCGCGCAGCGTGCGGTCATTGACGTGTTTGTTGCCTCGGAAGCGGATGCGCCCGACCTTGACCTTGGGTCCCTCCTTGACGACGAAAGTGACACCGACGGCATTGGGCGGGATGGGGCGGACTTCGGTGCGGATGGTCGCGAACTGACGCCCGTGTTCGGCGAGCAGTTGTTTCAGGACAACTTCGGCCTTCTTGATCTTGGTGGGATCGTACTGATTCTCAACCGAGAGTCCGACCTTGCGCTCCTTGAACCGGTCGAGCACGTCGCTGGTGGAAACCGCATTCAGGCCGGTGTAGTTGATCTCGCGGATGGTCGGCCGCTCTTTGAGGTAAATGTGAAGGATCCAGCCTTTGGCACTCTGTTCGCGCTCAAAGCGGATGTCCTCAAAGTAGCCGGTGTTCCAGAGGGCGTTGAAGTCGCGTTCGATGGCGGCGGTGTCGTAGATGTCGCCGACCTTGCTGAAGATGCGGGCCTTGACCGTGTCGGCAGGGATGCGGCGGTTGCCGTGGATGACGATGCCAACGATGAGGTCCTGCTGACCCACAACGGGAACGGCCAGGAGTAGAAGCGCCACGAGACCGAGGAGGCGATTCCAGACAGAACTGCGCTTCGAAACTCTTGTGGTGAAAGAAGATGGAACCCCGGAAGGGTCTCGCTGCGGGCCCATGTCGTGGCCGAGTTGCAGGGCGCACGCAGGAATATCCTGATGACGGCGATGAATCGCAACGACCTCGAAAAACCAGAGTTAGGAAAACGGTAATTATACGGTAGGGAGTGAGAAGCGTCCAAGGCAGGAACGAATTTTCACTCCAGGAGTCACGCCCGAAAAGGCTCTACCTCAACACAGACGGAATAGAACGTCGCCGCGTTGCCCATGTCAGTAAGTTTTTCTGAGATTAGCACATTGATATTGCGGCCGCTGGGGCTGAATCGTGCCCAATCGAGTCGGGCGGACCACTCCGGAAGGCGCCGCACTATCGATTCGAGAACCATCGACCCGGGTCTGGAGGACGATCTCGACGCGGGGGGTTGAAGGCGCGAATGCGAGTCGCCATCGCGGACGCCGCGGGGCTCGGCATCGGTCGGATGCATCTCGTATTGCTATGCCGAACCTATCGCCTCCTGAAAAATCGTTGCTAGCCGCCCAGCCCCTAAAGGGGTTTCTGATTTCGAAAGCTTTCGGCATCGCTAAAGCGATGCTCTGATACAAAACCAGCGTCGCTCAAAACGCCCGTCACCATTTCCAGGTCCCGCACAATGCGTTCGGGATCGCTGTGTCCGAGGTAGATCTCGCCGTTTGAAGTTCGGATGTGCACGACCTGGTTGCACCATACGTAAGCGCGCGTGCTGCCGTAACCGCGAATGCCGTAACCGCGAATAAGAGACCAGGGCTCGATCGAATAACTCAGAATCGACTGTTTCGGAATCGAGCGCAGCCGGAATCCGAGCATGCGAATCTCAACCCCCTGCCGCAGGAAGCGGTACTGAAAGCCACTCCACGCCATCGCGCCGACGCCGAGTGCGGCTAAGCATGCGAGGATTGCCGGCCAGAGGCCCGCCGTCGTCCGAGCCCACGATGCGGCGATCACCGGCCCAAGCAGCGCCAGCAGGACCAGCAGGCTCCAGCCGCGGCTGTGATGCGTCTCTTCCGCCAACACATCGCTCTGAAATGCGTCGCTCATATTTTGCTGTTAGCTCTTAGCCTCTAGCTCCTCGTTATTCATCTCTTCCCACAGCCGCACATATGCTATGCCCTTGTCATATCGTGTGACCACAAAATCGCAATATGAAATGTTGTCAAGCACTGAATTATGTCTGCTTGCAATGGCTTATACAAGGTTTCCAAGGGCGGCACGAGTCCAAAGAAAAGCCTCCGCTGGGGCGGAGGCTTTGAAATGAAAAGGTGCGGTGGTTTTATCTCACGACCAATGACACCGGCCAGTTGTGCGATGCTCCCGATCCGCCAGAGCCGGTGATCGTGATGGTGTAGGTGCCGGCCGCCGTGCCACCGGGGGTAGTAGTGCTGTTACTGGATGATCCACAGCCCAACTGCAGCAGGATCGCGCCCGCGATGAGGCACAGAACAGCTCCGACCAGCCAGCGGCGACGCTTGCGACCAGCGCCGATACCCAGTCCGACCAGGCTCAGGCCTCCGATGGGGAGCCAGGCGGCGTAGAACGAGCCGCGGCGGAACAGGCTGCCGGTGGTCACGGGGCGGGCCACGGTGGCGATGCTCAGCGTCGTGCTTTCCGGATTGCTCCCCGAAAGCGTGACGGTGGTGGGGTTGAAGGTCGGAGTCGCTGCCGTAACAATCGAAGGCGACGTGGTTTGACTGGGGGTGATGGCGGCGTTATAGCCTAACGAAGTCGTAGGAGCAAAAATGATCGTGAACGTGGCCGTGTCGCCAGCATTAATAGTTTGGCTGTTGGGCGAGGCGCTGATCCCGAAATCGACGACGTTGACTTGCTGCGAACTGGATCCCTGCATTGGACCGTTGTTCGCGCTGGCGCTGCCCGAGACCGAGACGGTCGGGTTAGTGGCGTTAAGGGCCGGTGTGACGTCGACTTCCACCGCGCCGACGGCGTTGACCGCCAGTGTCGGGATATTGCAAAGGATGGTCGTTCCTTGCACTGCGGTGCAGTTTCCCGAGCCGCTGGTGACTTTGGCCGCAGGGTTTGCCGCCAGTCCGGTGGTAGGCACGATGGCGTAGAAATTCACGTCGGATGCGCTGTCGGGTCCGATGTTGGTGACGTTGAAAGTAAACGCGACCTGAGTTCCGGCCGCAACCGGGTTGGGCGATGGACTGGTGGAAACATTCGCCACGGTGAGTTGGCTGTAAGCTCCGATCTTGCTTACGAACGCATCCTGCGAGCCGCCGTTCAACAGCTCTTGATATGGATTTGCACTAACGGGGAAATTTTGCGATATTGTGTTGCCGGCCACGTAGGTGGCGCCGTAAACGTCGATTGCGACTCCAGTGCCCTGATCCAACCGGCTGCCACCCAGATAGGTCAGGTAATCGCCAGCGGCGGTGCTTCCTCCCAATGTGGTTGAGATCAGCGCGACGAAAGCGTCTCCCTCGCCGCCATACGGCTGGAGGGCATCGGCGGTTAAAGGGAGGTTCGGGGAGGTGGTCGAGCCGACCACGTGGGCTGCCTGTACCGAATCCACCTGGATGGCCTGGCCGACGTCGGCGCCGGAGCCGCCCAAATAAGTAAAGTAGGTCAGCGGATATGTCAAGCTGGTGAGGTTGCCGATCTTGGCGATGAAGGCGTTGTTTGCCCCGCCGACCCCGGCATAAGCGCCCTGAAAGCCGGCTACGCAGCTGGCACAAGCCCAATCGCCGGAGTTGGTCGAGCCGGTGACATAGGCGTTGCTGGAGGAATCGACCGCGATGCCATACCCAATGTCGTCGCCCGATCCGCCCAGGTACGTGGAGTAGATTAGGGACGACAATGCTGTGGCGTTCGGGTTGATCTTGGCCGCGAAAGCGTCCAGTTTCGCTGGTGGGTTGCCCTGGGTGCAAGCCGTCTGGCTGGCTTGGTCGAGGCAACTCTGCTGGGCGTTCAAGAGAGGGAACCCAACATTAGATCCCGCAGTGGAACCCAGAAAATTCGTTCCACCAGTGATGTACATGTCGCCAGAGGCGTCTACCGCAATGCCACCTCCCTGGGTTTGACCTGACTGCGGATTTCCACCGCCGAAGTAGGTGGAATAAAGCATGCTCTGGCTACCAGAACCCTTGGTGTTGATCTTGCTGGCAAAGAACTGGCTGGGCGCATTCGATACCGTTTGGTAGCCGTTGGGATTCGCCGGGAACCCATTGCTCTGGTCGTTTGTCGACGTCGTGATTCCGGTTACAAAGGCGTCTCCGGTGCCATCGATTGCCAGTCCGGTAACCGTATCCGTGGCATTTCCGGCGAGGTAGGTGGAGTAGCGCAGCGTGGTGGTCGTTCCAAGATTCAGCCGCGTGACAAAGCCGTGGAGTCCAGGCTGCACCGGCGGTCCCGGCTGGAACGCGGTAAACACGCCGCTGGTGGGGAAGTTCGCAGAGGTGGTCGAGCCAGCGACGTATACGTCGATGCTGCCCTTAACCTCCTGGTCGGTGTCGGTGCTCACCGCAACGCCAGCCGCGTAGTCAAATCCTGAACCACCGAGATAAGTCGCGTAAACAAGCTGCTGAGCGTCCACATAGGCGGGCGGCACCAGAATCGGATTGATCACCGCGATGAAGATATTCTGCTTGCCTTCGAGGGTCGGCTGGTACGGTGGGTTGTTCGGGTAGTACTGCGTGCTGGACGGAAAGTCCAATGAGTTGGTGGAACCGACGACATAAATCAAGCCGGAGGGATCGACCGCCACGTTCACCAAACTCTCGGTGCCGCTGCCGCCGAGGTAGGTCGAATAGCTCAGGGTCGGGTCGATGACGAGTTCGCGGCTGCGGTCGTAGTCTCCGATGGCAAAGCCGATTTTGTTCTCCGCGATCTGCCGGAAGCTTCCCGTGATCGTCTTCTGCATGTTCCCGTCCTGCTGATAGATGCGAGGCGCGTGGAAGCGTACATCGCCCTGGTCTGTCGAGAGAAGCAAATCGCCGGAATCAATGTGCGCGGAAGCGCCTTGGAAGCCCAGCGCGATCTGGCTCGGCTCGGCGCCCGGTGCGACGCGGAAGTCGTATTCGAGTTGTCCCTGATTGCCGTAGTAAACCAGGTCGATGCCGGGATAAACCGCCTGATACTGCACGCGGGCAAACTGCGGAATGTCAGAATGCCACTTGGAAGGATCGTTCCCAATAAAGTAGCTGCTCTTCCCCGGCAGAGGCGAAGCGCCGGAAACGCGAGCCGAAGAGTTCGCTCCCTCCAGCCGCATGCGAATCACCGAACTGGATGCACGCTGAGAGCTGAGAGTCGAATGCCGAGTGCTGACGGCTGAGGGCTGCAGTTGCAGCACCGCTTCGTCGGCGGTTAGGAACAGACCGTAGCCGGCGCCGCGCGCCAGGAACTTGACCTGAGGAGCGGTCTGACCCTGGTTCGGCTCGAAGAACAGCGGCAGCGAAAGCGCCGTCGATGAAAGCTTATGGACGGCAGGCCGTGGCCCACTGGCCTTGGCGGCATGTACAGCGGTTGCAAAATGGAACACGACGCCTGCAGTTGCTAGCACGGCCGCCACAAGAAACGCCACCTTCATCCCGGTTCCTGTCTTTTTTTCTGACCTTTTTCCTATTGCCGAACGTCTCACCGAACCTCCTACCGACACGGGGTAATTCCGATTCACGAAGCTCCTCCGATTTCCCAATTTCGTGGGGTGAGAACAAGAATGGCACACAAACGCCGCTCCCGCTCGACGCCTTCAGGAAGCGGATGCGTACCTGTCACCAGAACTGGGGTTAAACCAAATAAATACTTTTACATCCAACAGATACGCTGTCAAGCCGGGCAGACAGCGTAGGCCGCAATAGTGAGAAGCCGGAAGAGGGGGAAATGGTTGCAAAAAAAAGGTCCCGGGAGAACCGGTCTCAGGTCTCAGGTGCTCGGTCTCAGGAAAAACTTCGGCGATGGAACTACTGCGTGTGTCACAGTCCTGAGACCTTACACCTAAGATTTGACACCTGGTTTCTTCAATTCCTCGATCTCCCGCTGCAGGCGCGAGTAGCGACGGACGATCGTCCCCAAATAGGCGATGTGGATGATCCAGGTGACGGCGTACGCGGCAAAAAGGTATCCGTTCCCGCTCATCGCCCACTCCCGCGGGGGTCGAGCAGCGATGCCAAGGCATGGGCGTGGTCGACGTCGCGCTGCAGCTTTTCCAGGCGATAGCGCGACCAGCAAACCAGAAACGCAAAGCAGGAAAAGGCCAGCCAGTTGATGAGCAACACGTGCAGCATGCGCGGATCGATGGAACCGCCTCCGCCCATGACCGGCTGCGGGTGCTGGGTGCGGAAGAACCAGATCGAGAAGTAAACGAACGGCACGCACAGCGCGCCCAGAACCGCCAGTGCGGCCGCCAGTGTGGGCGTTTGTCCGCTGGAGGAGAAGCGGCGCAGGAAAAGGTAGCTCACGTAGATGAGCCACAGCACCAGGGTCGAGGTCAGCCGCATGTCCCATGTCCACCAGATGCCCCAGACCGGACGCGCCCAGATCGGGCCCGTCACCAGCACGACGGTGCAGAAAACGACGCCCACTTCAGCACTGACTAGGGCGACAATATCGGCCGCAGGCTTGCGCTTAATCAGATAGAGAACTGAAGCTACGAAATTGACGAAGAAGAGGATGAACGCCGTCCAGGCCGAAGGCACGTGGTAGTAGAAAATCCGCTGCACGTTGCCCATGGTCTTTTCGGTGGGCGCCCACACCAGCGCCATGTATAGCGCATAGATCAGCAGGACTGCGGTCAGGACACCGAGGATGGGGAAGGCTTTTTTCATTCCGCTTCTTTCATGCTACGACCGTCATTCTGCGTTCAAGACGGTTTCAAACAAGAGCAGGCACACCGTAGTAAACACCAGATCGTAGGTCACAAGCAACACGATCCAGAAGCGTGCGCCTTCGCCGTTCAGTATGGCCGTGGTGGATTGCACCATGGCGAGGAGAGCCGGGATCGAGATCGGGAACAGCAGCAACGGCAGCATGATCTCGCGGCTGCGCGTCCGCAGGGACATGGCTGCGAAGAAAGTCCCGTTCACGACCAGGGCCCAGGTTCCGAGCACCGCGACCAGCAGCAGTTGCCAAGCCGGGCCGAGCGCCCGCAGCCGGTAAAATACGATGAACAGCGGAGTCATGAGCGCTTCCAGCACCGTCACGAAAATAAAATTGCCCAGTGTCTTGGCTATGAATAGCGAGTTCGCTGGTGCGGGCGAGACGCGGTAGGCGTCGAGCACCTGGTTGCGCAGCTCGCGCGCCCAGGTCTGGTTGAGCGCCACCACCGCGGCGAACAGGAACGCTACCCAGATCAGGCCGCCGGCGATTAGGCGCGATTCTTCGGCGCTCGGATCGAACGAAAAACTGAACACGACCACCACCAGCAGAGAAAAAAACAGCATGGAGTTGATGGCGTCCTTCGACCTCCACTCGAGGCGCAGGTCCTTGAGCAGCGTGGCGCGGGTGATACCGGTGGGAGCGCTCATCGGGCAGTCTCCCCGGAACTCGCCGGCCGTTTCAGTTCCCGCGTGCGCCCGACAATTTTGCCGGATTCCATCCAGACGAACTCGTCGGCCGCGTGCTCGAGCAATGAGGCCTGATGAGTGACGATGAATATTGTTTTGCCCTGATCGCGGGTATGGGCCAGCAGGCGGACCATTTCGGTGGCGGAATGAATGTCCACATTCGAGAAGGGCTCATCGAGCAAAAGGATCTTGGGATCGTTTAGTAAAGCCCGGGCCAAAGACATCCGCTGCCTCATGCCTTGCGAATACTGGCCGACGGGGCGGACGAGATCGGGATCAAGTCCGACCGCGCGGATGACCTCCGCGCAGCGCGTACTGCTGGTGATTCCGTACAGCCGGGCAAAGTATTTCAGGTTCTCCATCCCGCTCATCTCGTCATAGAGCAGAGAAGGATGCGCCATGTAGCCCACCTGCTGGCAGATGTCGTGAAACTTGCTGGAGCCGAGGATCGCGACCTCGCCGCTCGACGGCTGGTTGAGTCCTGCCAGAGTGCGCAATAGTGTAGTTTTGCCGGCGCCATTATCGCCAAGGATGGCATAGAGTTTCCCGCCGGAAAATTCGGCGGTAACGCCGCGCAACGCGGCAAAGCGGCCGAACTGCTTGATCAGGTTCGAGACAGTGACGACGGGCTCGGTTTCAGTCAAAGGAATAGGGAATGAGAATTAATTCGACATCCCGCCAGATCCGGAACTCTGGGTCTGCGAATTCTGGTTCTGCGACATGCTCTTGCCGGGCTCGGCGGCCGGAGTGGCTCCGGGTTGCGGCGCGTACTTCGACGCGCATTTGGCCTGTAGTTGCTTGGCGTGGAAGACGCCATCGCGTCCGAAACTGCCATCAGCCAAAGCTTGCGAGTCGTCCTTAAAAGTGTCGGGAGGAGCTTCCGTCCCAGTGTACGAAACGGGCAGCGTCAGATCGTTTTCCTTTAGTATGAAGTCCACCCTCGTTCCGGAGCGCTTGATCGAGCCCGGCACTACGTTTCCGGCTACCCGCAGACGTTTGGAGTACGCCTCATTCCCCATCCCGTTCAATTCTTTGATGGTGACGTAGTAGCTCTTGCTGTCCTGCACGCCCGTGTAGGCAAGATAGCCGAGCGAGAGCAGAATCAGCACGGTCACCGAACCAAATTTCAGAAACTTGCTGGCTTCGCTCGACCTGGTTTCGCTGGACATGAAACACCCCACCCCTGTTTAAAAACTGTACGCGCTGGCCTGTTACGGGTCAAGCTTCGGGTCAAAATGCCCAAGTCGCGATACACTTTCGGCACCGCTGCCTTCCCCATCATCGACGATGCTTTGCACCGCTACAGCGAGCAGCGACTTAGCTTCCTTTTTCCCGCTCGAAGGGTTTTTGCATGTAGCGACGGCATTCCTCGAGCGCACCCTGGGTATTGTCGTTGGTCTGGATGGCTTGCCGGTATTCGTTGACGGCGCGTTCGCGCTGCCCGGTTACGTCGAAAATCTTGCCCAGCTGCAAGTGGCTCCAAACCTCGGTCCAGCGCGGCTCACCGTCGCCATTCAGCGATGCGCGGTAGGCATTCGCTGACGCCTGATAATTCCTCTGCAGAAAAAACACCTCGGCGATCCGGTAGTGGGCCAGCGAACTGTTCTTGTTGACTTCGAGCGCCTTGTTGAACTCGCTCAGAGCTCCGGCCAGATCGCCCTGCTGGGTCAGACCCTGTCCGCGCACGATGGAGGAACGCAGCTTGATGTCCTTGGAGTTGGTCAGCACGCGGTTTTCGGGATCGACAGTGATCCGCCGCGGGCGTCCAAAGGTTTCGACCGAAAATGGGGAATCAGTGCCCACTACCTCAATGCGTTTTTCTTCCGTTCTTCCGTCGGTATCGATTCGCAAACTTACCGGCATGCGGAAAAGATCAAGATCCTGCGTGATCGCGCCCACAATCCGGAAGCCTTTGTTGTTGCCCAGCCGGTAGCACGTGTACTTGGCCTTGAACTCGGGGGCGCTGGTGGAATCCATCCACTGCGAGTAGAACCAGGTAAGTTTCTCGCCATACACTTGCTCGCTGAGTTCGCGGAAATCGTCCGTGCTGGCGGACTTGCCCGCATACTTGGTGGCGAACTCGCGCATGATCTTCAGATACTTGTTCTCGCCGACAACCCAGCGCAGCATGTGCAGGATCATGGCGCCCTTGTCGGTCACCAAAGACTGAAACTCTGGAGAAAAATAATCCAGCTTGTCGGCGCTCGAAAGCGGCACGCTGTCATAGGCGAGCGCGCCCACCGACATGTCCTTCACCATTTCCTCGAGCCCCGCAGCGCCCGCTGCGCTCTCCACGTAGCGAGCTTCGGAGTAGCGCGAGAACCCGTCGCTGATCCACCAGTCGTCTTTCGATGCCGGACTCACCGAGACGCCCCACCACTGATGGGCAATCGTATAGGCCAGCAAGCGGTAGTTGGTCTTTTCCGTGATGGCGCGGCTCGAAAGCATCGCGATTTCTGGCGCCCATGCCGAGGGCACCGTGTCATCCGGGATTTCAACGACTTTCAACCGCGTCGAGGACGCGACTCCATACTGGGTGACGAAGTAGGTGAATGCCTTGATCGCCGTCGATGCGTACTCCGCGCCAAGGTCCTGTTTATTCGGCTTGAAGAACACGTGCAGGTCGATGCCCGCTTCCTCGCTCTTGAATTCCTGGAACGTGCCGGCAATGATCGTGCCCGGAAAACTTGGCTTGTCCCACGTGAAGGTGAAAGTCTTGGAATTCGCCAGCGCCGTCGCGGGCTTCTTTGCAGCGGCCGCCGCAGTCGCAGCCGCGGACGTTTCCTTCCCGCTGCCGATCACCACCATGTGCGCCGGAACGGTAACGCTGATCGTCGAAGTAAAGCGGTTGACGCCGTATCCCGCGACCGGAAACCACAATCCGGAATAAAGCAGGTAGCTGGTATCCGGGCCGACGTAGGCGAGTTTCAATCCCTGAACCGGGCTGTCGTCAGCGCTTTCCAGCGTGCCTTCGTATTCGAAGGTGAAGCTGGTGCTCGCATTTTTTGCCAGGTCGCTGTTGAGCGCAAAACGCACGGTCGAATCCTGCGTGTTGCGCTCCGGAGTGAGTGGCTTGTTGTTCGCATCCGTGAGCTTGGTGATGCGCAGCGCGTTGTTCAACTGAAACACGGCCACGTTGATGTCTTCGAGCGCCGTAACCTTTACCGTGGCGCGCGCAGTGAGCTTGTGAGTCTGCGGCAGCAGTTCGACGTCGATCTGATAGTCGTCCGCGCGCAGGCGCGTTTTTTCGGCCGCCAGCGCCGGCCGGTTCACGACCGAGGTAAGAAAAAAGACCAGAAAAAAGACAACCGTTAACCCGAGCGCCCGGCGCGCTGGTCGAGAGTGGCAGAGCTTCAAGTAGAGTCTCCTGGCGAGAACAACCATTTGTATGATGTTAATTTTCCCGCAAAAGATGCTGTGCCGACAAGGGTTAGCAAAATTTGTTTGCTGAAAACTTACCCGATCACTTTCAGTATGATCTCTGCCGCCATCTCCGAGGGATGAGCGCCGCCGCCGCTCCCTTGCTTCAGTCTTGCCTTCACCGCCACCAAGCGCTCGATCATGCGCGCCCGCGGCTCGCCGTCAGGGATGATCTTGTTCATCTCCGCGACGATGTTTTCTACCGTGAACTTGTGCTGCACCAGTTCGGGAACGATCTCCTCCTCGGCAATCAGGTTGACCATCGCAAAGTAAGGAACTTTCACGCGCGGCCTGCCCAGCGCATAGGTCAGCCTAGATACGCGGTACACCATAACAAACGGAGTGCCCATGATGGCCGCTTCGACCGTAGCTGTGCCGCTGGCCACGATTGCCGCGCGCGAGTGGTAGAGCGCCGGGAGCGCTTCAGGGACTAAGTGAATGTTCGGTGGAGGCGCGGCTTGCCGCGTCCCTGTCGGTGCCGCGATCATTTCCCGAAGAAACGACGCGTCCAGCGTGGGCGCGACCGGCAGCAGGAACTCATAACCGCTGCCCAGGCAATCTTTCTGTAGACAATCTTTCTCCAGACCATCCGCCGCATCAAGAATCGTCGGCAGGTTCATGCGAACTTCTTTTCGGCGGCTGCCCGGCATCAGCGTGATCCAGGGCTTCGCGGCATCGAGCTCGTACTCGGCAGCGTAAGCTTCGCGAGTAATTGCAGGCGCGGGCAGATCAGTCAGCGGATGGCCGACAAACGTCGCGTCCACTCCGCGATCGCGATAGAACTTTTCTTCGAAGGGGAAAATCACCAGCGCTTTGTTGACGTACTTGCGCAGCAACTTTACGCGTCCCTGCCGCCACGCCCAAAACTGCGGGCAGACGTAGTAAACGACCGGGATACCTCGCTTGCGCATCTGCCGCGCCACGCGCCAGTTGAAGGCCGGTGCGTCGATGACGACGGCAAGCGCCGGGCGCTTCTCATCGGCCGCGCGAATCAATTTCCGATAGAGCCCAAGAATCTTCGGCAGACGGTTCAGGACCTCAGTGATGCCGACCACCGCCAGGTCCTTAGCATCAACAACGATCTCGCATCCCGCAGCACGCATGCGCTCCCCGCCCGCGCCGAAAAAGGTGAGAGAAGGCTCGCGCCGGCGCAGCGCCTCGATCAGTTGCGCGCCATACATTTCGCCCGAGGCTTCACCGGCCGAGATGAGAACTTGCACGGAACACATTGTAACGGGGCAGATAGACGAGTGTTCAGTCGTCGGCGTTGGCCGTGACCGAGGGAGCCACCGGCATCTCCTGATCCTTGTACTGCAACTGGTAGAGCTTCCAGTAAATCCCGCGCTGGGCCAGCAGTTGCTGGTGCGTTCCCATCTCGCGGACTTTGCCTTTGTGCATCACGATGATCTTGTCGGCGCGCTGAATAGTCGAGAGCCGGTGCGCGATGATCAGCGCCGTCCGCCCTTCCACCATGCGGTTGAGTGCTTCGCGCACCCGGAACTCGGTCTCCGTATCCACGCTCGAAGTCGCTTCATCGAGGATCAGAATCTTTGGACTATGCGCCAGCGCGCGCGCGAACGAAATCAACTGCTTCTGCCCGGTCGAGAGCGTCGAGCCGCGCTCGCGCACTTCCTCTTTGAATCCTCCCGGCAAAGTTCGGATAAAGTCGGCGAGGTTGACGTCCTCCGCCGCCTGCTCCACGTCCGCGTCCTGAATGCGCGCCGTCCCCAGCCGGATGTTGCCCGCAACCGTGCCGCTGAATAGAAATGGATCCTGCAAGACGACGCCGAAGCGGCTGCGCAGATCGTCAAGGTTCATCTTCTTGATATCGACGCCGTCGATGCGAATCGCTCCACGCTGCACGTCGTAGAAGCGCATCAGCAGCGAAATCAGCGTAGTCTTGCCCGCCCCGGTGTGGCCGACGACGGCGATCGTCTCGCCCGGTTCAAGCACAAAGCTTACGTCGCGCAGCACCCAGTCGGGCTCGCCGGTTTGTGGAGCGACGGGCGTCCTCGCCCGTCCCGCTGCGTCCTCCGGACGGGCGAGGACGCCCGTCGCTCCACTAACGTTGTACGCAAACCACACACGATCAAACTCAATCCGACCCGGCCCCTGCGGTTGTTTCGCGATCGCCGGCGACGTCACTTCAATCTTTGTATCCAGCAGCTTGAATACGCGCTCTCCCGCCGCCATCGCCGACTGCAGGATGTTGTACTTCTCACTCAGGTCCTGAATCGGACGGAAGAACCGCTGCGCGTATTGCATGAACGCGACCAGTACGCCGAGCGTTGCCACGCCCCGGATCACATCATTCCCGCCGAACCAGATGATGCTGGCAATGGCAATCGCCGACATTATTTCGACCACCGGGTAATAGACCGCGTACGCCATGATGGCGTCTTTAAACGCTTCCATGTGCGAGGCGTTGATGTCAGAAAATTTATTGAAGGCGCGCTTCTCCCGATTGAAAAGCTGCAGCACCAGCATCCCCGAAACCGCTTCCTGCAAGTAAGCGTTGATCCGGGCGATCGCCGTGCGGATGCGCCGGTAGGAATCGCGCACCTTGTCGCGGAAAATCATGGTCGCGTACACAATCAGCGGAAGCACGGCGAAAGTGATGAGCGCCAGCTTCCAGTTCATCTTCATCATGATGAAGATAATGCCGGCGAGCACGAACACGTCTTCGAAAATCGAAACCACGCCCGCCGTGAACATTTCATTCAGCGCATCGACGTCGGTGGTCACGCGCGTCACCAGCCGGCCCACCGGATGCTTGTCGAAAAATCCGACGTGCATGTGTTGCAGGTGGCGGAAAATCTGGCTGCGCAGATCGAACATCACCTTCTGCCCGGTCCACTGCATCAGGTAAGTCTGGACGAACTCCAGCGCGAAAGTGCAGATGAGAATCCCGACGTAAAGCCCGCCAATCTGCGCGATGCCGGTCAGGGGAGCGTCGCTCAACCGGTCGCCAATCCATGAGTGCGAGGACGAATGCGAGTCCGCCGACTTCGCCAGGTATTTGTCGATGGCGATCTTGGTGAGGAACGGCCCCAGCACGTCCAACCCTGACTTCAGGATGATCGCCCCGAGCGCCACCGCCACGGACCACTTGTGCGGACGCAGATACGTGAGCAGCCGCCGCATCAGCCGGCCGTCGTACGCTTTCCCTAATACTTCTTCTTCCTGATTGGAGGCCATCGGTGGCGCGAGAAAACAAGATCCGGGATAGGATCCTAGCTAAAGATCTCCCTACTAGAGATTATCCCAAAAACATTACTCCAAATAAGATGACGGAACCGGCGCGCGGGATGGAAAAGGTTGGGTCGATCTAAATAGTCTTCTTGACGGACCCCGCCACCGCACCGGGCTGGGCAGCGCTCGGAGGCTTGCCGTCATGGGCCTTGCCGCAACTCGGACACACGACTTTGGCGTTCTTGTCGGCCATTTGGTGAAGGAAGGCGGAAAACGTCTGACCACAGTGCGGGCATAAAAGATCAGTCTGTTCATCACTCATATTTGTTCTCATCACACCGCCGCGTCTGATTTATTGCTCTTCGGTAGCGGGCTTCTACCCCTCTATTCTAAGCCACTGTCAGGGTGCACGCCTCGCGGACATCTCAGAGAATGAATCGTTTCCCAGTGTCGCGGGTGTACTATGATGCCGTTTTCGAGGTCAAGAAGGAGATTCCGGCTTATGTTATTCGAGGAGCGCTATGAGCGTGTGCTGGCGCTTGCCGGTGCACTCGAAAAGCACGGTGACGAAGTGGTCGATTGCGCCGTCCGCGATCTGCAATTTACGGTCAAGGACAGCACGCGCGAGGTGGATACCACCATCGATCGGCTCAGAATGTATGCGGATGCGGTTTTTTTGCGAGACCGCTTGCCCCTGCGTCCCAGGGCGCGTGTCAATCTGATGCTGTCCTACAACGGCAGCGCATGGCTCAATACTGCGATCACCTCGATCTATATCGTCGGCAACCGGCTGACCGTGAAGTTTTCGTCGAAGGGGCGGCGCATCATGGCGTTGACGAAAGACCTCTACCGGCCGATCTTCGGCGATGCAGTCGCGTTCTATGGCGGGACCGGCAAGAGCTTGCTTGAGGACTCGCTCGCGGATCCCGAAGTGACCGCGGCGGTGGCATTCGGATTCGACGAGAACATCCTGCCCTACGAAGAAGCATTTCGCGCCGCGGGCAAGAAGCTGGTGTTTGAGGGGCCGGGGCAGGACCCATTCATCGTGTTCGCCGATGCCGACCTAGACTGGGCGCTTGATGACCTGATGGCATCGAAGTTCATGTACTCGGGCCAGACGTGCACCGCGCCCAAGCGAATCTTCATCCAAGCCAGCATCTATCAGGAGTTCCTGGAGCGGTTTGTTGAACGGGTGCGGCGCCTGGTAGTGGGCGATCCGGCGGACAGGAAGACCGACATCGGGCCGGTGGCGAGCACGGT